>SIRW01000064.1 GCA_004366205.1 Actinomycetota bacterium | reverse complement strand
GATCCGCCAACACCTTCGTGATCGCCGCCGTCAACGTCGTCTTCCCATGATCGATGTGCCCCATCGTCCCCACATTCAAATGAGGCTTCGTCCGCTCGAACTTCTCCTTGGCCATGGGTGATCCTCTTCCTTGCTGACTCGGTGTGGACTGGGTGGACGGGTTGGTCCGGGAACCGCTCCTACTCGCCGCGCACCCGGGCGACGATCTCGGAGGCGATCGTGTCGGGCACCTGCTGGTACGAGTGGAACTGCATGGTGTAGGTCGCGCGCCCCTGGGTGCGCGAACGCAGGTCGGTAGCGTAGCCGAACATGTCCGAGAGGGGCACCTGGGCGCGGATGACCTGGCTGTTGCCCCGCTGCTCCATGCCCTCGACGCGGCCGCGGCGGCTGTTGAGGTCGCCGATGACGTCGCCCATGTAGTCCTCGGGGGTGACGACCTCGACGGCCATGATCGGCTCGAGCAGGGCGGGCTTGGCCTGCCGGGCGGCCTCCTTGAAGGCCATGCTGCCGGCGACCTTGAACGCCATCTCGGACGAGTCGACCTCGTGCGCCGAGCCGTCGGTGAGGATGGCGCGCACGTCGACGACGGGGTAGCCGGCGAGCACGCCGGACGACAGCGACTGCTGGATGCCCTGGTCGACGGCGGGGATGAACTCCCGGGGGATGCGCCCGCCCGTGATCTGGTCGACGAACTCGTAGCCGCCGCCGGGGCCGGTTGGCTCGAGGTCGATCACCACGTGGGCGAACTGGCCGGCGCCGCCGGTCTGCTTGACGTGGCGGTAGGTGACCTTCTGCACGGGCCGCGTGATGGTCTCCCGGTAGGCGACCTGGGGCTTGCCGACGGTGGCGTCGACCTTGAACTCGCGCAGCATGCGGTCGACGAGCACCTCGAGGTGCAGCTCGCCCATGCCCGAGATCACGGTCTGGCCGGTCTCCTCGTCGGTGCGCACCTGGAAGGTGGGGTCCTCCTCGGCGAGGGCCTGCAGCGCCTTGCCCAGCTTGTCCTGGTCGGCTTTGGTCTTGGGCTCGACGGCGACGTGGATGACCGGCTCGGGGAACTCGAGGGCCTCGAGCACGATGGGCCGGTCGGGGTCGCAGAGCGTGTCGCCGGTGGTGGTGTTCTTGAGGCCGATGGCGGCGACGATGTCGCCGGTGAAGACGGCCTCCTTCTCCTCGCGGTGGTTGGCGTGCATCTGCAGGATGCGCCCGACCCGCTCCTTGGTGTCCTTGGTGGAGTTGTACACGTAGGAGCCGGCCCGCAGCGTGCCGCTGTAGACCCGGAAGTACGTCAGCTTGCCCACGTGCGGATCGCTCATGATCTTGAACGCCAGCGCCGAGAACGGCTCGCCGTCGTCGGGCGCGCGCTCGAGCTCCTCGATGCCCTTCACGTCCATGCCCCGCACCGGCGGGAGGTCGAGGGGGCTGGGCAGGAAGTCGACGACGGCGTCGAGCATGGGCTGCACGCCCTTGTTCTTGAACGCCGATCCGCACAGCACGGGGAAGCACTCGTTGGAGATGGTCCCGGCCCGCAGCGCCCGCCGCAGGTCCTCGGCGGTGATCTCCTCGTCGCCGGCGTACTTCTCGAGGATGGTGTCGTCGAAGTGCGACAGCACGTCGACGAGCTGGTGGCGCCACTCCTCGGCGACCTCGACGAGGTCGGCGGGGATGTCGGTGACCTCCCACTCCTCGCCCTTGCCCTCGGTGTCGGCCCAGATCAGCGCCTTCATGCCGATCAGGTCGACCATGCCGGTGAAGTGGCCCTCGGCGCCGACGGGGATCTGCACAACGGCGACGGTGGCGTCGAGGCGGTCCTCGATGCTCTTCACGGCGGCGAAGTAGTCGGCGCCGATGCGGTCCATCTTGTTGATGAAGCAGATGCGCGGCACCCGGTACTTGTCGGCCTGGCGCCACACCGTCTCGGACTGCGGCTCGACGCCCGAGACGGCGTCGAACACGGCGACGGCGCCGTCGAGGACCCGCAGGCTGCGCTCCACCTCGACGGTGAAGTCCACATGGCCGGGGGTGTCGATGATGTTGATCCAGTGGTCCTTCCACGCGCAGGTCGTGGCCGCCGAGGTGATCGTGATGCCGCGCTCCTGCTCCTGGACCATCCAGTCCATCACGGCGCCGCCCTCGTGGACCTCGCCCAGCTTGTAGGTCTTGCCGGTGTAGTAGAGGATCCGCTCGGTCGTGGTGGTCTTGCCCGCGTCGATGTGCGCCATGATCCCGATGTTGCGGGTCTTGGACAGCGGGAACTCTCGGATGCTCGGTGCTTCAGCCATTGCGCGTCACTCTGGTCGGGGCGGCGGATTCGGGGTTGGCGGGGCGGCCGGCGCCGCTACCGGCCGCGGCCTTGCAGACCCCGGGTCGCGGTGTACCCGGGGCGTATCGGGGACTACCAGCGGTAGTGGGCGAACGCCCTGTTGGACTCGGCCATCTTGTGGAGGTCCTCCCGGCGCTTCACGGCCGCCCCGATGCCGTTGGAGGCGTCGAGCAGCTCGTTGGCGAGGCGCTGGGCCATGGTCTTCTCGCGGCGCTGGCGCGAGTACCCGACGAGCCAGCGGATGGCCAGCGTGGTGGCCCGGCGGGGCCGGACCTCGACGGGCACCTGGTAGGTGGCGCCACCCACGCGGCGGCTCCGGACCTCGAGCTGGGGCTTCACGTTGTCGACGGCCCGCTTCAGGGCGGCGATGGGCTCCCCGCCGGTCCTGTCGCCCAGGATGTCGAGCGCCTCGTAGACGATGCGCTCGGCGGTGCTGCGCTTGCCGCGCTGGAGCACCTTGTTGACGAGCTGGGTGACGAGCACCGACCGGTAGATCGGGTCGGGCATGAGCTCACGGCGGGGCGCGGGTCCACGACGGGGCACGACTACCCCTCCCTCTTGGCGCCGTAGCGGCTGCGGGCCTGCTTGCGGTCGCGCACGCCCGAGGCGTCGAGCGCGCCGCGGATGACCTTGTACCGCGTGCCGGGCAGGTCCTTCACTCGGCCGCCGCGGACGAGCACGATCGAGTGCTCCTGGAGGTTGTGGCCCTCACCGGGGATGTAGGCGGTGACCTCCATGCCGCTCGTGAGGCGCACTCGGGCCACCTTCCGCAGCGCCGAGTTCGGCTTCTTGGGGGTGGTGGTGTAGACGCGCGTGCACACGCCCCGACGCTGGGGCGCGCCCTTCAGGGCCGCGGTCTTGGCCTTCTTGGGCTTCGACTGGCGGCCCTTGCGGACCAGCTGCTGGATCGTGGGCACGGACGTGTCGCTCCTCGGGGGGATCAGGACGGCTCGGGCCGCGCGTGCGTCGGCACCGGCGTCATGGCCGAGGAGCCATGCTACGGGCCCGCGCCCCGAACGGCAAACGGACGCCCGAGGGCCTCAGCGCCGGTAGATCGCCTCGATCTCCTCGGCGAAGTGCTCGGCCACGACCGACCGCTTCACCTTGAGCGTTGGGGTGATCTCGTCCTCGTCCTGGGAGAGGTCCCGGGGCAGGACCCGGAACTCCCGGATCGACTCGGCCCGCGAGACCGCCCGGTTGGCGGCCTCGATCGCCTCCCCGACGGCGCCGCGCACCTCCTCGCTGGCGGCGAGGTCGGCGGGGTCGGTGCTCAGGCCGCGCTCGCGGGCGAACGCCTCGGCCTCGTCGGGGTCGAGGGTCACCAGCGCGGCGATGAAGGGACGGTCGTCGCCGATCACGATCGCCTGGCTGACGAGGCGGTGGCTCTTGATGCGCTCCTCGAGCACCGAGGGGGCCACGTTCTTGCCGCCGGCGGTGACGATCAGCTCCTTCTTGCGGCCGGTGATCGACAGGAACCCGTCGTCGTCGAGGGTGCCGAGGTCCTCGCTGTGGAACCAGCCGTCCTGGTCGAGCACCGCGGCGGTGGCCTCGTCGTTCTGCCAGTAACCCTGGAAGACATGGGGTCCCCGGATGAGGATCTCACCGTCTGCGGCGATGCGCAGCTCCACGCCCGGCAGGGGCCGGCCGACGGTGCCGATGCGGAAGGCATCGGGTGCGTTGGCCGTGGCCGGGGCGCTGGTCTCGGTGAGGCCGTACCCCTCGAGGATCGGGATCCCGGCGGCGTGGAAGAAGTGGGCCAGGTGGGGGCTGAGGGCCGAGCCGCCGGACACGGCGTACTTCACGCGGCCGCCGACGGCCTGGCGGAGCTTGGCGTACACGAGCTTGTCGGCCAGGGCGCGCCGCAGCCTGAGGACCGGGCCGGGGTCGCCGGCCTCGGACCAGGCACGGCCCGACCGCACGGCGAAGTCGAAGACCCTGGCCTTCACCCCGGTCGCCTGGCTCTGGGCCCGGTTGAACACCTTCTCGAACACCCGCGGCACGCTCAGGAGGAAGGTGGGCCGGAAGCTGCGAAGGTCGTCGGCCAGGGTGTCCATCGACCGGGCATAGCCGAGGACCACCCCGGACTCGAGGCAGCCGACCTGGATGAGCCGGGCGAACACGTGGGCCAGCGGCAGGAAGAGCAGCGTGGAGTCGCCCTCTCCGAACGCCCCGCCCAGGTGCTCGCGCGTCTGGCGGGCAGTCCACACCAGGTTCCCGTGCGTGAGCATGCAGCCCTTGGGGTTCCCGGTGGTGCCCGAGGTGTAGACGATCGTCGCCAGGTCGTCGGTGGTGAGCGCCGCGCACCGGCGCTCGACCTCGGCCCGCTCGGCGTCGCCACCCCGCCGGGCGAGCTCGTCGAGGGCGCCGTCGTCGAACACGAGCACCCGGGCCTCGGTCCCCTCCTCCCAGGCCTCCTCGAGACGCCCGCGCTCGTCGCTCCCCGCCGCGAAGGCGGCGACGGCGCCTGAGTCCGACAGGATCCACTCGCACTGCTCGGCCGAGCTCGTGTCGTAGATCGGCACGGTCACGGCGCCCGCGGCGAGGACGGCGAGGTCGGCGACGGTCCACTCGACGCGGGTGGGCGACATCAACGCGACGCGGTCACCGGCGGCGACCCCGCTGGCGACCAGCCCGGCGGCGACAGATCGCACCCGCTCGGCCAGCTCGCCCCAGGTCACGTCCCGCCACTCGCCGTCGCCGGCGGGTGGGCGCAGGATCGCCTGGTCGGGACTGGAGCCCGCCCGCTCCCACAGGGTCGTGGTGAGGTGGGTGGAGGGCGGGACGTCGACCGGTCGCGGTCCTTGCGCTTCGGAACGGCCGGTTCGGGTGTGGGTGCTGGCTGCGGTCGGCATCCGAATCACTCCTCGGGGTGCTCGCCTCGGTTGCCTTGCAGAGCCCCTACCCGCACCCGGAGGCGGCAGAACCCGGGGCGGCGCCCCGGGTTCTGCGTCGGTGGCGGTAACGGTGGGCGCGAGCGCCTACGCGGAGTCCTCGCCGGGGACAGGCGGCGTGTCGCCGTTGCCCCCGATCGACGCGAGCCACGCCGCCGGGTCGGCCTCGTCGTCCTCGGAGGACCAGAACGTCATCGGCTCGTAGTCGGGGGCGTCGGTCTCGATGGTGCGGTACTTCAGCATGCCGGTGCCCGCCGGGATCAGCTTGCCGATGATGATGTTCTCCTTGAGGCCGAGCAACGCGTCGGACTTCGACTCGATGGCGGCCTCGGTGAGCACCCGGGTGGTCTCCTGGAACGACGCCGCCGACAGCCACGAGTCGGTGGCCAGCGACGCCTTGGTGATGCCCATGAGCTCGGGCCGGCCCTCGGCCGGCGTCTTGCCCTCCTGCACCAGCGACCGGTTGGTCTCGGCGTAGACCTTGGCGTCGACCCGCTCGCCGGGCAGGAAGGGCGAGTCGCCCGGCTCCTGCACCGCCACCCGCCGCGTCATCTGCCGGACGATGAGCTCGATGTGCTTGTCGTGGATCGACACGCCCTGATCGCGGTACACCTTCTGCACCTCGCCGACGAGGTACTGCTGGGTCTCGCGCACGCCCTTGATCTCGAGCAGCTCCTTGGGGTCGCGCGGGCCCTCGACGAGCGCGTCACCGGCGGTGACCTCGTCGCCGTCGCGCACCTCGAGGCGGCTGATGAGGGGGATGGTGTAGCTGTCCTCCTCGCCGTCGTCGCTGACGACCGTGACGGTTCGGCCGCGACCCTCGTCCTCGGCGACGCGCACCACACCGGAGGTGCGGGAGAGCACGGCCTTGCCCCGCGGGCTGCGGGCCTCGAACAGCTCGACGACACGGGGCAGGCCGCCGGCGATGTCCTGGCCGGCGACGCCGCCCGTGTGGAACGTGCGCATCGTGAGCTGGGTCCCGGGCTCGCCGATCGACTGGGCGGCGATGACGCCGACGGCCTCGCCCAGCTCGATCGCCTTGCCGGTGGCGAGGGACTGGCCGTAGCACGCGGCGCACACGCCGTGCGGCGCATCGCAGGTGAGCACCGAGCGCACCCGCACCCGATCGACCGTCTCGTCCCGCTCGAGAGCGGCGAGCGCCTCGTCATCGACGACCGTGCCGGCAGGGTAGGTGGTGCCGTCGGCGAGCGTGACGTCCTCGGCCAGCGTGCGACCGTAGAGGCGCGTCTCGAGGTACGAGCGCTTGCCGGAGGCGTCGGGCACCACGTCGCCGACCCACAGGCTGCGGGTGGTGCCGCAGTCCTCCTCCCGGATGATCAGCTCCTGGGCGACGTCGACCAGGCGGCGGGTGAGGTAGCCCGAGTCCGCGGTCCGCAGGGCGGTGTCGACCAGGCCCTTGCGGGCGCCCGGCGTCGAGATGAAGTACTCGAGCACGTGCAGGCCCTCGCGGAAGTTGCTCTTGATCGGCCGGGGGATGAAGTCACCGCGGGGGTTGGCCACCAGGCCGCGCATGCCCGCGATCTGGCGCACCTGGGTGACGTTGCCGCGTGCGCCGGAGCCCACCATCATCTCGATGGGGTTGAAGTGCTCGGCCCGCATGCCTTCCTCCATGGCGGTCCGAACCTCGTCGGTGGCGTTCGTCCAGATCTCGACCTCCTTCTGGCGACGCTCACCGTCGGTGATGATGCCCCGCTTGAACTGGGTCTCGACCTTCTCGGCGTCGCGCTCGTAGCGGTCGAGGATCTCGCGCTTGGTGGGCGGGACCTTGACGTCGTCGAGGGAGATCGTGAGGCCCGACTGGCTGGCGAAGCGGTAGCAGAGGTCCTTCAGGGCGTCGAGGGCCGCGGCGACGTCGGCCTTGCTGTAGCTCTCGGCCAGCGTCTCGACGATCTCGCCCATGTCGCGCTTCTTGACCGTGCGGTTCACGAACTCGAAGCGGTCGCGGTAGTCGGCGGGCAGGGTCTGGTTGAACAGCACGCGTCCGGCCGTCGTCGGGTGGTACGCCCGGGCCCCGTTGCTGTTCTCCTCGTCGACGAGCGCGGGGGTGCGCACCGTGATGAGGGCGTGGAGGTCGATGTGGCCCTCCTCGTAGGCCCGGGCGACCTCCCACTCGTTGCGGAAGACCCGCCCTTCGCCCTCGGCGCCCTCGATCGCCTCGGTGAGGTAGTAGGCGCCGATGACCATGTCCTGGGTGGGCACCACGATGGGCCGGCCGTTGGCGGGCGACAGGATGTTGTTGGCCGACAGCATGAGCACGCGGCTCTCGGCCTGGGCCTCGGCCGACAGCGGCAGGTGCACGGCCATCTGGTCACCGTCGAAGTCGGCGTTGAACGCCGTGCACACGAGCGGGTGGATCTGGATGGCCTTGCCCTCGACCAGCACGGGCTCGAAGGCCTGGATGCCCAAGCGGTGCAGGGTGGGCGCCCGGTTGAGCAGGACGGGGTGCTCCTTGATGACCTCGGAGAGCACGTCCCACACCTGCGGGCGGCGCCGCTCGACCATGCGCTTGGCCGACTTGATGTTCTGGGCCAGCTCGCTGTCGACGAGCCGCTTCATGACGAACGGCTTGAACAGCTCGAGCGCCATGAGCTTGGGCAGGCCGCACTGGTGCAGCCGAAGGGTGGGGCCGACCACGATGACGGACCGGCCCGAGTAGTCGACGCGCTTGCCCAGCAGGTTCTGGCGGAACCGGCCCTGCTTGCCCTTCAGCATGTCCGACAGCGACTTGAGCGGGCGGTTGCCGGGACCGGTGACGGGCCGGCCGCGGCGCCCGTTGTCGAACAGGGCGTCAACGGCCTCCTGCAGCATGCGCTTCTCGTTGTTGACGATGATCTCGGGGGCGCCGAGGTCGAGCAGGCGCTTCAGCCGGTTGTTGCGGTTGATGACCCGCCGGTAGAGGTCGTTGAGGTCGCTGGTGGCGAAGCGGCCGCCGTCGAGCTGCACCATCGGGCGCAGGTCGGGCGGGATCACCGGCACGACCTCGAGGATCATGGCTCGCGGGTCGTTGACCCGGCGGCCGTGCTCGTCCCGGCGGTTGAAGGCCGACACGATCTTGAGGCGCTTGATGGCCTTCTGCTTGCGCTGGGCCGACAGCGGGCGCTGGCCCTCGGCCGGGTCGATCGCCTCGCGCAGCTTGCGCTCCTCCTCGTCGAGGTCGATGCGGTCGATCAGCCGGGCGATGGCCTCGGCGCCCATGCCGCCCTCGAAGAACTCGCCGTAGCGGTCGCGCAGCTCGCGCCACAGCAGCTCGTCCTCGATGATCTTGCGGGCGTGCAGGTCCCGGAACTCCTCGAAGGCCCGCTGCACCAGGTCCAGCTCCATCTCGGCGCGCTCGCGGATCGCGCCGATCTCGCGCTCGGCGGCCTTCTGGCGGGCCCGGATGTCGCTGTCCTTGGCGCCCTCGGACTCGAGGCCCGCCAGCTCCTCCTCGAGCTGCTTGTAGACCCGGTCGATGTCGAGGTCGCGCTCTTTTTCGATCTGGGCGCGCTCCTCGCCCAGCTCCGCCTCGAAGTTCGCCAGCTCGTCGTGGCGGCGCTCCTCGTCGACCCAGGTGACGAGGTTGGCGGCGAAGTAGATGACCTTCTCGAGCTGCTTGGCCTTGAGCTCCTCGCGCGGCTCGAGGCCGGCGAGCAGGTACGCCAGCCAGGAGCGGGTGCCGCGGAGGTACCAGATGTGCACGACGGGGGCGGCCAGCTCGATGTGGCCCATGCGCTCGCGGCGCACCTTCGAGCGGGTGACCTCGACCCCGCAGCGCTCGCAGATGATGCCCTTGAACCGGACGCGCTTGTACTTGCCGCAGTAGCACTCCCAGTCCTTGGTGGGCCCGAAGATCTTCTCGCAGAACAGGCCGTCCTTCTCGGGCTTGAGCGTGCGGTAGTTGATGGTCTCGGGCTTCTTCACCTCGCCGTTGGACCACGTGCGAATGGAGTCCGCCGTGGCCAGCCCGATCCGGAGCTGATCGAAGTTGTTGACGTCAAGCATTCGAAGTCACCCTCGTTCGTTCGCCGCGGTCACCGTGGTGGAGCAGCCGAGCCACTAGATGGGCTCGCGCCGGCGCTCGTCTTCTTCGTCGGAGCCCCGCTCGGGCCGCGACAGGTCGATCCCGAGCTCCTCGGCGGTGCGGAAGACCTCCTCGTCGAGCTCGCGCATCTCGATCTCCTCGCCGGTCGTCGAGAGCACCTCGACGTTGAGGCACAGCGCCTGCATCTCCTTGATGAGCACCTTGAAGCTCTCGGGGATGCCGGGCTCGGGGATGTTCTCGCCCTTCACGATCGCCTCGTAGACCCGCACCCGGCCGAGGACGTCGTCGCTCTTGATCGTGAGCAGCTCCTGCAGGCAGTAGGCGGAGCCGTAGGCCTCGAGGGCCCACACCTCCATCTCGCCGAAGCGCTGGCCGCCGAACTGGGCCTTCCCGCCCAGGGGCTGCTGGGTGATCATCGAGTACGGACCGGTCGATCGGGCGTGGATCTTGTCGTCGACCAGGTGGGCGAGCTTCAGGATGTACATGTACCCGACCGTGATCGGGTGGTCGTAGGGCTCGCCGGTGCGGCCGTTGTAGAGCACCGCCTTGCCGTCGGGACCGATCATGCGGTGCCCGTCGGGGTGGTCGGGCTTGAGGTGCTCCAGGATCTGGCGGATGGTGGGGTGCTGGCCGGCCTCCTCGGCCTCGTCCCAGTGGGCGCCGTCGAACACGGGCGTGGCCACCCACGCCGCCGGCGGCGTGACGGGGCGCGTCTTGCGCTCGGTGCCCCGCTCGGGCTCGGAGCCGACGTCGCTCTTGCCGTCGCCGGCGATGTCCCAGCCCCAGCGGGCGGCGTAGCCCAGGTGGGCCTCGAGCACCTGCCCGACGTTCATGCGGCTGGGCACGCCGAGGGGGTTGAGGATGATGTCGACGGGGGTGCCGTCCTCGAGGAACGGCATGTCCTCGACGGGCAGGATCCGCGAGATCACGCCCTTGTTCCCGTGGCGGCCGGCGAGCTTGTCGCCGACGCTGATCTTGCGGCGCTGGGCGACGTAGACCCGGACCAGCTGGTTCACGCCCGGCGGCAGCTCGTGCTGCTCGTCGCGGTCGAACACCCGCACGTCGATGACCTTGCCGGCCTCGCCGTGGGGGACCTTGAGGCTGGTGTCGCGCACCTCGCGCGCCTTTTCGCCGAAGATCGCCCGCAGCAGGCGCTCCTCGGGGGTGAGCTCGGTCTCGCCCTTGGGCGTGACCTTGCCGACCAGCACGTCGCCGGGACCGACCTCGGCGCCGACGCGGATGATGCCGCGGTCGTCGAGGTCGGCGAGGATGTCGTCGGACAGGTTGGGGATGTCCCGGGTGATCTCCTCGGGCCCGAGCTTGGTGTCGCGGGCGTCGATCTCGTAGCTGTGGATGTGGATCGAGGTGAGGACGTCGTCGCGCACCAGGCGCTCGGACACGATGATGGCGTCCTCGAAGTTGTAGCCCTCCCACGGCATGAAGGCCACCAGCAGGTTCTTGCCGAGCGCCAGCTCGCCGTGGTCGGTGGAGGACGCGTCGGCGATGAGGTCGCCGGCCCGCACCTTGTCGCCCTCGCGGACCCGGGGGATCTGGTTGATGCTGGTGTCCTGGTTCGAGCGGCGGAACTTGAGCAGCCGGTAGACCTTGCGGCCCTTCTTGTACTCGACGGTGATCGAGTCGCCGCTGACCTCGGTGACGGTGCCGTCGTCCTCGGCCAGGATGATCTCGCCGCCGTCGCGGGCGGCGCGCGCCTCGACCCCGGTGCCGATGTAGGGGGCTTCGGCCCGCACCAGCGGCACGGCCTGGCGCTGCATGTTGGCGCCCATGAGCGCCCGGTTGGCGTCGTCGTGCTCGAGGAACGGGATGAGCGCGGTCGCCACCGACACGATCTGCTTGGGCGACACGTCCATGAGGTCGACCTCGTCGGGCGGCACGTAGCCGACCTCGGTGGTGGCGCCGTACCACACGTCGCGCTCGAGCTGCAGCTTCAGCTGGCTGAGGCTGGCGGCCTGGGGGCTGCGGCGCACGAGGACGCGGTCGTTCTTGAACGTGCCGTCGTCGTTCAGCGGGGCGTTGGCCTGGGCGACGACGTACTCCTCCTCCTCGTCGGCGGCGAGGTAGAGGATCTCGTCGGTGACCTTGCCGTCGACCACCCTGCGGTACGGCGACTCGATGAAGCCGAACTCGTTGACCCGGGCGAAGGTGGACAGGGCGCCGATCAGACCGATGTTCGGGCCCTCCGGTGTCTCGATGGGGCACATGCGGCCGTAGTGGCTGAAGTGCACGTCGCGGACCTCGAAGCCGGCCCGCTCCCGCGACAGGCCGCCGGGGCCGAGCGCCGAGAGGCGGCGGCGGTGGGTGAGGCCCGACAGCGGGTTCACCTGGTCCATGAACTGCGACAGCTGGCTGGTGCCGAAGAACTCCTTGATGGCGGCGACCACCGGGCGGATGTTGATCAGCGTCTGGGGCGTGATGGCCTCGACGTCCTGGGTGGTCATCCGCTCGCGCACGACCCGCTCCATGCGGGACAGCCCGATGCGCACCTGGTTCTGGATCAGCTCACCGACCGAGCGGATGCGGCGGTTGGCGAAGTGGTCCTGGTCGTCGAGGCGGTAGCCGGGCTCGCCGGCGGCGAGGTTCAGCAGGTAGGTGCAGGCGGCGAGGACCTCGCAGCGCGAGAGCGTGGACTGGTCTGACTCGGGCCGATCGAGCTCGAGGCCGAACAGCTGCTCGAGCTTGTCGAGCTCGGGGCCGAGCTTTCGGTTGAGCTTGTAGCGGCCGACCCGGGACAGGTCGTAGCGCTTGCCGTTGAAGAAGGCGTTCTCGAAGTAGTTGCGGGCGGCGTCGGGCGTGGGGGGTTCACCCGGGCGGGCGCGCTTGTAGATCTCGATCAGCGCCTCCTCCTGGGTGGGGGCGAGGGCCCGGTCCTTCTCCCACTGCCCCTCGAGGAAGTCGAAGTGGCGCACCAGGGCGTCGAGGAACCCGGGGTGGGTCTCCTCGTCGTAGCCGAGGGCGCGCAGCAGCACGAAGATGCTGAGGCGGCGCTTCCGGGCGACGCGGGTGCCGGCGGTGACGTCCTTGCCGGGCTTCTGCTCGACGTCGAACTCGATCCACTCACCCCGGTAGGGATGGATGGTGCCCGTGACGAGCTGGTGCTTGGACAGGTTCCGCAGGCGGAACCGCTCGCCGGGCTGGAAGATGACGCCGGGCGAGCGCACGAGCTGGGACACCACGACCCGCTCGGTGCCGTTGATGATGAACGTGCCCTTCTCGGTCATCATGGGGAAGTCCCCCATGAAGACCGTCTGCTCCTTGATCTCGCCGGTCTGGGCGTTCATGAACCGGGAGCGCACGAAGATCGGAGCGGAGAAGGTCATGTCCTTCTCCTTGCACTCGTCGACGCTGAACTTCGGCGGGGGCCGGAGGTCCTCGTCGTTCGGGTCGAACTCGAGCTCGAGCCGGAGGCTCCCGCTGAAGTCCTCGATCGGGCTGATGTCGCGGAAGGTCTCGGCGAGGCCCTGGTCGAGGAACCACTCGAAGGAGTGGCGCTGGATGGCGATGAGGTCCGGCAGCTCGAGGACCTCGTCGATGTTCGCGAACGAGTAGCGGTCCCGGACAGCGGAACGGGAAGCCAAGGGGTCCTCCTAGAGCGTGCGGCGGGGGGCGCGAGGCGTACGGGCGCGAGCCGTCACCGGGGACGAGCCGGAGGACGGACGAGCGCGGGCACGGCAACAGGTGAGGCTACGCCCAACCGCGCAGGAATGCAACCCCGGGGTGCACGAACAGGCCCTGATGAACGGGGCGGGGCCCCGGGGCGCGACAGGAGGGTACGACGACCCCCCCGACGGCGTCAAGGATCGCCGCCGGGGGGCCGCCGGGTTCGCTACTTGATCTCGACGGTGCCGCCGGCGCCCTCGAGGGCCTCCTTGGCACGCTCGGCGTCCTCCTTGGACACCTTCTCGAGGACGGGCTTCGGCGCGCTGTCGACGAGCTCCTTGGCCTCCTTCAGGCCGAGGTTCGTGAGCGAGCGCACCTCCTTGATGACCTGGATCTTCTTGTCGCCGGCGGCGGCGAGGATGACGTCGAACTCGTCCTGCTCCTCCTCCGCGGCGCCGCCGTCACCGCCGGCGGCGGCGGCGCCGGGGGCGGCGGCCACGGCCACGGGCGCAGCGGCGGTCACGCCGAAGCGCTCCTCGAACTCGCGGAGCAGCTCGCTCAGCTCGAGGACGGTCATGTTCGAGATGGCGTCGAGGATCTCTTCCTTGGTCGTCATGTCAGCTCTCCTTGTTCTCGGTCTCGGGGCTCTCGGTCTCGGGGCTCTCGGTCTCGGGGCTCTCGGTCTCGGGGCTCTCGGTCTCGGGCTCGGCAGCCGCAGCGACGGGCTCGGCCGCTTCGGGCTCGGGGGCCTCGGGCGCAGGGGCCGGGGCACCGGGGGCGCCGCCCTGGTCGATGAGCGCCTTCAGGCCGTAGGCCAGGTTGCGGGGCAGGGCGGCCATGAGGCCCGCCAGCTGCTGGAGCGGGGCGGCGAGGCCGCCGGCCAGGCGGGCGAGCAGCACCTCGCGGGGCGGGATGTCGGCGAGCGCGCCGGCCTCGGCAGCGCTCAGGAGCTTCCCCGACAGCACCCCGCCCTTCACGACGAGGTTGGGGTTGGTGCGGGCGAAGTCCCGCAGGGCCTTGGCCACGTTGACGGCGTCGCCCTCGACGAAGGCGATTGCGGTGGGCCCGGTGAGGAGCTCCTCGAGCTCGTCCATGCCCAGGTCCCGTACGGCGAAGCGGACCAGGGTGTTCTTGTAGACCTTGTAGTCGCCCCCCGCGGCCCGCAGCGACCGGCGCAGCTCGGCGAGCTCGCCGACCTTCAGGCCGCGATACTCGGTCAGGAGGGCGGCGTCGACGCCCGACAGCCGTTCGCGGACCTCGGCGACGACGGCGACCTTCTCGGGTCTGGGGTTCTCCATGCGCTCCTCCTCGTGGCCGCGCCACCCGCGCGCGAACACCTCGATCGGAGGAGCTCGCCTCGTCGGGCGGGCCGCTGGCCCCTTCGGCGCCCGCACCGGGCGCACCAGATGTCTTCGGCGGTCAGGTTGTCGGTCGGGAGATCCTACTCGGTGCCGGCCCGGACGGGCACCTCGGGCCGCAGCCGGTTGGGGTCGATCTTGACGCCCGGACCCATCGTGGTGGACAGGCTCACCCGCTTCACGTAGCGGCCCTTGGCCGATGCGGGCTTGGCCCGCAGCAGCTCCTCGGCGACGGCGTAGAGGTTGGCGAGCAGGGCGTCGGCCTCGAAGCTGGCCTTGCCGATCGGGACGTGCACGTTCGCGCCCTGGCGCTCGGTGCGGTACTCGACCTTGCCGCCCTTGAACTCCGACACGGCCCGGCCCACGTCGGTGGTGACCGTGCCGGTCTTGGGGTTCGGCATGAGCCCCCGCGGACCCAGCACGCGGCCGAGCCGTCCGACCTGGCCCATGAGGTCGGGGGTGGCGATGGCCACGTCGAAGTCGAGCATGCCGCCCTCGACCTGGGCGACGAGGTCGTCGGCGCCCACGACGTCGGCGCCCGCTTCGCGGGCCTCGGCGGCGGCCTCGCCCGCGGCGAACACGGCCACCCGCACGTCCTTGCCCGATCCCGAGGGCAGCGACACCGTGCCCCGGACCTGCTGGTCGGCCTTGCGGGGATCGACGCCGAGCTGCACGACGAGGTCGACGGTCTCGTCGAAGTTGGCCGAGGCCATGCTCTTCACGAGCTCGACGGCCTCGGCCGGGGTGTGGAGACGCTCCCGGTCGAACCGCCGGGCGGCGTCGCGATATCGCTTTCCGTGCGCCATGTCAGGCTCCCTCTGGGTCGGGCCCGGCGTGCCGGGCGGGTGGCGGCCCCCGGGCGAGGTGGTCCCGGCGGCCGTGCGGTTCGGTGCGGCTAGACGACCCGCAGGCCCATGGAGCGGGCGGTGCCCGCCACCTGCCGCTTGGCGGCCTCGAGGTCGTTGGCGTTCAGGTCGGGCAGCTTGATCTTGGCGATCTCCTCCACCTGGGCGTCGGTCACCGTGCCCGCCTCCTCGCGCCCGGGGTTCTGCGAGCCGCGCTCGAGCTTGGCCGCGTCCCGCAGCAGCACGGCCGTGGGGGGCGTCTTGGTGATGAAGGTGAACGACCGGTCCTCGAAGATCGTGATCTCGACGGGCACGATGGTGCCCCGCTGGCTCTCGGTCTCGGCGTTGTAGGCCTTGCAGAAGTCCATGATCGCCACACCGTGGGGGCCGAGGGCGGTGCCGACGGGCGGCGCCGGCGTGGCCTGCCCGGCGGGGATCTGGATCTTGACGACGGCGGCGACCTTCTTCTTCGCCATGGCTCTCTTTCCTTTTCGTGCTGGCGTTCGTCCTAGAGCTTCGCGACGTGCGAGAACTCGATCGTGATCGGGGTCTCCCGACCGAAGATGTTGACCAGCACCTTGAGGTTGAGCTGGTCCTCGTTGATCTCGGCGATCTCGCCGGTGAAGTCGGCGAACGCGCCCTCCTTGATGCGGACGGTCTCGCCCACCTCGTACTCGAGGCGGGGCCGGCCCCGCTTGGGTGCGGCGGCGTCGTCCTCGGTCTCCTCGGGCACGCTGAGGGCCATCTCGACGTCGCGCCGGGTGAGGGGCATGGGCTTGCCGCCGGTGCCGACGAAGCCGGTCACGCCCGGCGTGTTGCGGATGACCTCCCAGGAGCGGTCGTCGAGGTAGCAGCGGACGTACAGGTAGCCGGGGAAGACCTTCTTCTGCACGACCACCTTCTTGCCGCCCTTGAACTCGATGACGTCCTCCATGGGGATGACGACCTCGAAGATCGAGTCCTCCATGTCCATCGACACGATGCGGCTCTCGAGGTTGGACTTGACCTTCTTCTCATAGCCCGACTGCGTGTGCACGACGTACCAGTTGCCGGGCCGGTCGTAGGGGCTCTCTCGGGGCGGCCGCTCGGCGATGAGCTCCTCGGCGTCGACGACCTCGCCCGCTCCGCCCTCGCCGTCCCAGGCGCCGTCGCCGTCCGTGGCGGCCTCGCCGGTGCCGTTGCCGGTGCCGGTTTCGGCGTCGGGCACGGTGGCGGGCTCGGTGGCGGGCTCGGTGGCCACCGGCTGGGCGGCGGGCTCGGCCGTCGCGGGCTGGTCCGCGCCCGGTTCGGTGAAGTCGAGGGGGTCGCTCATGAGTCGAAGAGGAAGAAGACGGCGCGGGTGAACACGAAGTCGAGGGCGGCGATCATCGAGGTGAGCAGGACGACGGCCACCAGCACGATGAGGGAGTACTTCATGACCTCCTGGCGGGTCGGCCAGGCGACCTTGCGGAGCTCACCGCGGACCTCCCGGGTGTACTGGCGCGGACCGACCCGCTCGCGCTGGGGCTTCGGGCCGGGGCGCTGCTGCTGCTTCGCGGTGGTGGGCAGCCCCTCGGACGTGATCTGCCCTTGGCGCTGCAGCATCCGCTTGGTCTGCCGGTTCATCGCCATGTCGGTTGTCGATCTCTCTTCGTGGTCGTACTGGTGCCACCCGCCGCCGGCCCCACCGCCGGCGCGCCGGGGCGGGGCGAGTGAGCAGGGCAGGAGGGACTCGAACCCCCAACCGCCGGTTTTGGAGACCGGTGCTCTGCCAGTTGAGCTACTGCCCTCTGGGGGACTTCCCTCCTGAGCAGGCTAGCAGCACCCCCTCGCGGAGCGCTCCTCGGGGCCCGCCGCCTCGTCGGGGGATCAGCCGGCGAGGCGGAAGCGGCGGGCGTTCCGTGCCCGCGAGCGCGAGGCGAGCACGATGGCGCCGGCGGCGCCGGCGGCGGTGGCGGCGGCGATGCCCGACAGGTAGGCGGCCCGCCGGCCCGTGAGGAGGGCCCGGATGGCGTGACGCTCGCCCGCCTCTTCGAGGCTGGCGAGCACGTCGGCCACCAGGCCGGGAGCGGGCCGCAGCACGTCGGTGCGCAGGGCCCGCAGCGCCCGCAGCAGCTTGCGGTACTGCACGAGCTCGGCCTGGCACCGCAGGCACGACTCGACGTGGCGACGCGCCCGCAGGTCGGTGCTGCCGGCGGCGGCCAGCTCCGCCAGCGTGGGCGCCACGTCGTCGCAGCGCAGCTCAGCCGGCACGGGACGCCTCCTCACCGTCGGCCTCACCCGGCAGGGGGAACAGCTCCTCGCGCAGGCGCCGGCGCGCCCGGTGCAGCCGCACCTTGGCGGCCGTCACCGAGATCCCCAGCTCGCTGGCGATGGCATCGTGGGGCAGGTCGTAGACGTCGCGCAGGACCACGACGGCGCGCAGCCGAGGCGGCAGGCCGGCGAGCGCCGCGGACACCCGGTCGCGCAGGAGCGCGGCGGCGGCCACCTCGGCGGGGTCGGACCCGGGGTGCTCGTCGACCACGCCGTCGTCCTCGGGCAGCTCGTCGTGCTGGTGCCGCCGGCGCCGGCCGAGGTGCGTGGACGCGCAGTTCGCGGTGATGCGGTACAGCCAGGTCGTGAACCGGGCCTCGCCGCGGAAGCTCTTGAGCCCCCGGTACGCCCGCAGGTAGGCCTCCTGCACGACGTCCCGGGCGTCCTCCTCGTTGCCGACCAGTCGGTAGGCCAGCGTGTAGGTGTCGGCATGCGTCACGCGCACCACCTCGTCGAACGCCTCGCGGTCGCCCTCCCGGGCGGCTGCGACCAGTTCTGCCAGCGCTCGTGGCATCGGGTGGTTGGACCCGCGCGGCCCGTGACGGGTTACCGTCATGGACCCCAGCCTACCGGGGCTAGCGGGTCTCTTTGTGGAGGGTGTGCCGGCGGTCCCAGCGGCAGTACTTCTTCATCTCGATGCGCTCGCGGTCGTTGAGCTTGTTCTTCATCGTGATGTAGTTCCGCCGCTTGCAGTCCTCGCACGCCAGGGTGACCTTGACCCGCTTGTCGGATGGCATCGTTCGCTCCTGTCCGGCCTGTCGTCGTTACTTGATGATCTTGGTGACCCGGCCCGCGCCCACGGTGCGGCCACCCTCGCGGATCGCGAACCGCAGGCCCTCGTCCATGGCGATCGGCTGGATCAGCTCCACCGTCATCGTCGTGTTGTCCCCCG
>SIRW01000063.1 GCA_004366205.1 Actinomycetota bacterium | reverse complement strand
TGCTGCTGCCGCACCGCTCGGTGCTCGACAACGTGGCGCTGGCGGTCCGCACCGGTTCGCGGGCCGAGCGCCGGGAGCAGGCGCGGGCCTGGCTCGCCCGGGTCGAGGCGCACGGCCTCGCCCATGCCCGGCCGACGAGGCTGTCGGGTGGGGAGCGCCAGCGGGTCGCGCTCGCCCGGGCGCTGGCCGGTGACCCCCGCCTGCTCCTGCTCGACGAGCCGCTCTCGGCGCTCGACGCCCCGACGCGGGCTCGCCTCCGCCGGCTGGTCCGCGACCTCGTCGACGAGACCGGCGTGATCGCCCTGTTCGTCAGCCACGACGCCGCCGAGGTCGCCGAGCTCGCCGACCGGATCGTGCGTTACGAGCCCGGCCGCACCGTCGCGGTCGAAGTGCCGGCCACCCGCCCCTGCCCCGACCGTTGAGTTGGTCGCCACGCCGCCGAGCGGCTCCCGATGGCATGTCGAGGGGCGGCCCGCCCAGTGACGGCCCGCGCGTCAGCCGGCGAGGGGCGGCACCCAACGCTGCGCCGGATCGCCGTCGGCGGGCCAGGGGCACGAGGGCGTGTGCAGCACGACCGCCTCACCGGTGCGGGCCCGCCGCCGGCCCTCCGCGACCGTCCTGACGACGTCCGCCGGCCGGCTCCAGAGGTCGTGCTCCCAGACGACCACGACGGTGAAGCCGGCGTCGGTCATCCGCCCGTACCGGCGTTGGTCGGCGGCCCGGTCGGAGGGGGCGGTGTGGAACGTCAGGCTGTTGACCTCGACGACCATTGGGAGGTCGGGGTCGCGGTGGTCGGACCGCCCGATGGGCTCGTGGCCACCGACGACCACCTGCCGGAGCAGCGGCCGCGACCCCGCTTCGTTGAGCAGCTGCTCGAGGCGCTCTTCGTTCCGGCTCTCGGTGGGGCTGGAGCCTGGCGCCCGGGCGGCGGCCAGCTCCCGCATGAGCACGGTGCCGGCTCGGCCTCGCCGCTGGGTGTCGCCGACCATCTCGTGCAGACCCGCCCAGGTGACCAGCTTGCGCCGGTGGGCCTGGTCGAGCAGCCGGCCGATCCGCGCCAGGCCGACCTCGTGGAGCCGAGGTGTGGCGTAGCGCTCGGCCTCAGCCCAGATGGCCCGCAACGCGTTCTCCGTCGGTACGCCTCGCACGACGATCACGTGGTGCGGGCGAAGGTCCCGCAACCGGTGCAGGGTGGCGAGCTAGAGCGGTGCGCCATCCACGTCCCGGGGGCGGACGACGTCGATCGTCCGCAGGGTGAAGCCCGGCATGCCGAGCCAGGCGAGCGCGGAGGGGCCGTGCAACGCCGCTGTGGGGCCGCCGTCGAGGACAGCGGCGAGCACCCGGCTGCCCTCGGTCTCGGGTGCGCCCCGGAGGCGCAGCACGCGTGGGCTTCGCAGCTCCCAGCGACCGTTGCGTGCCGCCCGGTGCCAGTGCTTCGTCGTGGCATCGACCTCATCGAGCTGGTGGACGGCGAGCAGCCCCTCCTGCTGCTCCGCCCGTGACCTGAACCGCTGTTCCCAGTGCATGGCCGGACAGCATGCCGAGGGGGTGTGACAACAACGCCGGTGGATAGGGTGCCGGATGGCCCAGAACGAGAAGCCCCACGTGTACGTCCCGCCCGGTGAGGCGCCACCCGCCGAGCTCGAGATCGAGGACATCGAGGAGGGTGACGGCGCCGAGGCGACGCCCGGGACCCAGGTGTCGGTGCACTACGTCGGCGTCGCTTGGAGCACCCGCCAGCAGTTCGACGCCTCGTGGGACCGGGGCAGCCCGTTCGAGTTCGGCCTCGGCGCGGGCCAGGTCATCAAGGGCTGGGACCAGGGCGTGGTGGGCATGAAGGTGGGCGGCCGCCGCCGGATCACGATCCCGCCCAACCTGGCCTACGGCAAGGCCGGTGCCGGCGGTGTGATCAAGGGCGGCGAGACCCTGGTCTTCGTCGTCGACTTGCTCGCTGTCCGCTGACCCCCACCCGGACCGCAGCGGTTCTGGGTACGCCAGGTTTCATTCTCGCGTAACCAGCGCGTACCAGAACGAGCGAGGGGCGGTTCTGGGTACGCCTGGTTTCACCCTCGCGCAACCAGCGCGTACCAGAACGGGATGGGTGGGGGCGGGTCAGGTGAGGGTGGGGAGGACCTGGTCGGCGAACTCGGTGACGCGCTCGGCGCCCTCGCCGGGCCAGCCGCAGACGAGGTAGCCGACGCCGGCAGCGCGCATGGCCTCGACGTTGCGGCGGACCTCGTCCCACGGCTCGGACAGCGAGAGCGACGACGCCCGCAGGATCGAGGACGGGTCGCGACCGGCCTCCTCGGCGAGCTCGTCAACCCGACGGGACAGCTCGGCGAAGCGGGCCGGGTCGGCGAAGGTGTGCCAGGCGTCGGCCCAGCGGGCGGCGAGGGGCAGGGTGCGCCGCGGGCCGCTGCCGCCGATCCAGATCGGCGGGTGGGGCTGCTGCACCGGCAGGGGCCGCGCCTGGGCGTCGCGGAGCGACACGACGTGGCCGTCGTAGGACACCCGCTCGCCCGTCATGAGGCGCGTGACGATCTCGAGCGTGTCCTCCAGCAGGTCGAAGCGTTGGCCGGTCGGCGGGAAGGGGATCCCCAGGGCCCGGTGCTCGCGCTCGAACCAGGCGGCACCCAGGGCGAGGTCGAGCCGGCCGTGCGAGGCGTGGTCGACCGTGAGGGCCTGGGTGGCGAGCACCGACGGATGGCGGTAGGTCACGCCCGTCACCAGCAGCCCGAGGCGGACGCGCTCGGTCACGCCCGCCAGCGCCGCGAGCGTGGTCATGCCTTCGAAGCACTCGCCGGGGCCCTCGCCGTACATGGGCTGGAAGTGGTCGAACCCCCACACCCCCTCGAAGCCGAGGTCCTCGGCGAGCCGCACCCGCGTCACCAGCTCGTCCCACGGCATCCGTTGCTGGGCGATGTCGATCCCGAAGCGCATGGCCGCACCGTAGCGGTGGCGCGCTCCACGGGTGACCGGGCCCCCGCGATGGCACACGCGGTCGCGGGTTAGTGTGCGCCGCGGTGCCCGATGTCCTGTGAGCACGTCGTCCGCGGCGACGGCGTCTTTCCCGCCGCAGTGCTGGAGAAGGTGGTGCGCACCACGCTCTCCCCTGAGCCGTCCGCCGCCGGCGTCGGACGGCGCTTCGTCGCCGAGCACGCCGGGGACCGGGTCGACGAGGAGGCCGCCGAGACCCTCGCCCTCCTCACCAGCGAGCTGGTGACCAACGGCGTGCTGCACGCCCGCACACCGCTCGACCTCGAGCTGCTGCAGCACGAGGGCGAGGTGCTCGTCTGCGTGAGCGACGCCAACACCGAGCGCCCTACCCACCAGCCCTTCAGCGCCGAGCGGCCCGACGGGCGCGGGCTCGTGCTGGTGCAGGCGATGGCGCACCGCTGCGGCACCACGTACTTCGACGGAGGAAAGACCGTGTGGTTCACGGTGCTGACCACCCCCAACCAGCCGAGGAGGTGACGGCACGTGAGCGACGGCCACGACGACACCCCCACCGGCGGGCCGGGTGATCATCCCATCGAGCGGCTCGACGCCCGCCACGGCCAGCTGGGCCTCGACCGGGTCGGCACCGGCATCCCCGGGTTCGACCAGATCATGATGGGCGGGCTGCCGCGGGGCCGGACCACGCTCGTCGCCGGAACGGCCGGCAGCGGCAAGACGATCCTCGGAGCCCAGTTCCTGGCCGAGGGCGTGCGGCGGGGCGAGGCGGGCGTGTTCGTGTCGTTCGAGGAACCGGCCGAGGACCTGCGGGCGAACCTGGCCACGCTCGGCTGGGACATCGCCGCCTGGGAAGCGCAGGGGATGTGGCGCTTCGTCGACGGCTCGCCGGTCGCGGGGCGCCTGTGGTCCGAGGGGCCCGTTCCCTACAGCTTCGACACCCTCCTCGCCCAGATCGGGCACGCCGTGGACCACACGGGCGCCGACCGCATCGCTCTCGATTCGCTGAACGTCGTGCTGGGGCTGCCCGAGGCCGATCAGACCGTACGCCACCAGCTGCGCCGCATGGCCACCGAGCTGCGGCGGATGGGGCTCACCGCGATCATGACCCTCGAGGTCGACCGGGACACCGGCGAGGGCCCGTCGATGCCGCGCTTCGAGCAGTACGTGGCCGACAACGTGGTCGTGCTGCGCAACTCCCTCGAGGACGAGAAGCGGCGCCGCACGCTCGAGGTGCTGAAGATGCGCGGCGTCATGCACCGCAAGGGCGAGTATCCCTTCACCGTGCTCCCGGGACGGGGCATCGTCGTGATCCCGCTGTCGGTCATCGAGCTCACGGCGCAGTCGACCGACACCCGCATCACCGCCGGCAACCCCGCCATCGACGACCTGTGCCGGGGTGGGTTCTTCCGGGACTCGGTGGTGCTCGTCTCGGGGGCGACCGGTACGGGCAAGACGCTGATGGTCACCGAGTTCATGGCCGGCGGCGCCGAGCGCGGCGAGCGCTCGCTGCTCTTCGCCTTCGAGGAGAGCCGCGACCAGATCTTCCGCAACGCCCGGGGCTGGGGGCGCGACTTCGAGAGCCTCGAGCGCGACGGCCTGCTCAAGGTGGTGGCGACCTATCCGGAGGTGGCCTCGATGGAGGATCACCTCGTCGAGATCACCGGCGCGATCGAGCGCTTCAAGCCCGATCGCATCGCCATCGACAGCCTGACCGCCATCGAGCGGTCGGGCACCGCACGCGGCTTCCGGGAGTTCATCATCGTGCTCACGTCCTACGTGAAGCAGGAGCAGATCGCCGCGCTCTTCACCGCCACGACCCCCACGCTGCTGGGAGGTCCCTCGGTCACCGACAGCCACATCTCGACGCTGACCGACAGCATCATCCTCCTGCGCTACGCCGAGCTCGACGGCGAGGTGAAGCGGGGGATCACGGTGCTGAAGATGCGCGGCTCGGAGCACGACCGCCGCATCCACGAGTTCGAGATCGACGACACCGGCATGCACATCGGCGAGCCGTTCCGGGGCATCGGTGGGATCCTGTCGGGTCGGGTCGCCCCGTTCGACGCCGCGGTCGGGCCCCCCAGCGGGCTCGAGGGCGAAGACGACGGCGAGGGCGACGACTCGCTCTGACCGGCCGGCGTCACGATCCGCGTGCGGGCCCGTCCCAACTGCCAGGATCGAGGGAGACGACGCCGACGCACCCGCAGCCGCGTGGTTGCTTCGGCACTGGGGGCACCATGGACACGGAGGACGCGCGGCTGTCGGCGGTCACGGCCCACTCGCTGCTGAACTCGATGAGCGCCATCATCGGGGCCGCCGACCTGCTCTCGCAGCGGTGGGCGTCGCTCGATGACGACGACCGCGGCCGACAGCTCCGCATGATCAGCTCGCAGGGGCGGCTCGTGGCGAGCGTCCTGCAGGACGTGGTTCGGGGCCTGCCCCCCGAGGTCATCGATCTGCTCGACCCGGCGACGCGCTGAGCCGCTCCGGCCCGCCCGCCCCGGTCGTGCTGTCGTGGGTCAGGCCGTCACCCGGGCGACGAGCACGGCGATGTCGTCACGCGCCAGGCCGCCCTGGCGGGTGATGGCGGCCTCGGCGAGCCGGCTGGTGACGCTCGACGCGGACGGGCCGGGCACGGTCCGCAGCAGGTCCTGCACGCCGGCGTCACCGAGCTGCGCGCCGCTGGGGTCGCGCGCCTCGAGGATGCCGTCGGTCATCAGCACGAGCCGGTCGCCGGCGTCGAGCACCAGGCCCTCCTCGTGGACGTCGATCTCGGCGAAGGCCCCGATGATCGTGCCGGGCGTCCCGACGGGCCGGACGGTGCCGCCGGCCGTGAGCAGGTAGGGCGGGCTGTGCCCACCGCACGCCACGCGGACCGTGGCGTGCCCGGCGCGCAGGCGCATCGTGGCGAGCCCCACCGTGCAGAAGCGGCTGGTGAGCGGGTCACCGTCACCCAGCTCGTCGTCGGCCTCGAAGCTGCGGAGCACCACGTCGTTCAGCTGGCGCAGCACCTCGGCCGGTGACCGGGTGTGGGCCGCGGCCGCCCGGATCGTGTGGCGGGCCATGGCGGTGACGCTCGCCGCCTGCTCACCCTTGCCGCAAACGTCCCCGATGACGAGCACCCACGTCTCCTCGTCGAGGGCGAACACGTCGTAGAAGTCGCCGCCCACGTCGAGGCCCTCACGCCCGGGGTGGTAGGCGGCGGCGAGCTCGACACCCCGCACGTCGGGTAGGGACGGAGGCAGGAGGCTGCGCTGCAGCGTGCGGGCGAGGGCGGCGTGGCGCTCGCCGGCGGCACGCAGCTCGGCCTCGACGCGCTTTTGGTTCGTCACGTCGCGAAACGACCACGAGTAGCCGAGGTAGGTGCCGTCGGTCGCCCGCAACGGGGCGCCGTAGCGGTCGAGCACCCGCCCGTCGCGGAGCCGGACCTCGTCCCGGCGGGGCCGGCCGGGGTCGCGGTACGTCGCCCGCACGTCGGCGAGGAACGCCTCGGGATCCTCGACCAGCTCGGCGGCCCGGTCCAGGGCCACGTCGTCGGAGCGGCTCGCGAGGGTCGCCTCGTCGAGGCCCCACATGTCGGCGAACCGCTGGTTGAAGCTGAGCATCTCGCCGTCGGGCGACACCACGAGCAGGCCGTCGAGGCCGGCCTCGGCCTGGGCGTCGAGCAGCGCCGTCTGGAACCGCAGGGACGCGGCCGCCCGTTCCTGCTCCTGGAGCAGGCGGGCGTTGTCGATGGCGACCGCTGCCCGCCGAACGAGCTCCTCGGCGATGGCGATGTCGGCCGTCGTCAGGCTCCTGCCCGCGAACGTGAGGAAGGACACGGCCCCGAGCGTGCGCCCCCGGGCGGTGAGGGGGACGAAGATCCCGGCGTTGAGCTGGAGGCTCCGGACGGCCTCGATGGCCTCTGCGGGCGCGTTCGCCCGGGCCAGCACCTCCGGCGTGATCACCAGCCGCGACGACCGGCCCGTGCGCATGGCGGCGCCGGTGCCGAGCTCGGCGTCGAGGTCGACCGGCAGGCGCTCGACGAGCGCCCGGATGGTCGTCTCCCGGTCAGGATCGTGGTCGTACGCCAGCGCCGGCCGGACGGCGCCGTCCTCGAGCAGGAAGCCGAGGCAGGCGTCCGCGAAGCGGGGCACGCAGCCCCGGGCGAGGTGACCGAGGATCTCGTCGACCGAGAGGGTGCCGGCGAGCGAGCCCGAGACCTGGGCCAGCAGCTCGAGGCGCGAGCGGGCCTCGGCCTCGGCCGAGAGCAACCGGGTGCGCTCGAGGGCAGCCGAGCACTGGCGGGCGAGGGCCAGCAGGAACGCCACGTGGTCGTCGTCGAACGACTGCGGGTCGCGGAAGCTGAGCCCGATGGCGCCCACCGTGCGGTCCCCGACGGTCAACGGCAGAGCCGCCAGCGCCGCTCGACCCGACACCCGCGCCGCCTCGGCCGCCTGGGGGAACCGCCCCGGTGTGCCGGCGATGGCACCGACGAGCACCGGCGCTCCCTCCCGTATGGCGACGGCGATGGGGACCTCGGCGTCCACCGGGAAGCGCTGGAAGCGCTCGAGCACCTCGGGCTCGTAGCCCGTGGCCCGGACGACGCGGATCTCGCCGAGCTCGTCGTCCAGCAGCGCGATGCTGCCCGCCGCCGCGCCGGTTGCGCTCACCATCTCCGCCACCACGACGTCGTGCACGTCCGCTTCGTAGAAGGCCTTGCCGAACGCCGCCGTGACCCGCTGGAGGTGCGCGAGGCGCCGGGTCGCGAGCTCCACGAGGACGCGTCCCGCGGCGCCGGAGGACCCCTCGGGGGTCGCGGCCGTGCTCGATCGAGGGCCGGGGTCCGGCCCCTCCTGGGTGCGTGCCGGGTCGTCCAACGCGTGCCTCGGTTCCGGGAGGAACCGGCTCATCATCCTCCACGGGGCTCCGGCGTCGCCACCCGGCGGGTCCGCGGCCACTCACTAGAGTCCCGGTCGTGAAGGCCGTGCTGTGCAAGGAGTTCGGGCCGCCGGAGTCCCTCACCGTGAGCGAGGTCGAGGAACCGACGGCGGGTCCCGGCCAGGTCGTCCTCGACGTGCACGCGTGCGGGGTGAACTTCCCCGACGTGCTGATGATCCAGGACCGCTACCAGTTCAAGCCGGCGCTGCCCTTCGCGCCGGGGGGTGAGGTGGCGGGCGTGATCAGCGAGGTCGGTCCCGGCGTGGAGGGGTTCACGCCGGGCGACCGGGTGCTGGCGTCGACGGGGTGGGGCGGGTTCGCCGAGAAGCTCGCCGTGCCGGCCGCCTCACTCGTGCGGGTGCCCGAGCGCATGGACCTGATCTCGGCGGCCGCCTTCCTCATGACGTACGGCACCTCGCACCACGCCCTGAAGGACCGCGCCCACTTGCAGGCGGGGGAGACCCTCCTCGTGCTCGGCGCGGCCGGGGGTGTCGGCCTCGCCGCCGTCGAGCTCGGGCACGCCATGGGCGCCCGGGTCATCGCCGCCGCGTCCACCGACGACAAGCTCGCCCTCTGCCGGGAGCGGGGCGCGCACGAGACGATCAACTACGCCACCGAGGACCTGAAGGCCCGGGCCAAGGCGCTCACGGGCGGCGCGGGTGTCGACGTGGTGTACGACCCCGTCGGCGGCCCGTACAGCGAGCCCGCCCTGCGGTCGATCGCCTGGGAGGGCCGGTTCCTCGTCGTCGGCTTCGCCGCCGGCGACATCCCGAGGGTGCCGCTCAACCTGGCGCTGCTGAAGGGCTGCCAGATCGTCGGGGTGTTCTGGGGTGCCTTCGTCGGGCGCGAGCCCGGCCGGCACCGGGCGAACGTCGACGAGCTCGTCTCGATGTGGGTCGCCGGGACGATCCGCCCGCACGTGTCGGCCACCTACCCGCTCGAGCGGGCCGGCGAGGCCCTGCGCGAGCTGGCGGACCGGCGGGCCAAGGGCAAGGTCGTCGTGGTCACCCCCGCGGGGGAGGCCGCCGCGGCCTGAGGGTCGCGGCCTGAGGGCCCGTGGACCCGAGCCGGCTGCTGGGGGTCGAGGCGGGCGCAGGTGCGGACGCGGTGCGGGCCGCCCACCGCCGGCTCGCCCGACTCGTCGATCCCACGGCCGGCGGCAGTGCCGAGCTCGGCCGCCTGGTCGACGCCGCCCGGGACGTGCTGCTGCACGGCGGCGATCCCGCCGCCCTCACGGTCGACCCGCACCGGGTGCTGGACGTTCCCGCCGCTGCGTCCACCGGTGAGGTCCGGGCCGCCTTCCGCCGCATCGCCGGCCGGGTGCACCCGGACCGAGGCGGGACCCACGAGCTCTTCCTCGTCGTGGCCACGGCCCACCAGCTCCTGGACCCGCGGGCGCCCCAACCCGACCGCGGCCGTCAGGACGCAGCAGGCCGGCGCCGGCGCCCCCCGCCGCGGCCATCGCCCCCGCCACCACCACCGCCGCCGGGGCCATGGCGGCCACCGCCGGACGGGCGGCGCTACCACCCGTCGCGCTGGCGCACCGCCGGCTCGCTTCTCGTGAGCACCACGATCCTGCTTGCCGCCACCGCCGTCTGGGCGGCCCTGGCGTGGCTGCTCGCCCGCGAGGCGGGACTGTTCGCCGCGCCCCTCGCGGCCGTGCTCCTCGCCACCGGCGCGACGGTGGCGCGGCCAGTGGTGCACGAGGCGGCGCGGGCCCTCGTGCTGCTGCGGGGCTCGCTGGCCCGGGTCGCGCCTGACGCCGACCCGACTGCCTTCCTCAAGGCGGCGTGCCTGGGCGGAGCGGTCGTGCGCGAGGACGAGGATCGGCTCTACGCCGCCTACGTGGAGTGGTGCGCTGTCCGTGGCACCCGACCCGTCCCGGCGTGGGCGTTCGTCGAGCACCTGCGCAGCCTGGGCCTGCTGTACGTGAAGGCGTCGAGCTGGGAGAGCGGCGTGTGGGTGGGGGTCGAGCTGCGCGGCCGCCGGACGCGGCGCGGCGCCGGCGGTACGTGACCCGGTCAGGCCGGGCAGGAGCCTCTCGGGTCGTCGTAGCGCGGGTGCAGGGCCCAGTCGCCTCCTCGCCAGGACGGTGGCGGCTCGGGAACCAGCCTCTCGCCCACGAGGATCGAGACCACGGCGCCCGCCAGCCGGGCGGCACCGGCGGGGCAGAGGTGGATGCCGTCGACCTTGCGCACCCGTTCGGGCGTCCCGGCCGGCCCCGGGAGGCTCGGTGCGAACACCCCACCGGGGCTGAGCTCGGGGTCGGGATCGATGTACGTGACGGCGCCGGGCCACCGGTCGGGAAGGCGGCGCAGGGCCTCGTTGAGCTGCCGGGGGCGGGGTGCGCCCGTGGCGTCGACCGAGGCCGGCATGCCGATCGCGAGGATGCGGGCGCCGCCGGCCCGCAACGCCCCGACGGCCCGCTCGAGGTGGACGCCATAGGCGTCGAGGCCGTGCTCGGCGACGAACGGCTCGTCCCAGGCCCCGAGGAGCAGGACGGCGACGTGGGGTCGGGTGGCGGCGCGCAGCTCGACCCACGCCGCGATCGGGTCGCTGTGCCACCCGACCAGCTGGAAGCCGGCGTAGGCGCCGTTGGTGAGGACGGCCGACCCCGTCGCCTCGAGCGCGCCGCGCAGCGCCGGTTCCAGGTCCTTGGCGACGCTGTCGCCCACGACGAGCACCCGCAGCGGCTCGCTCGGCCCGTGGCGGGGCGCCGCGGCCGGCGCCGGCGTTGCGGGTCGGGCGAGCCCGGTGCCGGTGGGGGAGCGCGCCGGCGCCGGACCGGGGGCGTCCGGGCCCGGTGACGGCCCGGCCCGGCCGGCGGAGGTCGAGGCTCCGGCGGGGCGCTCCGCCGTGGCTCGTGCCGCCGTCTCGGTGGCGCCGCCCGCGCCGGGTGCGCCGGTCGGGGGGCGCGTGGCGGCCGGGCCGTCACCCACGGCCAGGCGGACCGGCCCCGCCGGGACGCTGGTGGTCGCGACGAGGGCCGCGACCACGAGCGTCGCCGCGGCCGGCGCGACGATCCGCAGGCGCGCGGGTGCGATCCGGCCGTAGCGGACCGGCGACTCGACGAGGCGGTACGACAGGACGGCCAGCGCCAGGGTCACAGCCGAGCGGAGCGCGAGCAGGGCGGCGCCGTCCAGGCCGGTGCGAGCCGGGTCGAGCCACAGGAACACCGGCCAGTGGTACAGGTAGACGCCGTAGCTCACGAGCCCGAGGGCGCGCAGCGGTCGCAGCGACAGCACCGTGCGGACCGGTCCCGGGTGCACGGCGGCGAGCAGGACAGCCACGGTCAAGATGGCGTGGACCGCCAGCCCGCCCTGGTAGAGCAGCCCCGAGGTCTGCGGCACGGTGGCCCAGGCCACGAGCACCGCGAGCAGCGCCACCGTGCCGAGGGCGGCGACGCCCCGGCCCGCCGCGCCCTGCAGCCGCCGGCCGGGCCGCAGCGCCAGCGCGAGGAGGCAGCCGGCGAGCAGCTCGGCGGCTCGGGTGTCGGTGCCGTAGTACAGGCGGCTCGGGTCGACCGCGGCATCGAACCGGGCGGCTGTCACGACCGTGGACGCCACGGCCAGGCCGCCGACGACCACGGGCAGGGCCAGCCGGGAGCGCCGGGCGCGCCACAGCACGGCGACCGCCAGCAGCGGGAACAGCACGTAGAACTGCTCCTCGATCGCCAGCGACCACGTGTGCAGCAGCGGGCTGGGAGCCGCGAACAGGTCGTTGTAGGACTGCCCGTCCCACGCGAAGCGCCAGTTGGCGACGTAGGCCATGGCGGCGAGGCCGTCGCCGCGGATCGACGTCAGCTGGTCGGAGCGGGCGACGAGCGCGGCGAACGCCGCCACGCCGCCGATGGTCAGCACCAGCGCCGGTGCCAGGCGCCGGAGGCGCCGGATCCAAAAGGCGCGCAGGTCGATGCGGCCCGCCGCCTCCCACTCCTCGAGCAACAGGCTGGTGATGAGGAAGCCCGACAGGGTGAAGAACGTCGACACGCCCAGGTAGCCCCCGACCGCCCAGGGGACGCCGGCGTGGAACAGCACGACGCCGAGCACCGCGAGACCGCGCAGCCCGTCCAGGCCCGGCTCGTGGGGAAGGCGGTGCCGGGCGGGGGACATGGTGCGTCGCGGTGGCGCGGCGGGCTGCGGCGGCGCGGCGGGCGCGGCAGGCGCGGCGGGCACGGCGGTCAATCGGCGCCGGCGCGACGAGAATGAGCGCCATGGACCACGTCGAGGAACCCGCTCGCCGGCTGCCCGTGATCGGGCGGCCCGATGTCCTGGTGGTCGGCGCGGGCTCCGCGGGGGTCGCCGCCGCCGTGGCCGCCGCCCGGCGGGGGGCCGACACCTGGCTGCTCGAGGCTACGGGCTTCGTCGGCGGGCTGGCGACCTTCGGGCTGATCAACCTGCTGCTCACCCTCGACGACGGCGACGGCACCCAGGTGGTGGCGGGGCTGTGCCAGGAGACGGTCGACCGGCTGGAGCAGCGGGGCGAGGCCCGCTACCCGCCGGCCGTGGAGTGGAACGTCGAGGACCCCGAGGTGGTCGACCGGTGGCGCCGCTGGGGGCTGATCTGGGGCGCCCCGCCCGAAGCCGTCCGCTACTCGGTGGCCTTCGACCCCGAGGCGTTCGCCGACGTGAGCCTCGAGTTGGCCGAGGAGGCCGGTGTCCGCCTGCGGCTGCACACCTGGTTCGCAGGCGTGCTCACCCGCGACGGGCGCATCGACGCCGTGCTCGTGGAGTCCAAGGCGGGCCGGGAGGCGATCTGCCCGGAGGTGGTCGTCGACGCCACCGGCGACGGCGACGTGTTCGTGGCCGCCGGCGCCGACCACGAGCGCATCGACATCCCGCCGCATTTGTGGTTCCGGGTCGGCGGCGTCGACGAGGACGAGGCCATGCGGTCACCGGGCCTCTGGTTCCGCACGACCGGCCGGGGCCGGGTGCTGGTGCCCTGGGGCCCGCACCCCGACCGGGTGGACCCCTGCGACCCCGACGCCCTCACCCGCGCCATCCTGGCGTGCCGGCGCGCCGGCCGGCAGGTGTTCGAGGGACTGCGGGCCGGCGCGCCCGGCTTCGGCGACGCGTGGCTCGACGATCACGCCCGGCTGCTGGGCATCACCGAGAGCCGCCGCCTCGTGGGCGACCACGTGCTCGCCAAGGAGGAGGGCGACGTCCGCTTCCCCGACTCCGTCGCCCAGACGGGGCACTGGACGAAGCGCAAGGTCGTCTACGACATCCCCTACCGGTGCCTCACCACGGCGGCGGCGGCGAACCTGCTCGTCGCCGGCCGGTGCATCTCCACGACCCGGTACGTGCACCAGGCGACCAAGGAGATCCCCGCGGCGATGGCCACGGGTGAGGCCGCCGGCGCCGCCGCCGCCCACGCCGCGCGGGGGGACGCCGACGTGCGGTCCGTCGACGTCGACGCCGTGCGCCGCGACCTGCGGGCGGCCGGCGCCATCGTCGGCGGGGACGCCGTCGGGCGCTGACCCGGGCGCCGCGGCGACGGCGGCTCAGCGGATGACGGCGATGAAGAGGTCGACCAGCACCAGCGACACGGCGCCCACGATGCAGGCCCACACGCTGATGCGGACCCAGCGGGGCCGCTTGGTGCGCTGCTGGCCGCCGGTTCCGGGCTGCTTGGGAGGGGTGTAGCGGGTCATCTCCCCCTCGACCCTACCGGTTTGCCTCAGGGGAGCGGCCGGCCGAAGGGGAGCTCGTCGCGCCAGGACCGCAGGAACGCCTCGGCGGCCTCGCACGCACCGAGGAACGGGCTGTGCCGGTGCCCGGCGCACGCCGCCGCGCGCTCGCTGACCTTCGTGTCGATCTCGGCCAGCACCTCGTCGGGGGCCCGGGCGGGGTCGACGTCCTCGGCCACGGCCGGCCCGGCGAGGGCCAGGAGGTCGGGCACGACGACCACGCCGCGCCGGACCAGCGCGGCGAGGGGCTTGGGCGGGATCGGCTGCCAGGTGGCGGGCAGCACCGCCTTCGCCGCCAGCGCGGCGGCGTCGTCTTCGGTGAGCGAGCGCAGACCGGGCGCGGGCACGAACACCTCGGCCTCGACGGCGAGGATGCCGGCGGGTTCGCCGGGCTCGACGCCCAGGTGGTGCACGAACCGGTCGCCGTTCTCGGCGTGGCACGACTCGAGCGTCTCGGGGGTGAAGCCGCCCTCGGCGAAGGCCGTGCCCTCCCGGGTGGCCACCCCGACGATCTTGGCGCCCCGCCGGGCCAGCTCCCGGGCGAGGACCAGGCGCGCCACGTTCCAGCCCTGCACGGTGACCGCCCGGCCGTCGAGGCTGCCGCCGAGGATGGCTTCGGCCGCGGCGGCGGCACTGCGGGCCGCGGCAACCTCGGCGAACGGGACGCCGCCGGCCTGCGACCACAGCACCGGGTTGCGGGGGTCGCCCGCGCGCAGCGCCTCGAAGTCCGACGCCGCCGTGCCCTCGCCGGGCTCCGGCAGGAAGCGGCCCTCCTGCACGAGCGGCGCCACCTCGTCACGGAAGGCGGCCAGCACCGCCTCCCGGTCGGCGGGCTCGACCTTGATGCCGGCGGCCGCTCCGCCCACCCGCCGCTCGAGCAGGGCGTAGGTGTAGGTGCGGGCCCGGGCATACACCCGGGCGTCGGCCTGCGTCGCCCGGGGCGACAGGCGCACGGGCCCGACGCTGACGGGGGCGTCGTCGAGGTCGAGCACCACGAAGGCGTCGTTGCTGTCCAGCTTGTGGAGGGGCACGGCGGGCAGTCTTGCACCCGCCGGGGGCGCGACCGGTGGTGGGCGCGCGAGGTGCCACCGGTAGGATCGAACCGGTCCGATCGGGAGGATGACGGCATGACCGAGACCACCCAGCAGCCCGCCGTGATGACGGTCACCGACCCGGCGCGCGCCCGCATCCTCGAGCTGCGCGCCGAGGAGGAGAACGCCGAGAACCTGGCCCTGCGGGTCGAGATCGCCGGCATCGCCGGCGCCGAGTTCGCCTACGACCTGTCCTTCGCGCCGCTCGACGAGGTCGAGGAGGGCGACGCCGTCTACCACCAGGGCGAGCTGCCGGTGATCATCCCCGCCGAGAGCGTCGGCAAGATGCAGGGCGCGGCCCTCGACCTGCCTGGCGACCCCGCCACCGCCGGCCTCGTCCTCCGCAACCCCAACCGGCCCAGCCCCCTCGGCGACTTCAGCGGCGCCGAGCTCACCGGCACCGTCGAGGAGCGCATCCGCCAGCTGTTCGAGCAGCGCCTCAACCCCGCGCTCGCCTCCCACGGCGGCTACGCCGAGCTCGTGCGGGTCGACGGCGATCGTGCGTTCATCACCATGGGCGGTGGCTGCCAGGGATGCGCCATGTCGCAGCTCACCCTGGTCGAGGGCATCCGGGCCGCCGTGCTCGACGCCGTGCCCGAGATCACCGAGGTGGTCGACGTCACCGACCACGCGGCCGGCACCAACCCCTTCTACGAGTAGGCGCGGCCCGCCTCGGCGGGCGTGCCGGTCACGCCGTGGAGGTGGCACGCGACCTCGTGGGGCACGCCGCCGGTGCCGCGCCCGACCTCCTGCAGGGCGGGGTCGACGCGGGGGCAGGGCTCGAACACCTCGGGGCAGCGGGTGCGGAAGTTGCAGCCGCTGGGCGGGTCGGCCGGGCTGGGCAGATCGCCCTCGAGGATGATGCGCCGCCGCGCGCGCTCGCGGGGCGGATCGGGGATGGGCACCGCCGACAGCAGCGCCCGGGTGTAGGGGTGGGCGGGCTCGGCGGCCAACCGGGCCCGGTCGGCCACCTCGACGACGCGACCCAGGTACATCACGGCGATGCGGTCGCTCACGTGCTGCACGGCGGCGAGGTCGTGGGCGATGAACAGGTAGGTGAGGTCGAGCTCGTCCTGCAGGTCGTCGAGCAGGTTCAGCACCTGGGCCTGGATCGACACGTCGAGTGCGGCGATGGGCTCGTCGCACACGATGAGGTCCGGTTCCACCGCCAGGGCCCGGGCCACCCCGACCCGCTGGCGTTGCCCGCCCGACAGCTCATGGGGGTAGCGGTCCCGCAGCTCGGGCCGCAGACCCACCAGCTCGAGCAGCTCGCCCACGCGGGCCTTGCGGGCCGCCCGGCCGGTGTGTAGCCGGTGCACGTCGAGCGGCTCGCTGACGATTGCGCCGACCGACAGGCGGGGGTCGAGCGACGAGTACGGGTCCTGGAAGACCATGGCCATCCGCCGCCGCAGCGCCCGTAGCCGCCGGCGGCCCATGCCGGTCACGTCATCGCCGTCGAACCGCACCCGGCCGCCCGTGGGTTCGAGCAGGCGCAGGATGGCGAGGCCCGTCGTGGTCTTGCCACAGCCCGACTCGCCGACGAGGCCGAGCGTCTCGCCCCGGGCGATCGTGAACGACACGCCGTCGACCGCCCGCACGTGCCCCGCCGTGCGGCGCAGCACCCCGTTGCCCTTGATCGGGAACCACACCTGCAGGTCTTCGACCGCCAGCAGCGGCTCACCTCCGCCGGCCGTCATCGCCGGGCCTCGGCGGGAAGCTCGTAGAAGCAGGCCACGCGGTGGCCCGGTGCCACCTCGCGCAGCGGCGGGAGCTCGGTGGCGCAGCGCGGGTCGTCGCGGTGCGGGCATCGGGGGTGGAACACGCAACCGGGTGGCAGGTCGACGGGGTCGGGGGGCAGGCCCGTGATCGACACCAGGCGGCGCCCGGCCTCACCCACGACGGGCAGCGACGCCAGCAGCCCGGCCGTGTAGGGGTGGCGGGTGTCGGCGTAGAGGTCGTCGGCGGCGGCCTCCTCGAGCACCCGGCCGCCGTACATCACGAGCACCCGGTCAGCGATGCCTGCCACCACACCCAGGTCGTGCGTGATCCAGATGACGGCCATGCCCAGCTCGGCCTGCAGGCGCTGCACGAGCTCGACGATCTGGGCCTGGATCGTCACGTCGAGGGCGGTGGTGGCCTCGTCGGCCACCAGCACTTCGGGCTCGCACGCCAGGCCGATCGCGATCATCACCCGCTGCCGCATCCCGCCCGACAGTTGGTGGGGGTACTCGCCGAGCCGCCGCTCGGGATCGGGGATCCCGACCAGGTCGAGCAGCTCGCGCGCCCGCCTCCGGGCGTCCTTCTCCGAGAGGCCCAGGTGGTGCTCCAGGCCCTCGGTCACCTGGCGGCCGACCGTCAGCACCGGGTTCAGCGACGTCATCGGGTCCTGGAAGATCATGCCGATGCGCCGGCCTCGCACCTTCCGGAGGGCGCCGGGCGGCAGGGTCAGCAGGTCCTGACCGGCGAGCACGACCTCACCCTCGACCCGGCCGGGCGGCTCGGGGATCAGCCGGGTCAGGGCCAGCGTGCTCACGCTCTTGCCCGAGCCGGACTCGCCCACGATGGCCAGCGTCTCGCCGGCGTGGAGGTCGTAGCTGACGCCCTCCACGACGCGCGCCGGTCCGCGCGCCGTGCCGAACGTGACCCGCAGGTCCCGTACCGACAGCACCACGTCGCCCGTGCTCACAGCAGGTGCCCCCGCGACTCGATGACCGACTTCTGCCGGGGGTCGAGGGCGTCGCGCAGGCCGTCGCCCAGGAGGTTGAACGCCATCACCGTGACCACGATGGCCAGGCCGGGGAACACGCCCATCCACCACGCCACCCGCACGAACCCGCGGGCCTCGGCGAGCATCCGCCCCCATGCCGGGTCGGGCGGCTGCACGCCCAGGCCGAGGAACGACAGCGCCGCCTCGGACAGGATGGCGAAGGCGAGCGACAGCGACGTCTGCACGATGATCGGGCCCATCACGTTGGGGAGCACGTGGCGGACGATGATGCGCGGGCCCGACGCCCCCACCGACCGGGAGGCACGCACGTAGTCCTCCTCGCGCACCGACAGCACGCTGCCCCGCGTCACCCGGGCGAAGATCGGCGTGTACACGATGCCGATGGCGATCATGGCGTTGCGGATGCCGGGACCGAGCACGGCGAGGATGGCGATGGCCAGCAGGATCGCGGGGAAGGCGAACACCATGTCCATGAAGCGCATGAGCGCGGTGTCGACGAAGCGGCCGTAGTAGCCGGCCACCAGGCCGATGGTGACGCCCACCGCGAGCGAGAGGCCCACGGCGATGAACCCGACCTGCAGCGACACCCGGGCCGCCACCAGCACCCGGCTGAGGATGTCCCGGCCGAGCTCGTCGGTGCCGAACGGGTGGGTCAGGCTCGGCGGCTCGAGCCGGTTGGGGATGTTGGTGCGGGTGGGGGAGTGCGGTGCGAGCCACTCACCGAACAGCGCGACGACCCCGAGCAGCAACAGCACCACGAGGCCGACGATCGCCAGCCGGTTCTTGGACAGCACGCCGAGGACGTCGCGCGTCCGGGACCGGTGCGGCGGCAGCGCGACGTCGGTCACTCGTACCGGATCCTCGGGTCGAGGCGCGCGTAGAGCAGGTCGACGAGCAGGTTGATCACGACGAAGCTCAGGGCCACGAGCAGCACCGCGCCCTGCAGCACCGGGTAGTCACGGCGCAGCACGGCGTCGTAGGCGAGCCGGCCGAGGCCGGGCCAGGCGAAGATCACCTCGACCACGACGACGCCGCCGAGCAGGAACCCGAGCTGCAGGCCGGCGACGGTGACGATCGGAACCAGGGCGTTGCGCAGCACGTGGCGGTTGATGACGACCCGCTCGGGCAGGCCTTTCGACCGGGCCGTGCGGGTGTAGTCGCGGTGAAGGGCGTCGAGCATGGCGGCGCGCACGAACCGGGTGAGGATCGAGCCCGATATGAGGCCGACCGACAGGGCCGGCAGGGTGAGGTGCCTGAGGAAGCCGACGGGGCTCTCCAGCGGGGACTTGTAGCCCGACGGCGGCAGCCACCCGAGGGTCAGGCTGAAGAGCAGGATGAGCATGATCGCCCACCAGAAGTCGGGGATCGACACCCCGACCTGGCTCAGCGCGCTCACGCTGTAGTCGGTGCGCGAGCCCGACCGGACCGCCGAGATGATCCCCGCGGGCAGCGCGATCACCAGCCCGATGAACAGCGCGGCGAACGCCAGCGACATCGTGGCCGGCAGGCGCTCGAGCACCATGCCCCGGACGGGCCGGCCCGTGCGGAAGCTCACGCCCAGGTCGCCCTGCAGGGCGTTGCCCAGCCACGTCACGTACTGGCGGTAGAGCGGCTGGTCGAAGCCCGCCCGCTCGTACAGCAGCTGGTACACGTGCGGGTCGAACCGGGTGCCGAGCGAGCGGCGGATCGGGTCTCCCGGCACCAGGTGCACGAGCAGGAACACGATCACGCTCACCCCGAGCATGACCACCACCGCCTGCCCCACCCGCCGGACGACGTAGCCGCTCACCGCCGGCGCATCCCTCCAGGGAGGCCGGGGGTGAGCGACCTGTCAGCGGACATCGACGGGTGCGTCAGCCGCTCAGGGAGACGTTCTCGAAGCGGATGGCCGAGTCGGCCCGGACCTCGTAGCCCGACACCTCGGGCACCCAGGCGTGCACGACGTCGGGGTTGTAGAGGTAGAGGTAGCTGACCTCGTCGACGATCATCTTCACGGCCTCGTCGTAGAGCTCCTTGCGGGTGTCGTCGTCGGTCTCGGCCCGCGCCCGGTCGAGCAGCTCGTCGACCTGCGGGTTCGAGTAGCCGTGGAAGTTGAAGCCACCCTCGCTGTGGTGCTGGGCGTAGTAGAAGTCGTCGGGGTCGATGTTGCCGATCCACCCGAGGAGGAACGAGTCGAAGTTCCCCTCGCCCTGCTCGTCGAGCCACTGGGCGAAGTCGAGCTCGCGGATCTGCACGTCGATGCCGACCTCGCTCAACTGGTCGGCGATGACCTGGGCGGCGGTGACGGTCTCGGGGAACTCGTTGGTGACCATGAGGTCCATCGAGAAGTCGTCGCCGATGCCGGTGCCCTCGAGCAGCTCCATCGCCTGGTCACGGTCGTACTCGAAGGGCGCATAGTCGAAGTGGAAGAAGCTGTCCTCGGGGATGGCGGTCTGGTTCGGGGTCGCCGCCTCGAACAGCGCCGCCTCGGTGATGGCTTCCCGGTCGAGGGCGAACGACACGGCCCGGCGGAAGTCCACGTCGCCGAACGGCTCGCGCTCGATGTTCATGGCCATGTACCAGTAGTCACCGCCGGAGACGGACTCGACGACGATGTCGTCCCGGCCCTCGAGGGCGCTGATCTGCTGGGGCGGCACCGAGTCGGTCCAGTGCACCTCGCCGCGCTCGAGGTTGGTCATGGCGACGGTGGCGTCGGGGATGGGCCGGAAGCGCACGCCCTCCAGGGCGACGTCGCCGCCCCAGTAGTCAGGGTTGCGCTCGAGCACGATCTCGCCGTCGGGACGCTGCTCGACGAAGCGGAACGGGCCCGTGCCGACCGGCTCGGTGTCGATGGTGCCGTCCTCGACGATCTCCTCGGGGACGATGGCCATGCCCTTGAAGGCCCCGATGTTCGCCAGCAGGTTCGGTGTGGGCCGGGTCAGCTCGATGACCACGGTGCCGTCGTCGGGCGCGGACACCGACTCGATGGACTCGAAGCGGAAGGCGTTGGCCGCGCCGAACTCCTCGTCCATGATCCGCTCGTAGCTGTACACGACGTCGTCGGCCACGAAGGCGCGGCCGTTGTGCCACGTGACGCCCTCGCGCAGCGTGAACGTCCACGTGAGGTTGTCGTCGGACACCTCCCAGTCGGTGGCCAGCGCCTCCTCCATGGTGAGGTCGTCGCCCGGCTGCACCAGGGTGTCGTAGACGTTCTCGAGCACCTGGAAGCTCGGGTACGCAGTGGTGAGGTGGGGGTCGAACCGGTCGGGCTCACCGCTGATTGCCGCGATCAACACCCCCTCGGCTTCGGTGTCGTCGGGATCGCCGATGTCGATCCCGTCGTCGTCGTTGCACGCGGCAGCGACGAGGAGGAGGGCGGTCAGGACGGCGAGGAGCCGGCGGGCCACGGGAATCACTCCAGACGGAGTAGCGGGTGGTTGTCCGGGGACGACCCTATCCAGTCGGCGGCCGGAACGCGCCCAGGACGGCGTCATGCAGCACGCCGTTGGTGGTGATGCACGGGCTGCCGTCGGTCCAGGGACGGCCCTCGAGGTCGGTCAGGCGGCCGCCCGCCTCCTCGACGATCGGGATCAGCGCGGCCGTGTCCCACAGCGCGAGTTCGGGCTCGAGCGCCACGTCGACGGCGCCCTCGGCCACGAGCACGTGCTGCCAGAAGTCGCCGAACCCGCGGGTCCGCCACACGCTCGTCATGAGCCCGTGGAGGCGGTCCCCGAAGCCGCGCTCGTGCCAGGCCCGGTAGCCGGCGAGCGACAGCTGGGCGTCGGCCAGGTCCCGGACCTTCGACACGCGGATCGGGTGACCGTCGGCGTGGGCGCCGTGGCCGCGCGCCGCCCACCAGCGGCGGCCCAGCGCGGGGGCCGACACCACGCCGAGGACCACGTCCGCATCGTGCTGGAGGGCGATGAGGCTCGCCCACACCGGGATGCCCCGCACGTAGTTCTTGGTCCCGTCGATGGGATCGACGATCCAGCGCCAGGCCGAGTCACCGGCGGCGCCGCGCTCCTCGCCGACGACGGCGTGCTGCGGCCGGCAGCCGGCCAGGTGCGACCGCACGGCGTCCTCGACCGCCCGGTCGGCCTCGGACACCGGCGTGAGGTCGGGCTTGGTCTCCACCGCCAGGTCGGCCGCCCGGAAGCGGGGCAGGGTGATGCCGTCCGCGAGGTCGGCGAGCTCGAGCGCCAGCGCCAGCTCGCCGGCGAGGTCGGGGTGGTCGGCCACGGCCGGGACTGTAGGCCGCACCGGGCGAGCTGGCGGGGGTCGGGTACGGTCGCACGCCATGACGCTGGAGTCCATCGTCGTCGTCGGCGGGTCGCTCGCCGGGCTGTCGGCGGCCGAGGCGGTCCGGCGGGCCGGGTTCGACGGGCGGCTGACGATCGTCGGCGACGAGCCCCACCAGCCCTACGACCGCCCGCCGCTGTCGAAGCAGGTGCTAG
>SIRW01000062.1 GCA_004366205.1 Actinomycetota bacterium | reverse complement strand
CGGCCGAGATCACCGAGCTCGCCGCCGTGCTCCCGGTCCCGGTCGTCACCCACGACGAGCGGCTCACCACGATCTCGGCGGAACGGTCCCTCCGCGGCGCCGGCGTGCGCGGGGCCAGGCGTCGTGCGCGGGTGGACAAGGTGGCGGCGGCGGTGATCCTCCAGGCGTGGCTCGACGGACCCGGACGCCAGGCTCCCGGGGCGGGGCCGGCGTGAGCGACCTGTTCGCCGGCACCGACGAGGACGTCGCCGCCGTCGAGCGGGGTGAGCGGCCGCCCGACGCGCCCCATCGGACCCGGCGCCGGCGCTGGCCGTGGGTGCTGCTCGCGCTCGGGGTGCTCGTCGTGGCCGTGGCCGGCGCCGCCGGGCTCTGGGTGTACCGGCAGGTGAACCCGCCCGGGGGGCCGGGCGAGGAGGTCACCCTCGTGATCGAGCACGGCACCTCCACCCAGGCCATCGGCCGGCTGCTCGAGGCCGAGGGCGTCATCACCGACGCCCGGATCTTCCGGTACTACGTGCGCCTCCGCGGCGGAGGCGCCTCGTTCCAGGCGGGCGAGTACCAGTTCCGGCGCAACGCCGCCATGGGCGACGTCGTCGACGTGCTGTCGGCCGGCCCCGTCATCCGCTACGAGCGGCTCACGATCCCCGAGGGCCTCACGGTGGCCGAGATCATCGAGCGCGTCGACCGGGTCTCGTTCCTGTCGAGCGAGCGCTTCGCCGCGCTCCTCGACGCGGGCGAGATCCGCTCCCGCTACCAGCCCGACGGCCTCGAGGGGCGCACGGCGTACGAGGGGATCCTGTTCCCCGACACCTACACCCTCGAGGAGCGCGCCGACGAGGCCGCTCTGCTCCAGCGGATGATCGCGGCGTTCGAGGGCGTGGTGGACAGCCTCGGGTACGACCAGGCCGAGGAACGGGTGGGGCTCACGCCCTACGAGGTGGTGATCGTCGCCTCGCTGATCGAGCACGAGGCGCTGGTCGACGTCGACCGGGACCGCATCGCCCGGGTCATCTACAACCGCATCGCCGAGGGCATGCGCCTCGACATCGACGCCACCGTGTACTACGCCCTCGGCCGGCGGGGCGGCACCCTGACCCGCGCCGACCTCGAGGTCGACTCGCCCTACAACACCCGGCGCTACCTGGGCATCCCGCCCACGCCGATCGCCGTGCCCGGCCGGGCCTCGCTCGAGGCCGCCATCAACCCCGCCGAGGGCGACTGGCTGTTCTACGTCCGCACGGAGGAGTCGGGCGAGCACTCCTTCTCCCGCGACTACAACCAGTTCCTGCGGGACCGGGAGCGGTGCCGGCAAGGGGGATGGTGCTGAGGCCCACGGGCCGCACCCGGGTGGCGGCCGTCATCGGTGACCCCGTTCGGCACTCGCTGTCCCCGGTGATCCACAACGCCGCGTTCCAGGCCCTCGACCTGGACTGGACCTACGTGGCGTTCGAGGTCCCGGCGGGAGGCGGCGCCGGAGCCGTGGCGGGCATGCGGGCGCTCGGCCTGGCGGGCATGAACGTGACGATGCCCCTGAAGGGCGAGGTCGCCGACGCGGTCGACCGGTGCAGCGTCGACGCCGCCGCGCTGGGCGCCGTCAACACCGTGCACTGGGAGGCGGGGGAGCTGGTGGGGGACAACACCGACGGCGCCGGCTTCCTCGACGCGCTGCGGATCGACGAGGGCGTCGACGCCGCCAGCCGGCGCTGTGTGGTCCTCGGCGCCGGCGGCGCGGCCCGGGCGGTGGTGCTGGCCCTGCGCCGGGCGGGGGCGGCGGAGATCGTGGTGGTCAACCGCACCCCGGCCAGGGGGGAGGAGGCCGCGGCTCTCGGCGCACCCGTCGCCCGGGTCGGCGAGGAAGCCGACGTGGCGAACGCCGAGCTGGTCGTCAACGCCACCCCGGTGGGCATGGGGCGGGTCAGGCGGCTCCGCCCGGGGGCCGGCGAGGGCGGCGAGGACGACCGGGACGGCCCCCACGGCGGGCTCCCCTGCGACCCCGACCTGCTCCACGCCGGCCAGCTCGTCGTCGACCTCGTCTACGACCCGCCGGTCACGCCGCTGTTGACCGAGGCCCGCCGGCGCGGGGCGGGCGCCGTCAACGGGCTGGGCATGCTCATCCACCAGGCGGCCCACGCCTTCCGGCTCTTCACCGGCGAGGACCCGCCGCTGGAGGTGATGTCGGCGGCGGCCGTGGGGGCCATCGCCGCCCGCGACGATGTGAGCGGGGCGCCGTGACGACCACGACCCCGCAACCGAAAAGAGGGTGAACTCGGCGCGGCAACGTGCCGATGAGGGGGGAACGGACACCTACGGAGGTCATGCCGTGTCCCTGCAGGGCACCCTCGATTCGTTCCCCCTCGGCGACGTGCTGCGGCTGCTCGCGTCCACCAACAAGACGGGCCGGCTGCGGGTCGACGGCGCCCGGGGCTCGGGCGCCGTCTGGGTCGACGGGGGTGCCGTCGTCGCCGCCGAGGTCGAGCCCGACCGCGGCGTGGCCGTGGCCGAGGTCGTCTTCGAGCTCCTCCGGGAGGAGGACGGCCACTTCACGTTCGAGGCCGACCTGACGACCTCGGCGTCGGGCGCCCCGCTCGACGTCGAACCGCTGCTCGAGGAGGCCGAGGCCCTGCTCGAGGAGTGGCGGGGCATCGAGGCCGTGGTGCCGTCTATGCAGTCGTGGGTGGCGCTCGTCCCCGAGCTCGGCCGCAACCAGGTCATCGTCACCGCCGACCAGTGGCGGGCCCTGGCGGCGATCGGCGCCAGCCGTACGGTCGAGTCGCTCGCCGAGCACTTCGAGCTGGGCGAGCTCGGTGTCGGAAGGATGGTGAAGGACCTCGTCGACGCCGGCCTCGTGCAGATCGACGGCGGCGAGGACGCCGGCGAGGCCGGCGCGCTCGACGAGGTCGTCGAGAAGTCCGTCCGGACCCGCAAGCCCCGGGCCAAGGCCAAGGCCGCGGCTGCCGGGGACGGTGCGGGCCCCGACGGCGCCGGTGGCGCAGCCGAGGAGCTGGCGGCGCTGGCCGGCCTCGACGGCGGCGCCGACCCGGAGCTCGCGAGCCAGCTGGCCCGCCTCGGGCCGGCCGGGGTGCAGGCGGTGGCCGCCGCCGCCCGGGCCGACACGCCCGAGGAGCGCGAGGCCGCCCTCGCCGCCCTCGAGGGCGACGCCGACGCCGACGGGCTGAACCGGGGCCTGCTGCTCAAGTTCCTGTCGTCCGTCAGGACATGACCGCCGCCGCGGCGGCGGTCACCGCTGGCGGGGAGCAGTCCGGTTAGGGTCCGAGGAGACGTATGGCAGAGCAGGGCCAGCTCGGCGCACTCCTCCTCGAGAGGGGCCTGGTCACCCGGGAGCAGCTCGACGCGGCCCTGGCCGAGCAGGCGCGCACGCACCGCTCGCTCGGCCGCATCCTCGTCGACATGGACCTGGTCGAGGAGTCCGACCTGGTCGCCACCCTCGCCGCGCAGATCGGCCTCGAGTTCGTCGACCTGGCCGAGCACGCCATCGACCCGAGCGCGGCCGGCACCGTCAACGAGGCTGTCGCCCGCCGCTACCAGGCCCTGCCCATCGCGTGGGAGGACGGCGTGCTCGTCGTGGCCATGGCGGACCCCTCCAACGTCATCGCCATCGACGACATCCGCTCGATCACCGGTGCCGACATCCGCCCGGTGGTGGCCACCCGCAGCGCCATCGAGCAGGCGATCAACCGCAGCCACCGCCTCGACGAGGACGTGGCCGAGACCGCCTTGGCCATCGACGACGACAGCGACGAGGCCGACCTCAGCACCATCAAGGAGGTCGTCGAGGACGCGCCGATCGTCAAGCTGGCGAACCTGCTGATCCGCCAGGCCGTGCAGGACCGGGCCTCCGACATCCACATCGAGCCCACCGAGCGCGACGTGCGCATCCGCTACCGCATCGACGGCGTGCTCCACGAGGTGATGCGCTCCCCGAAGCGGGTCCAGGCCGGGCTCATCTCCCGCCTCAAGGTCATGGCCGAGCTCAACATCGCCGAGCGGCGCATCCCCCAGGACGGGCGGGTGTCGGCGCAGATCGCGGGGAAGTCGGTCGACCTGCGGGTGGCGACCCTGCCCACGGTGCACGGCGAGAAGGTCGTCATGCGGGTGCTCGACAAGGGCACCGCCATGCTCGACCTCGAGGACCTGGGGTTCCTGCCCGAGACGCTCGAGCGCTACAAGACGGCGTTCACCAAGCCCTACGGCACCATCCTCGTCACCGGCCCGACCGGGTCCGGAAAGTCGACCACGCTGTACGCCACCCTCAACCAGCTGAACGACCCGGCGAAGAACATCATCACGGTCGAGGACCCCGTCGAGTACCGGTTGCCCGGCATCAACCAGGTGCAGACGAACAACAAGGCGGGCATGACCTTCGCCGCCGCTCTCCGCTCGATCCTGCGCTCCGACCCCGACATCGTCCTCGTGGGTGAGATCCGCGACAAAGAGACCGCCACCATCGCCATGGAGGCAGCGCTCACCGGTCACCTCGTCCTGTCGACCCTGCACACCAACGACGCCACCTCCACCCCGACGCGCCTCGTCGAGATGGGGATCCAGCCCTACCTGGTGTCCTCGGCCGTCGACTGCGTGGTCGCCCAGCGGCTCATCCGGCGCCTGTGCGAGCGCTGCAAGGAGCCCTACGCCCCGGGCAGCGCCGAGCTCGGCGTCCTGGGCATCGACGCCGAGGACGACCCGCCCGAGCAGCTGCACCGCCCCAAGGGGTGCGGGGCGTGCGGGCGCACCGGCTACCACGGCCGGTTCGCCCTCCACGAGGTCCTGCTCGTGAGCGAGGAGATCGAGAGCATGATCGCCGACCGGGCGCACTCCGAGGACATCAAGAAGATCGCCATCGCCCAGGGGATGCTCACGCTCCGCCAGGCGGGCGTCGCCCACGTCCGCAGCGGCGCCACCAGCGTCGAGGAGCTCGTCCGGGTCGTGGCCTGAGGGGCGGCCCGCCGGCGGGTTCTCCGCTCAGGGTCACCCGGGGGCGTGCCGATACCCGGGGTCATGATGAACGCTTCGCGCCGTCTCGGCGAGTTCCTGGTCGAGCGCAAGGTGCTCTCGCGCGACGCCCTCGAAGCCGCCATCCAGCGGGAGGAGACCGAGGGCACGCCGCTGTCGGCGATCCTCGTCTCCGCGGGCCTGGTCGGGGAGAAGGACCTGGTCGCGGCGGTCGCCGCCCAGGTCGGCGTCCCGTTCGTCGACCTCGACGTGACCGCGGTCCAGCCCGGGCTGGAGGGCATGGTCCCCGCCGACGTGGCACACCGGCACCTGGCGGTGGCCGTCGCCATGGAGGGCGACGGCGTCCTCGTCGCCATGGCCGATCCCAGCAACCGCGACGCCGTCGCCGAGGTGCAGGAAGCGGTGGGCCTGCCCGTGCAGGTCGCCATCGCCGTGCGGGGCGAGCTGGTCCAGGCCGTGCGAGCCGTGCACGGCGCCCCGCCCGGAGCGGATCCCGCCCGGCCGAGCGGCTCGGACCTCGAGGTCGAGCTGGCGATCGGCGACCAGCCCGTGCACGTGGTCGAGGAGCCCGCCCAGGACCTCCACATCAACGAGCTGCTGCTGCGGGTGCTCGACCTGGGCGGCTCCGACCTGCACCTGACCGTCGGCATCGAGCCCACCGTGCGGGTCAACGGCGAGCTGAAGCGCCTCACCGAGTTCCCGGTGATGAACGGCTCGGAGATCCGGCGGATGATCTACGGGATCCTCACCCAGAAGCAGCGGGAGAAGTTCGAGGCCGAGCTCGAGCTCGACACCTCGCATTCGATCCCCGGCCACGGCCGGTTCCGCGTGAACGTGTTCCTCCAGCGCGACGCCGTCGGCGCCGTGCTGCGGACCATCCCCTACGAGATCGTGCCGCTCGAGCAGCTGGGCCTGCCGCCGGTGGTGGCGAGCTTCGCCGACCTGCCCCGCGGCCTGGTGCTCGTCACCGGTCCGACGGGCTCGGGCAAGTCGACCACGCTCGCGTCGCTGATCGACATCATCAACGCCACCAAGCCCGCCCACATCATGACCGTGGAGGACCCCATCGAGTTCCTCCACCACCACAAGATGGCCGTCGTCAACCAGCGGGAGGTCGGGGAGGACACCCGGTCCTTCGCCCAGGCCCTCAAGCACGTGCTGCGCCAGGACCCCGACGTGATCCTCGTCGGCGAGATGCGCGACCTCGAGACGATCCACACCGCCCTCACCGCAGCCGAGACCGGCCACATCGTGTTCGGCACGCTCCACACCCAGGACGCGCCGCAGTCGGTCGACCGCATCATCGACGTCTTCCCCAGCCACCAGCAGCAGCAGGTCAGGGTGCAGCTGGCGTCCGCCCTGCAGGGCGTCGTCACCCAGCAGCTGATCCGCCGCCCCGACGGCAGGGGCCGGGTCGTGGCCGCCGAGGTGCTGGTCGCCACGCCCGCGGTCCGCAACCTCATCCGCGAGGGCAAGACCCACCAGATCTACTCGGCCATGCAGGCGGGCGGTGCGATGGGCATGCAGACGATGGACCAGGCGCTGGCGAACCTGGTGAAGAGCGGCGCCATCACCTACGAGATCGCCCTCGAGCGCTGCGCCAACGCCGAGGACCTGCGCCGGCTGCTGGGCCGGTAGGGGAGGACCGCCGATGCCGTCCACGTTCGCCTACAAGGTCCGCGACCGCGAGGGCCGGGTCCTCGAGGGCTCGCTCGAGGGTGACAGCCAGGACCTGGTCGCCACCAAGCTCCGCCAGATGGGCTACGTGCCGATCGCCGTCGACCGCAGCGACACCTCGGCGCTCAAGAAGGAGATCAAGCTTCCCGGGTCGGGCCGGGTGAAGCTGAAGGACATCGCGGTCTTCAGCCGCCAGTTCGCCACGATGATCAACTCGGGCCTGTCGATGCTGCGGGCCCTGTACATCCTGGCCGAGCAGACCGAGAACCAAAAGCTCGCCGAGATCGTCAACGAGGTGCGGGCCGACGTGGAGAAGGGCGCCTCGCTGTCCCAGGCGCTGGGCCGGCACCCCAAGGCGTTCAACCGGCTCTACGTCGCCATGGTGCGCGCCGGTGAGACCGGCGGCGTGCTCGACAGCGTGCTCATCCAGCTCGCCACGATCATCGAGAAGCAGGTCGAGCTGAAGCACAAGATCAAGTCGGCGATGACCTACCCGGTCGCCGTGTTCGGCCTGGTGCTGCTCATCGTCACGGCGATGCTGATCTTCATCGTGCCGATGTTCGAGGACCTCTACGCCGACCTCGGCGGCACCCTCCCCCTGCCCACCCGGATGCTGCTGGCCGTCTCCGGCGTGCTCTCGAGCTACGCCCCGCTGGTGTTCCTCGCCCAGGTCGGCATGGCCTTCGGGTTCAAGAAGTGGATCGCGTCCGACGCCGGCCGGGCCAAGTGGGACGTGATCAAGCTGCGGATCCCGCTGTTCGGCAAGCTCGTGCACAAGACGGCGCTGTCCCGGTTCAGCCACACCCTCGCCGTGCTGCTGCGCTCGGGCGTGCCGATCCTCGAGTCGCTCGAGATCACCGCCGAGACCGTCGGCAACACGGTCGTGTCCGACGCCGTGCGCGACACGCAGAGCGCGGTGAAGCGGGGCGAGTCGATGGCCAAGCCGCTGGCGTCGCACCCGGTGTTCCCGCCGATGGTCACCCAGATGCTGGCGGTGGGCGAGGAGAGCGGCGCCGTGGACGAGATGCTCGACAAGGTCGGTGACTTCTACGACCAGGAGATCGAGGCGACGGTGAACTCGCTCACGTCGCTGCTCGAGCCGGTGCTGCTGGTCCTCATGGGCGGCACCGTCGGGGGCATGCTCGTCGCCCTGTACATGCCGATGTTCAACATCATCAACCTGATCGAATAGCGGGCGGGCCCGGCGGGTAGGGCGCACCGCCGTGGAGGCAGTGGTCGACGAGCTCGAGCAGGTCAAGCGGCGCTACGCCCACGGCCACGATCGGCCGCTGGGGGCGTACTCGGTGCTCGACGCCGCCTACCTGGGCCTGGTCGCGGGCATCGGCCTGCTGGCCCGCCGGCGAGGGGTGCGTCCGCCCCGGGGCGGCATGGCGCTCAAGGACCTCGCCGTCGCCGGCCTGGCGACGCACCGCATCGTCCGCACCATCGCCAAGGACCCCATCACCAGCCCCGTGCGGGCCCCGTTCACCCGCTACGAGGGCACGAGTGGCCCGGCCGAGCTGAAGGAGGAGGTCCAGGGCGAGGGTCTGCGCCACGCCCTGGGCGAGCTGGTGACGTGCCCGTTCTGCCTGAGCCAGTGGATCGGCACCGGCTTCGCCACCGGCCTGCTCTTCGCCCCCCGGGCCACCCGCTGGGTCGCCGGCGGCTTCGGCATCGTCGCCGTGTCCGACATGCTCCAGTACGTCTACGCCGCCCTCCGGCGAGCATCCGGCGAGTCCGACTGACCAGCCCGTTCGCGTGGGGGCTGCCACCGCCCGAACGGCTCATTCGGTGTTGACACGATCAAGCCGGCAATTCCTGACGCCGAGAACAGGAATATGTGGTGGGAACCGCGTGAGTTGGTTGACGAGGAGGGCGGCTTCAGCCTCGTCGAGATGATGGTGGTGGTGCTGGTCATCGCCATCCTCATGGGCATCGCCGTGCCCACGTTCCTGATGGCACGCCAGCAGGCAAACGATGCCGTGGTGGAGATGAACCTCCGCTCGGCGTTGGTGGCCGCCCGCGTGTACTTCCTCGAGGCCCAGAACTACGGCGTCGACATCGAGGAGCTCCAGAAGCTCGAGCCCAGCATCAACTGGACCGAGCTCCCCCTCGAAGGCGCGGTCGACCCCACGACGATCTACGTCGAAGCCCACGACGAGCAGGCCGAGGGCGACACCGTGGTCGTCGGCGGCAAGACCAACCAGGGCAAGTGCCTCTACTTGAAGGAGCACCGGGGCGCCAAGCAGGCCGGCATCTTCCTGCTCGAGACCGGCACCAGCTCGGTGTGCCCCGCCCTCAAGCCCCACGAGCTCGACAGCCTCGACACCGTCAGCTGACCGTGCCAGCGGCCCTCAAGCGCCGCGCCCGGGCGACCGATGACCAGTCCATGCGGACCAGCCCGCCCCCGGCGCACCGCCCAGAGGACGAACACGGCTTCACCCTGGTCGAGCTCATGGTCGTCGTCCTCATCATCGCCATCCTCATCGCCATCGCCATCCCGACCTATCTCGGCGCGCGGGACCAAGCCAACGATCGCGCTGTCCAGAGCAACGTGCGCAACGCCTTCTCGGCGACTCGGATCTACTACAACGAGCGGCTTCGCTACCCGGAGGATCCAGCCGGCATGAAGGAGATCGAGCCGTCGCTGGAGTGGGTTTCGGAGGAGCTCGACGCGACTGCCGGCGAGCGCGACGTCTTCATACGGGTCTTCGGTGTCCCCGGCGATCGGCAGACGGTGGTCGTAGGTGGCCGCACGGCCACGGGCCGGTGCTTCTTGTTGCGGGACGTCATGGGCGGTACGACCGCAGGGACCTACTACGACCAGGAGCTCAGCGGCAACGAGACCTGCCCGCCGCAGGGGTTCGACTTCGACGCCATCACCGGCGAGCGCTGGTCGTCCTCGCCCTCTGGGTGACCCGCATTTTCCCTAAAGGCCGCCACGTTCCGTGGCGATACCAGCGATGCGAGCAGGTGCTCTTGACAAGGGCAAACCCGTCGAGAGGCGGGGACGCAACGCCACGGGGCCGGCCTTCCTGCAACGGGGCCGGGGGATCGGCAAGCCGGGCTGCCTGGAGGGCCTTCACCGCTCCTGCGGTGGGGAACCGATCGGGATCACGGTTCGCACACCATCCATTGCGCAGGAGGAACATCCACATGCTCAAGCTGATGCGACGCATCCGCGACGACGACGAGGGCTTCACGCTCATCGAGCTCATGGTCGTGGTGCTCATCATCGCCATCCTGATCGCCATCGCGATCCCGACCTTCCTCGGTGCCCGTGAGCGGGCCCAGGACCGCGCTGCGCAGTCCGACCTGCGCAACGCCCTCACCGCAGCCAAGACGCTGTACGTCGACGACCAGACGTACGCGAGCGTTGACGCAGCCGCACTCGGCGGTGTCGAGCCGTCGCTCGAGTTCGCCGACAGCGGCTCATCCACGGTCGCGAACCCGGTGATCCTGGTCGACGCCACCGCGGAGACGATCACCCTGACGAAGATGTCTCAGTCCGGCACCTGCTTCGTTCTGATCGACCGGGCACTGCCCGTCGGAAACGAGCCTGCCGGTACGGTCGGTCCGACCTCCGATGGAGCCAACTGTGGCGGAGGCGGCGGCGACTGACCGTCGAGCCCCGTAGACAGCACGAGAGGGCCGGTCCTTCGGGGCCGGCCCTCGGCGCGCGTAGGGTTCGGGGGTGCTCGGGTTGCTGGCGGCCGGGTGCGGGTTGCTCGGCCTGCTCATCGGCTCGTTCCTGAACGTCGTCATCCATCGTGTGCCCCAGCGTGTGTCGGTGGTGCGACCCCGGTCGTCGTGCCCCGAGTGCGGGGCGGCGATCTCGAACCGCGACAACATCCCGGTGCTGTCGTGGGTGCTCCTGCGGGGCAGGTGCCGGCACTGCGCCCACCCGATCCCCGTGCGCTACCCGCTCGTCGAGGTGGCCACGGCCGTGCTCTTCGCCGTCACCGCGGTCCGCATCGGGGCCGAGTGGGAGCTGCCCGCCTACCTGCTGTTCACGGCGGTCCTCATCGCCGTCACGGTCATCGACCTGCAGCACTTCATCGTGCCGAACCGGATCGTGTTCCCGACGCTCTACGTGTCGGTGCCGCTGCTGGCGCTCGCCGCCCTGCTGGCGGGGGAGTGGTCGCCGCTGTGGACTGCGCTCATCGGCGCGCTGATCGGCGGGGTGAGCCTGTTCGTCATCCACTTCGTCTACCCGCGGGGCATGGGCATGGGCGACGTGAAGCTCGCGCTCGTGCTCGGCCTGTACCTGGGCTGGCTCGGCATCGACCACGTCGTGCTCGGCCTGTTCCTCGGGTTCCTGCTCGGCGCGGTGATCGGCCTGGGCCTGATCGCGCTGCGCCTGCGCAGCCGCAAGGACCACGTGCCCTTCGCCCCGTTCCTCGCCGCCGGCGCCTACCTGGCCGTCCTGTTCGGCGAGCCGCTGCTGCGCTGGTACCTCGGCACCTGAGCGGACAACCGGGCACGTCCCCGCTTACCGGGAGTGCTGTTCCCAGGTGGTCGCCGGACGGGGGGCGCGGCGGTCCGCGCCCACCCGCCACCACCCGATGCGTAGGCTCGTGTCAACAACTGTTCAATTCTGTTGCTGTTGTTGACGATGTTGTTTGTGATGCCGTACGTTGGGTGGGTCGACAATCGCGCTGTCACGCCCGGCGGCGCGCGCCGTGCCGAGGCGAGGGGTGCCATGGCCCTGCCGCAGAACGACCGCCTGCTCACCGTCCACGAGGTGGCCGGCGTCCTGCGCGTCTCGACCATGACCGTGTACCGGCTCATCAAGGCCGGCGAGCTGCCCGCCGCCCGGGTCGGGCGCAGCTACCGCATCCGGGAGCGCAGCGTGGAGGACTACCTCCGGCGGGGTGGCGCCTGATGCCCACCGTCGTCGGCCTCGACATCGGCACCCACGCGGTGCGCGCCGTGGAGCTCGCCCTCGGTCGTGGCGACCCCGGGCTGCGCCGGTTCGGACAGGTGGCGCTCCCCGTCGGCGCCGTCGTCGCCGGTGAGGTGGTCGACCCGCCCACCGTCGCCTCGGCCATCCGGCGGTTGTGGCGAGAGGGCGGCTTCAAGGCCAAGAGCGTCGTCACGGGCGTGTCGAACCCGCGTGTCGTGGCCCGGACCGTCGACGTCCCGGCCATGCCCGAGGACGAGCTGCGCTCGGCCCTGCGCTTCCAGGTCCAGGACCTCATCCCCATTCCCGTCGATGAGGCCATCCTCGACTACCAGGTGGTCGAGCACGCCCGCGGCGAGGAAGGCCAGGACCTGCTGCGCCTGCTGCTCGTGGCCGCGCACCAGGACATGGTGCGGTCGCTCATCGCCGCCGTCGATGGGGCCAACCTGCGGATCGACCGCATCGACCTCGAGCCCTTCGCGCTCATCCGGGCACTGCACCACGGCGTGCCCGACCTCGGCCGGCCCGGCGCCCGTGCGGCCGAGGGCGAGGAGCCTGCCGGCGACGGTGAGGCGCCGGGTGCCGGTCCCGAAGCCCGGCCACCGGCCGAGGCGATCGTGGGCGTCGGCGCGGGTGTGACCAACGTGATCATCCACGAGGGCGGGGTGCCGCGCTTCGTCCGCACGCTGACCATGGCGGGCCTGTCGATCACCGAGGCCATCGCCAGCGAGCTGGAGATCGAGCTCGACGACGCCGAGGACCTGAAGCGACGCGCCGACCCGCTCTCGGGCGACGAGCAGCAAGCGCGGGCAGCCCAGATCGTGGCCGCCAACCTGGCCCCGATCATCAACGAGATCCGAGGATCGCTCGACTTCTACCTCGCCCAGGCCGACGACGGCGGCATCAGCCGGGTCGTGCTCACCGGCGGCGGCAGCCGCGTCGCCGGCCTGCAGGACCAGCTGGCCGCCGCCCTCGACGTCCCCGTCGAGCGGGCCCGCCCCCTCGAGGGGATCCAGGTCAAACCCGCGGGCATGGACGAGCAGGTCGTCCGTGACGCCGAGGACCTCCTCGCGGTCGCCATCGGCTATGGCTTCACCGCCGAGCCGCTGCCCGGCAAGGAGCGGCGCATCACGCTGCTTCCGGCCGAGCTGGTCTCCCGCCGGGTCGAGCAGCGGCGGGCGGTCATGGCCGGCGCCGGGGTGGCGGCGCTCGCCGCCCTGCTGGTGGCGGTGTGGCTCGGCCGCCAGGGCGCCGTCGCCGACGAGCAGCGCCGGGCCGAGGCCGCCGAGGCCGAGACCACCCGCCTGCGCCAGGAGATCGCCCAGCTCGCCGACGTCGAGGGGCTCGAGGCCGAGCTCGCCCGCCGCCGCCAGACCATGGTCGCCGTCGTCGAGGACGAGGTGGCCTGGCCCCGGCTGCTGCAGGAGATCGCCGCCGTCATGCCCAACGACGTGTGGCTCACCTCGTTCAACGGCAGCCGTGGGGACCCCGGCACGATCAGCGTGAGCGGCATGGGCTTCGACCACACCTCCTCGGCCCGCTGGCTGCTGCGCATCAACGAGCTCGAGTCGATCGCCGGCCTGTGGCTGCCGTCCTCCGCCGTCTCCGCGGGACCGGCCGGCCAGCAGCTCGTGACGTTCTCGTCGAACGCCAACCTCACCGAGGCCGCCCGCTCGGACCGGGCCGAGCAGCTGGCGGAGGACGGCTGATGCTGCGGGGCCCGCGCCTGTACGTGGTCGTCGCGGCCGCCGCGCTCGGCGTGCTGCTCCTCTGGTTCGTGCTGCTCTGGGGCCCGCAGAGCGCCCGCATGGAGGAGGCGCGCGAGCGCCGTGAGACGGCCGAACAGGAGAACGCCAACCTGCGGATCCGCCTCGAGCGCCTCCGGGCCGCCGACGCCCGCCGGACCGAGCTGCTGGCCGGCATCGACCGCACCCGGGTCGCCATCCCCGACCAGCCCAACCTCGCCCAGTTCATCCTCGACGCCAACGACGTGGCGAACCAGGCCGGCATCGACTTCATCTCGATCGCGCCGAGCCCGCCCGCCGCCCCGCCCGCGGGATCCCCGCCGGACACGCCGACCCAGATCAGCCTCAGCATCTCGATCTCGGGTGGGTACTTCCAGGTGCTCGACTACCTCAACCGGCTGCTGGCGATGCCGAGAATCGTGGTGGTGGACACCATCAACGTCTCGCCGCAGGTCGAGGGCCAGTTCGTGCAGCTCAGCGTGAACCTGGTGGGCCGCATGTTCACCACAGCCCAGCCCGGCGACGAGCCCGCGCCCGAGGAGGACGCCACGACGCCGGCCCCACCGGAAGACGCGGACGGAGCGAACGGCGGGGTCGACGAGGAGGTGGAGGGCTGATGGGCGAGCAGCGCCGCGCCCTGATCCTCGCCGGCGCCGGCGTGGGGGTGCTCGTGCTGTTCCTGCTGTTCTCGACGGTGCTGTTCGGTGGGGACGACGACGTCGCGTTCGACGACTTCCCGACCCCCACGCCCACCACGTCCCCGACCGTGCCGCTCGCACCGGGCGAGACGCCGGATGTCGAGACGTTCGAGATCTTCACCACCAAGAACCCCTTCGCGCCGCTCGTCGACACGGGCGTGATCACCCCACCGCCGGCGGGCCCGACAGATCCGGCCGACCCGACGCCGGAGCCGCCAACCGTCCCGGTGACCCCGACGCCTCCACCCACGGATCCCACGGCGCCACCCCCCACCGACCCGACCGCCCCACCTCCGAACGGCACGACCACCACGTTGCCGCCGACCAACGGTCACGCCGGGCCGCGCGAGCCCCGGCCGCTCCAGCGGTTCGCGGTGATGGAGGTGTTCGTCGACACCGACCAGCGCGTCGTGGCCAACGTCCGCGTGAACGGCACCGTGTACAAGGTGGGCGAAGGGGACCGCTTCGCCAACCACTACCGGGTCGACTCGCTGTCGCAGGCCGAGCGCTGCGGCTGGTTCTTCTACGGCGACGACCGGTTCCGGGCCTGCGAGGGCGAGGAGCTGGTGAAGTAGCCCGAGCACCGGCAGCACCCGGCGCTCAAGGTCGTGGCGGCCGGGGACGATCATGCCGGCATGGGAGCGTGCGCCCGCCGGCTGCAACGGGCCTGCGGCGAAGACGCGGGCTTCACCATCCTCGAGGTGGTGATCGCCCTCGGCCTCTTCGCGCTCGTGGCCGTGGGCCTCGCCCTGTCCACCAACACCGGCCTCGACCTGACGCGGACGTCGAACAACCGGCAGGTGGCGACGCAGTTGGCGGCCCGGTGGATGGAGGACGCCCGCGCCACCCCGTATGACTTTCTGGGCATGGACCCGGGCGAGCAGTACTTCACGGGCCCCGACAGCCCCGACCACGAGCTCCTGACGCTGGACAGCGGGACGTACCTGTTCGAGGTCGGCGGCGGGTTCGGGGCCGAGCCCCTCGTCGTGCTCCCCGACGGCCCGGGCGTTTCCCGCCACGACGAGGTCCAGCTGCACGGCACGTGGTTCGAACTGTGGCGCTACGTCACCTGGGTGCCCGACGGCACCGGCGAGCCGCCGGAGATGAAGCGGGTGACGGTCATCGTCCGCTGGGCCGGCACCGCGCCCGCCGGAGGGCCCAACCAGGTGGTGCTCTCCGCCCTCGTCGGTCCCCACGGGCTCGGCTGGGCCGAGATCGATCCCGAAGCGTCGGATCCCACCCCGGGCAACCCGACCACCACGACGACCGTGCCGGCCCCGGCGCCCGGTGACTGCTCTGAGCTGTCCGCGCCGTCGGGATCGCTCACGATCCTCGCCGGCACCGGCGCCAACACGGGTTACACGGCCTCGTCCACGGTCGCGCTGTCCCTCTCGGTGCAGGCGTGCGGTCCGGCCACCATGGCCTTCTCGAACGACGGGACGACCTGGTCGGCCGAGGAGCCCATCGACACCTCGAAGCTGTGGGAGCTCGCGCCCGGCGAGGGGAACCGCACGGTCTGGGTGCGCTTCACCGACGGTGCCGGCCGGTCGACCACCTACGCGGACACGGTTCGGGTCGACAAGACGCCCCCGACCACACCGGGCAGCTTCGACGCGACCGTGCACAACGGCCCGTGGCGGATCGTGCTCACCTGGCAGCCCTCCACCGACAACGACAAGCTCATCGGCTACCGCGTGTACCGCAGGGTGGCGAACGGCGGGTTCCAGAACCTTCCCCCCGGCGTCGCCGCACCGTGCCCGACGGCCCCGTGCAGCTTCACCGACAACGACGTGACCCGGGCCAGGAGCGGCCGCCTGTACACGTACTACGTGGTGGCCTACGACGCAGCAGGGAACGAGAGTGCACCGACCGCCGAGCTCACCCGCTCGCTCTGACCCCGGCGCCGGGCCGGAGTCGGGCATCACGGTCATCGAGGTGATGATCGCGTCCGCCCTCCTCCTTCTCGCGCTCGGCACGCTCACCGGCGCCATGCTCTCGAGCAACCGCGCCTCCGCCTTCGCCGCCGAGCGGGCCCGGTCGCTCGACGACCTGCGAATCATGGCGGCGGTGTTCGGCAAGGACGCCCGCCAGGCCAGCCGGGTCGTGCACGCCACCTCCACCGAGGTGGCGTTCGACACGATCGTGGACGGCGCCAGCACCCGCGTGCGCTGGCGCGCCACCGACACCCAGCTCGAGCGG
>SIRW01000061.1 GCA_004366205.1 Actinomycetota bacterium | reverse complement strand
GGCAAGCCTCGACCGCGAGGCCAACCTTGCCCTGATCGAGCGCTACATCAACGAGGTGGGCCAGGCCGGTGCCCGTACCGGCAGCCCGGGAGGGTCGGCCGGCGCATGAGCGAGGCACCCGACCGCATCGAGGGCTACGCCACGGCCCTGTTCGAGATCGCCCGGGCCGAGGGCTACCTCGCCGAGGTCGAGGACGAGCTGTTCCGGTTCGCCCGCACCCTCGAGGGCAACGACGAGCTGCGGTCCGTGCTCACCGACGAAGCCGTCCCCGCCGCCCGCCGCCAAGGCGTGGTCGAGGACCTCCTCGGCGGCCGGGCCAGCCCCGTCACCACCAACCTGGTGTCGCTGGTCGTGGGCGCCGGCCGGGCCCGGGACCTGCCCGACATCGTCGACCGCCTCGTCGAGCGGGCCGCCGCCGAGCGCTCCGCGGCCGTGGCCGAGGTCCGATCCGCCGTCGACCTCGACGCCGCCACCCAGGCGCGCCTCGCCGAGGCGCTCGGGCAGGCCACCGGCAAGCGCGTCGAGGTCAAGGTCGTCGTCGACCCGTCGCTCATCGGCGGCATCGTCGCCCAGATCGGCGACACGATCATCGACGGCAGCATCCGCACCCGTCTCGAGCAGCTGAAAGAGAGGCTGTAGCCCATGGCCGAGCTCGCCATCAACGCCAGCGACATCGCCGCCGCTCTCCGCAAGAACCTCGAGGGCTACTCGCCCTCCACCGAGATGGCCACGGTCGGCCACATCCGCGAGGTGGGCGACGGCATCGCCCGCGTGGCCGGGCTGCCCGGCGCGGCGGTGAACGAGCTGCTCGAGTTCGAGGGCGGCACCCTCGGGCTCGCCCTGAACCTCGACGAGGACTCGATCGGCGCCGTCGTGCTCGGGGACGCCGACGAGATCGAAGAGGGGCAGACCGTCAAGGCCACCGGGCGCATCCTCTCCGTGCCCGTGGGCGACGGGCTGCTCGGCCGCGTGGTCAACGCCCTCGGCGAGCCCCTCGACGGGAAGGGCCCCATCAGCAACCCGATCCTGCGGCGCATGGAGGTGCAGGCCCCCGGCATCACCGGGCGCAAGCCGGTGCACGAGCCGCTGCAGACCGGCATCAAGGCCGTCGACTCGATGACCCCGATCGGTCGTGGCCAGCGCGAGCTGATCATCGGCGACCGCAAGACCGGCAAGACCACCGTGGCCGTCGACACCATCCTCAACCAGCGCGGCCTGGGCGTGAAGTGCATCTACGTGGCGATCGGCCAGAAGGGCTCCACCGTGGCCCAGACGGTCGCCACCCTCGAGGAGCACGGCGCCATGGAGTACACGGTGGTCGTGAACGCCACGGCGTCCGATCCCGCCCCGTTCCAGTACCTGGCCCCCTACGCCGGGTGCGCCATGGGCCAGCACTGGATGGAGAACGGCGAGCACGCCCTGGTCGTGTACGACGACCTCTCCAAGCAGGCCGAGGCCTACCGCCAGCTCTCGCTGCTGCTGCGCCGGCCCCCCGGGCGCGAGGCCTACCCGGGCGACGTGTTCTACCTCCACAGCCGCCTGCTCGAGCGCGCCGCCAAGCTCAGCGACGAGAACGGCGCCGGCTCGCTCACCGCCCTGCCGCTCATCGAGACCAAGGCCGGTGACGTGTCGGCCTACATCCCCACCAACGTGATCTCGATCACCGACGGCCAGATCTACCTCGAGACCGACCTGTTCTACTCCGGCGTCCGCCCGGCGATGAACGTGGGCATCTCGGTCTCGCGGGTCGGCGGCGCCGCCCAGATCAAGGCCATGCGGGCCGTGTCCGGCGGCCTGCGCACCGACCTCGCCCAGTTCCGTGAGCTCGAGGCCTTCGCCGCCTTCGGCTCCGAGCTCGACCGGGTGTCGCAGGCCCAGCTCGATCGCGGCTACCGCCTCACCGAGCTGCTCAAGCAGCCGCTGAACTCGCCCATGCCCGTCGAGGAGCAGGTCGTGTCGCTCTTCGCCGGCACCCGCGGCTACCTCGACCCCATCCCCGTCGCCGACGTCCGCCGGTTCGAGACCGAGCTGCTCGAGTGGTTCCGGACCCGTCACGGCGACATCCTCGAGGCCATCCGCTCCTCCGGCGAGATCCCCGACGAGGGCGCGCTGGAGGAGGCCGTGCGGGCCTTCGGCGAGCAGTTCCAGCCGACCGAGGGCCCCGCGGGCGAGCCCGAGGCCGAGGAGCAGGGCGAGGAGCACACCCGCCGCGCCGGTGGCCGCCGTGAGGGCATCCTGCCCGAGGAGGAGGTCACCCGGGAGGACGAGGAGGCCTAGATGGCGGGCGGCCAGGAACGCATCCTCCGGCGCCGGATCCGGTCGGTCCAGTCGACCAAGAAGATCACCCGCGCCATGGAGCTGATCGCCGCCACCCGTGTGGTGCGCGCCCAGGAGCGCGCCACCGCCGCCCGCCCCTACGCCGAGGAGATCACCAACGTCATCCTCGACCTCGCCGAAGCCGGCGCCGAGGTCAGCCACCCGCTGCTGCGCCGCACCGAACCGGTCCGGCGCACGGCGTTCGTCGTCATCACCTCCGACCGGGGCCTGTGCGGAGCCTACAACTCGTCGGTCATCCGGGCCGCCGAGCGCGAGGTGATGGCCGCCCAGACCGAGGGCTCGGACTACTCGCTGATCCTCGTCGGCAAGAAGGCCGAGAGCTACTTCCGCTTCCGGAACTACCGCATCGACCGGGCGTTCGCGGGCATGACCGACCGGCCCACCTTCGAGGACGCCCGCGCCGTGGCCGAGGCGGTCGCCACCCCGTTCGAGGCCGAGGAGATCGACCGGGTGGAGCTGATCTACACGCGCTTTCTGTCGGTCGGCTCCCAGCGCGTCGTGGTGCGGCGCTTCCTGCCGCTGCAGGCCGTCGCCGGTGACGACAGCGAGGGCGACCTGCGGGCCACCTACGACTTCGAGCCCTCCCCCGAGGGCATCATCGAGACGCTGCTGCCCCGCTACGTCGAGGCCCGCCTGTTCGCCGCCCTGCTCGACGCCGCCGCCTCCGAGCACGCCGCCCGCCAGCGGGCCATGAAGTCGGCCACCGACAACGCCGAGGAGCTCATCGTGAAGCTCACCCGGGAGATGAACCGGGCCCGCCAGGACGCCATCACCACCGAGATCATGGAGATCGTCGGCGGGGCCGAGGCGCTCGCCCAGGACCGGGGGCCCCTCGACGCGCTCGAGCCCCCTGCCGCCATGCCCGATCCCGTCGTCGCCGTGAGGAGCCAGCCATGACCATGACCACCCCGCAGACCGACTCCCGCGAGGGCCAGCTGAAAGACGGCCGGGTCGTCGCCATCGCCGGTCCGGTCGTCGACGTGGAGTTCCCGCCCGACGCCCTGCCCGAGATCAACACCGCCGTGGAGATGGACCTCGAGATCGAGGGCGCCACGGTGACGGTCACCGCCGAGGTCGCCCAGCAGCTCGGCCGGGGCCGGGTGCGGGCCATCTGCCTCAAGCCCACCGACGGGCTGCGGCGGGGCACGCCGGTGCGCAACACCGGCCGGGGCATCACCATGCCGGTCGGCCAGGCCGTGCTGGGCCACGTGTTCAACGTCATCGGCGAGACCCTCGACGTCGAGTCGCTCGAAGGCGTCGAGGACCGCTGGGAGATCCACCGGGACCCGCCGCCGTTCGACGAGCTCGAGCCCAAGGCCCAGATGTTCGAGACCGGCATCAAGGTCGTCGACCTGCTCACCCCCTACGTGCAGGGCGGCAAGATCGGCCTGTTCGGGGGCGCCGGGGTGGGCAAGACCGTGCTCATCATGGAGATGATCCGCCGGGTCGCCGAGCAGCACGGCGGCGTGTCGGTCTTCGCCGGCGTCGGCGAGCGCACCCGTGAGGGCACCGACCTGTGGCTCGAGATGCAGGAGTCGGGCGTCATCGAGAAGGCCGCCCTCGTCTACGGCCAGATGGACGAGCCGCCCGGTGTGCGCCTGCGCGTCGCCCTGTCCGCCCTCACCGTCGCCGAGTACTTCCGCGACGTGCAGGGCCAGGACGTGCTGTTGTTCATCGACAACATCTTCCGGTTCGTGCAGGCCGGGTCCGAGGTGTCCACCCTGCTCGGCCGCATGCCCTCGGCCGTGGGCTACCAGCCGACGCTCTCGAACGAGATGGGCGAGCTCCAGGAGCGCATCACCTCCACCCGGGGCCGGTCGATCACCTCGCTGCAGGCCGTCTACGTGCCCGCCGACGACTACACCGACCCCGCCCCGTTCACCACGTTCCGCCACCTCGACGCCACCACCGAGCTGTCGCGCGACATCGCCTCGCTCGGCATCTACCCGGCGGTCGACCCCCTGGCCTCCACCTCGACGATCCTCGCCCCCGAGATCGTCGGCGAGCGCCACTACAACGTGGCCCGCCAGGTGCAGGAGGTGCTGCAGCGCTACCGCGAGCTGCAGGACATCATCGCCATCCTCGGCCTCGACGAGCTCTCCGAGGAGGACAAGATCATCGTGTCGCGGGCCCGCAAGGTGCAGCGGTTCCTGTCCCAGCCGATGTTCGTGGCCGAGATGTTCACGGGCCAGCCCGGCATCTACACCCCGGTGGAGGAGACCGTCGAGAGCTTCGAGGCGCTCGTGAACGGCGAGTTCGACGACGTGCCCGAGCAGGCGTTCCTGTCGGTCGGCGGCGCCGAGAGCATGCTGGCCAAGGCCAAGAGCCTCCAGGAGCGCTGAGCCCGTGCCCCTCCACGTCGAGCTGGTCTCGCCCGAGCGCATCCTGTTCTCGGGCGAGGCCGACATGGTCATCACCCGGACCACGGGAGGCGACATCGCCTTCCAGCCCGGGCACGCACCGTTCCTCGGCGTGCTGCAGATCGGCGCCGCCCGGATCCGCCTCACCGACGGCCGCGAAGAGGTCGCCGCCGTGCACGGCGGGTTCGTGGAGGTCAACGACGACCGGGTGATCATCCTGTCCGACATCGCCGAGCTGTCGAGCCAGATCGACGTCGCCCGCGCCGAGCGGGCCAAGGCCCGGGCCGAGCAGCGGCTGCAGCAGGACCACGACGCCGAGGCCGAGGCCGCCCTGCGCCGGGCCCACGTGCGCATCGAGATCGGCGCCTGACCCGCCGCGCCAGCCCCGCCCCCGGCGCTCGATTCCTCTCGAGACCGTTCTCGAGAGCCTCGGTTGCGGATTCCGCAACGATTCCTCTCGAAAAACCCGATGAGAGGATCTGCGCGCCCGGGTCCCGCGCCGTTCCGCGGGCCTGATCGACCCTCCGTAGGCTGGAGGACCCGGCGGGCGGAGGGAGGGCACGCACGTGGCACGGAGACGGTTGGGCGTGGCGCTGCTGGTGCCGCCGCCGCTCGCCCACGAGATCGACGGGCTGCGGCGCGGCTTGGGCGACGGGTCGCTCGGCCGGACCCCCGCCCACCTGACCCTGCTGGCCGCGGTCAACGTCCGCGACGCCCGCATGGGGGAGGCGCTCGGGGTGCTGCGCGCCGCCGGAGCGGCCACCCGGCCCTTCACGCTGCGGCTCGGTCCGCCCGCCAGCTTCTGGCCGGATACGCCGGTGCTGTATTTGCGCGTGGGCGGCGACGACGGGGTCGCCGCCGTGCGGGCGCTGCGCGAGCGGGTGTTCGTGGAGCCGCTGGCCCGGCGGGTGTCGCGCCCCTTCGTGCCGCACGTGAC
>SIRW01000060.1 GCA_004366205.1 Actinomycetota bacterium | reverse complement strand
ACGGCTACGCCACCTTCGAGGCCGCCCTCGACCGGCTCCTGGCCGACGACGGGCTGCGCGCCCGCCTGGGCCGGCGCGGTCAGGCCTACGTCGAGGCCTGGTACCGGTGGCCCGCCATCCTCGACCGGTACGAGCGCTTCGCGGCCACGGTGCTGGACAAACCCACACCAGCCACACCAGAATCATGAGCAACAACCGCGAACGGACTTGATCCACCCCCCTCCCGGCCGACAGGGTGGGGGAGCCCAGCGGCGGGGGGCTGCTGGGATCGCACGGGAGAACGGCGAGACGGCGCGAGACACGCCCAGCGAGGGGCACATCGTGTGTGACACCTGCAACACCCAGCCCGAGGCTCCGGCCGGCCCCGACCCCGGGCGCCTCGCCCGGCGGACCCTCCTGCGCGGCGGCCTCGCCACCGCGGGCGCCATGGCCGTGGCGCCCCACCTGCTCCGGTCCGGCCGCGCGGCCAGCACCGCCGGCGGGCCTCGGCCCGCCGGCGAGCTCGACCTGGCGGCCGTCCGGCCGGTCTCGTCCACGTTCGCCACGCCCCCGCCCCCGCCCATCATCCGGCGGGCGGAGTGGGGCGCCGACGAGTCGTGGCGCAACGGCGACCCCAAGTTCGCGCCGATCCAGAAGTTCATCCTCCACCACACGGTGACGGTGAACGACGAGACCGACCCGGCGGGGCGGGTGCGGGCGATCTACCGGCACCACACCCAGGGTCGCGGGTGGGCCGACATCGGCTACAACTTCGTCGTCGACCGCGAGGGGCGCGTCTACGAGGGCCGGTTCGCGCGCACCTACAGCGCCTCGGAGACGGCCAGCGGCGAGGACAGCCAGGGGCGCGGGGTGATCGGCGCCCACGCCGCGGGCACGAACACCGGCAGCGTCGGCATCGCGGTGCTCGGCACCTACGGCACGACCGCGCCGTCGCCGGCCGCCATCGACAGCATCGTGCGCCTCATCGCGTGGAAGGCCGGGCCGCGGGGCATCGACCCCCGGGCCAGCGACCCCTACCGCCGGGCCGACGGCAGCACCGTCACGTTCCCCAACATCACCGGCCACAGCGACGTGGTCGCCACCTCCTGCCCCGGCGACGCCTTCCGGGCGCAGCTCCCGGCGATCCGCGACCGGGTCGCCAACGTGCTCCTCTCGGGCCTCGCCGGGTACCGCATCGTCAGCCGCGACGGCGCCATCCGCTCCCACGGCGTCCCCGGCATCCGCGACCTGCCCGAGATGGGCATCCGCGTCGACAACATCGTGGGCGCCGCGGGCACGCCGTCGGGCCGGGGGCTGTGGCTCGCGGGCAGCGACGGGGGCGTGTTCGCCCTCGGAGACGCCCTCTTCCTGGGCTCGATGGGTGCGGTGCGGTTGAACCAGCCGGTGGTGGGCATGGCCGCCACGCCCACCGGGCTCGGCTACTGGCTGGTCGCCGCCGACGGCGGCATCTTCAGCTTCGGCGACGCCATCTTCGCCGGGTCCACCGGGAACCTGCGGCTGAACCAGCCCGTCGTGGGCATGGCGTCGTCGCCCACCGGTCGGGGCTACTGGCTGGTGGCCTCCGACGGCGGGATCTTCACGTTCGGCGACGCCCGGTTCCACGGGTCGACCGGCAACCTGCGGCTGAACGAGCCCGTGTTCGGCATGGCGCCGACCACCGACGGTCGCGGCTACTGGCTCGTCGCCCGCGACGGCGGGATCTTCACGTTCGGGAACGCCGGGTTCCGCGGCTCGGTCCCAGGCCTGCGCACGACCTGGTCGCCGCCCGCCCGGGGCATCGCTGGCATCCCGAGCGACGGCGGCTACCTCATCGTCGACAACGCCGGCGGGGTCCACGCCTTCGGTGGCGCCCCCCGGTTCGGCGCGGGCACGCGGACGGGCAGCCCGGCCACGGCGATCGTGCCGGTCGTCATCCCCGACGCCGGCGCCGCCTGAGGCGTGCGGTCGACCCGAACGGCCGGCCCGAGCCTGCGGTTGCCGGATCCGGCGGGGCCGGCGACGACCCCGTCCGGCCCACCGGTCGGGCGGCCCCCGGCGGGCCCACCGGTCGGGCGGCCACCGGCGGGCCCGTAGACTCGCCGGCGCATGCGTGCCCTCGTCACCGGTGCCGGCGGCTTCGTCGGCGAGTTCCTCGTCGACCACCTCGAGGCGAGCGGCGACGAGGTCCACACGACCGACCACGCCGAGCTCGACATCCTCGACGCCGGCGGGGTCCGGGACCGGCTGGGCGCGGTCCGCCCCGAGGCCGTGTACCACCTCGCCGGGCAGAGCGACGTGGCCGCGTCGTGGGAGGCGCCCCGGCAGACGTTCCGGGTCAACGCCGAGGGGACGCTCAACGTGCTCGCCGCGGCGGCGGCGGCGGGCGTGCGGCGCGTGCTGATCGTCGGCAGCGCCGACATGTACGGCAAGGTCGCCGAGGACGAGCTCCCCCTCACCGAGGAGTCGCCCCTGCGGCCGGTGTCGCCCTACGCCGCCAGCAAGGTGGCGGCCGACTTCCTGGGCCTCCAGATGTTCCTGGCCCACGGGCTCGAGGTGCTGCGGGTGCGGGCGTTCAACCACCTCGGGCCCGGCCAGACCGACAAGTTCGTGGCCGCCGCCCTCGCCGCCCGCATCGCCCGCAACGAGGTCAGCGGCGCCGGCGCCGTGCGCGTGGGCAACCTCGAGGCCCGGCGCGACTTCACCGACGTCCGCGACGTGTGCAGGGCCTACCGCCTGCTCGTCGAGCGGGGCGAGCCGGGCGAGGCCTACAACGTGTGCAGCGGGCGGGCTGTCTCGGTGCAGGAGCTGGCCGACACGCTGATCGGGATGGCCGAGCGCCCCATGCGCCTGGTGCCCGACCCCGAGCTCATGCGCCCCGTCGACGTGCCCGTCCACGTGGGCGACCACGCCAAGCTCACCGCCGCCACCGGCTGGGAGCCCGAGATCCCCCTCGAGGACACCCTCGCCGACCTGCTCGCCGCCTGGCGCGAGCGCGCCCGCGCCGAGGTCGCCTGACCCGTCCCGCCCCGGTCACCGCGTCGGTTCTGGGTGGCGCTGGTTCCACCAGGGTGAGACCTGGCCCACCCAGAACGCCGAGGGGTGGGACGGGCGGGGCGGGGACCGCGGGGCGGGGCTCGCGGGCGCTAGGCCAGGTCGGCGAGGCGGAGGCGGGCGGCGGCGAGGGCGTCGCGCTCGCGGCGGTCGTGGGCGCCGTCGGCCAGCGCGGCGAGCCGGGACTCCCAGCGCTCGCGCACGAGCGAGGCATGGGCGGGCCCCGCCCGCTCCAGCCACTCGAGGTCGGCCTCGAGCAGGGCGAGCTGCAGCTCGACCTCGGTGTAGCGGGCGGCCACCACCGGGAGCCGCTCGGCCTTGGCCCGCGGGTAGCGGGTACCCGCCACCAGCTCGTGGGGCTCGACCTTGAACACCCCCGCGAGCAGCACGACCGTGCGCTCGCCGGGGTCGGTCATGGCCGCCTCGATGTGCGAGATCGCCGCCCGGGACACGCCCGCCCGGTCGGCCAGCTCCTGCTGGGTCCAGCCGAGCTTGCTCCGCAGCTCGGCGATGCGCCGGCCGATGTGGTCACCGTGTTCGTCGACGAGCTCTCCGGGCACGTGCCAACCCACTTGGCAGACGGCGGGACCCCGAGAGGCTAGAACCTGCCCATGACGAAGCGTGCGTTGATCACCGGCATCACCGGCCAGGACGGCTCGTACCTCGCCGAGCTGCTGCTCGAGAAGGGCTACGAGGTGGTCGGCATGGTGCGGCGGTCGAGCACCGTGAACTTCGAGCGCATCGCCCACCTCCAGGACCGCATCGAGTTCGTGCCCGGCGACCTGCTCGATGAGGTCTCGATGATCAACGCCCTGCGCGAGCACCGGCCCCAGGAGGTCTACAACCTTGCGGCCCAGTCGTTCGTGCAGACCTCGTTCGGCCAGCCGGTCCTGACCGGCGAGACCACGGCGCTGGGCGTCACCCGCATCCTCGACGCGATCCGCACGGTCGACCCCGACATCCGCTTCTACCAGGCCAGCAGCAGCGAGATGTTCGGCAAGGTGCAGGCCGTCCCCCAGCGCGAGGACACCCCGTTCTACCCCCGCAGCCCCTACGGCGTGGCCAAGGTCTACGGCCACTGGATCACCGTGAACTACCGCGAGAGCTACGACCTGCACGCCAGCAGCGGCATCCTGTTCAACCACGAGTGCATAGACATGCATCAACCCGTATGCATTCGCAGGGGGGGGTACATCGACATCCTGCCGATCGGCGAGCTCATCCCGTTCGACCAGGACTCCGACGCCGGGCTCACCCGCTTCCAAGCCGACGGTGGTGACCTCGAGGTGTGGGACGGCGACGGCTGGACACGGTGCACCGCCCGCAGCGCCAAGTGGTACGAGGACGACTCGATCCTGATCCACGGCCGAGGGGGCATCGTCGAGTCCACGCCGGACCACGTCGTGTTCACCGACGACAGCGAGAAGCCCGCCGAGGCCTTCCGCGAGGGGGACCGGCTGCGGCTCGCTCCCCAGCCCGACACCGCATTCGCCACCGAGCTCACCGAGGACGAGGCCTGGTTCCTCGGGGTCATGGCTGCCGAGGGATGGATCGACCGGGAGCGCGGCAAGGGCCGCATCACGTGTGGCGACGAGGCCCTCCTCGCCGAGGCCGCGGCGTGCTGGGAGCGCATCACGGGCGGCACCAGCCGCAAGTGGGCGGGCCCCCCGTCGGCGTTCTCCGACCGGCGCACCCCGGCGCTCGAGTTGAACGGCGCCTCGCACTATCTGGTGATGCTGCGCACCGAGCTGTACACGCGTTCGGCGCACAAGCGGGTACCCAAGCGGGTGCTGAACGCTGCGCCGCACCTCCAGCATGCGTTCCTCGAGGGCTACAACGCCGGGGACGGCCTGCGGGCCGGGCACGGGACCGACCGGTTCAAGTCGTTCCGGACGGTCTCGCCGACGCTCGCCGCCGGTCTGGTCTGGCTCGCCCGGACCACGCTCGGTCGGCGAGTGAGCGTCTACCTCCAGCCCGGAGCGCTCGGTGGCGGTGACAGCTACCTGATCAATCTCTGCTCCGGCCTGACGCCCGGCGACAAAGGCGCCCACCTCCGCAAGCCCCAGGACGAGGTGCGCAAGGTCGAGCGACGCCCGTACCGGGGCTGGATGTGCGACCTTGCGACCGAGTCCGGCAAGTTCGCCGCTGGTGTCGGTTTCGTCACCGTGCACAACAGCCCGCGGCGGGGGCTGGAGTTCGTGACCCGCAAGATCACGCACGGGGTGGCGCAGATCAAGCTCGGCATGGCCAAGGAGCTGCGGCTCGGCAACCTCGAGGCCCAGCGCGACTGGGGCTTCGCCGGCGACTACGTCGAGGCCATGTGGCTCATGCTCCAGCAGGACCGGCCCGACGACTACGTGGTCTCGACCGGCGAGACGCACTCGGTGCGCGAGTTCTGCGAGCTGGCGTTCGGCCACGTCGACCTCGACTGGGAGGCCCACGTCGTGCAGGACGAGCGCTTCATGCGCCCCGCCGAGGTCGACCTCCTGATCGGCGACCCCAGCAAGGCCCGCGAGGTGCTCGGCTGGCGGCCCCGCCACACGTTCCCCGAGCTGGTCGCCATGATGGTCGACGCCGACCTGGCGCTGCTCCAGGGCCGTCTGCGCCCGATCACCTGAGCCCGGGCGGGGCGCCGCCGCCGGCCGGCGGGACGGGAGGCCCGCTGGGCAGACGCGCCAGCTCGTCGACGATGGCCACGAGGCGGTCGACCACGGCGTCGAGGTCCCAGCTCCGGGCGTAGGCGAGGCCGGCCTCCCGCAGCCGGGCGTGGGCGTCGGGGTCGGTCAGCAGCCGGGTGATCCGTTGGGCGAGCGCCTCGGGGTCGACGTCGGGCGGGACCAGCTCCACCGTGCCCGGCGGCAGCTCCCGGGCCGACACGACGCTCGTCACCACCGGCAGGCCGGCGGCCAGGCAGTCGAGGACCGCCGCCGAGCTCTCGCCGTAGGTGGCGGTGCGCAGCTGCACCGCCACGTCGGCCGCCCGCAGCCACGCCGCGAACGCCGCCGCCGGCACCTCGCCGGTGAAGTGCACGGCCCCGGCGACGCCGTGGACGGCGGCCACGTCCTCGAGGTGCGCGCGGTAGCCCTCGCCGACGGGGCCCACGAACACCACGCGGGCGGGAACCCGGCGGCGCACGTGGGCCAGGGCGGCGATCAGCGTGTCGGTGCCCTTCACCGGCGCCACGATCCCGAAGCAGGCGACGACCGGGCCGTCGCCGTCGAGCTCGCCGAGCACGTCGGGCGCCGCCGCCGGGCGGCCGGCGCCGCCGTCGAGCACGTCCGGCGCGCCCAGGGGCACGACGAAGCACGGGGGCAGCGGGGCGTCAGCGCCCTGGTCCAGCTCCAGCAGGTGGCGGGCCAGCTCGCTGCTGACGATCACGGCCCGGGCGCCTCCGACCAGCTCGCGGGTCATGCCGAGCCCGGCCTCGGCGTAGTCCGGGGGCAGGTCCGAGGCTCGGGGCTCGAGCCCCTCGGGCAGCCGGTCGCCGTACATCGCCTCGAGCTGCTCGGCGAGCCACGAGTCGCGCTCGTCCTCGTCGACCCGGTAGCGGGCGTAGGTGATGTACAGGCCCGGGAGGCGCACGTCGTGCAGCCACAGCAGCCCCGGCCACCGGCGGGCCAGCTCGAGGGTGTCGTGGTGGTCGCCGCTGTTGCCCACCGTGTACAGCAGGGCGTCGTAGGCGTGGGGGTTCACCGTGCGCCCGACCGCGCGGGGCGGGAACGTGCGGGCGTCGGGCAGCAGGGCCTCGGTCTCGGGCCGCCGCCGCTCGCCGGTGAGCAGGTCGAGCTCGCCCCGGGCGGCGAGCCGGGGCAGCAGGCGGGCGTTGTAGTCGGCGATGCCCGACAGCGTCGGGGGCAGCGGCCCGGCGACCGCCAGGCGCAGCGGCAGGCGGGTGGGGCCCGGCGGCGGTGGGGGCAGCACCTCGACCGCGGCGTCGACGAGCCGGCGGGCCACGGCGTCCCAAGTGAGCGCGCCCGCCCGCTCGGCACCCCGAGCGCGCAGCCGGGACCGGAAGGCCTCGTCGGTCGTCGCCCGCTCGACCACGCCGGCGATCGAGTCGACGTCGGTCGGGTCGAAGGTCGCCTCGGGCCAGTCGAGCACCTCGGGCAGCGACGACGTCGAGGACAGCACGGTCGGGCAGCCGCAGGCGACGGCCTCGGCGGCGGGCAGCCCGAACCCCTCGTACAGGGAGGGGAACACGAACAGCTCGGCGGCCTGGTACAGCGCCCGCAGCACCGCGTCGGTGATCCAGCCGGTGAACACCACGTCGCCGGCCCGCAGGCCCTCGGCTTCGCCGTGCGCGGCCCACGCCGCCTGCAGCGACTCGTCGAGCTTGCAGGCCACCACGAGCTGGTGCTGCTCGCGCACCTCGGGCGAGACCCGGGCCCAGGCTGACAGCAGGCCCTCGGCGTTCTTGCGGGCGTCGCCGCCGAGCACGGTCAGCACGTAGGGCCGGTCGAGGCCCGGCACCGCCGTGCTCACCAGCCGCCGGGGCTGTTCGCCCTCGAGCGGCGGCCGGAAGAAGCTCGACACGCCCGCGCCGATCACCCGCACGCGCTCGGGCCGCAGCCCCAGGTGCTCGAGGGCGTCGCGGCGGGTGTGCTCGCTGATCGTGACGACCAGGTCCACCTCGTGCAGGACCTCCAGGCGAGCCCGGTACCGCCGCTCGAGGCCGCTGTGGTGCAGGTACTTCTCGGTCATCACGAGGGGGATCAGGTCGTAGAGCGTGGCGACCAGCGGCACCTCGCGGCGCACGGCGTGGGGGGGCAGGTCGCCTTCTGAGGTGTGGGAGAGCTCGAAGGGCGACAGCACGTGGTAGGCGAGGGCCCGGTCGCTCGCCATCGCCGTGCGGCGCAGCTCGCTCGCGGTGTTCCAGGCCAGCAGCGGAGACGAGAGCAAATCGGGCGGCAGCCGCTTCGGGAACGGCAGCAGCGGGTTGAGGACGATGCGCCCGACCAGGTCGGGGTCGAGCCGCAGCAGCGCCCGGGTGGTCTCGAGGGCGTAGCGGGCGATCCCCCGGTCGGCGTGCTCGGTGCTCTGGGTCGCCTGGAGGTCGAGCACGAGCCGGTAGGGGAGCCGGGGGTCGCCGGTCACCGCGCCTCCCGGTCGACGACGGCTGCGGTTCGGCCGCGGCGCACGACGGTGTCAGGGTCGGCTGGCCCGCAGCAGCACGACGGCCCGGGCGCCGGCCTCGACGGCGGCACCGGCGCCCCGGGGCTCCCAGCGGTCGCGGGCGGTCTGCACGCACACCCGCCGGTCGCTGACCTGCCAGCCGTCGAAGAGGGCGTCGAGGTGCTCGTCGTCGTACACCCGTTGCCCCTCGGTGACCTCCCAGGTCCCGTAGGGCGCGGTGAAGACGAGGAACCCCTCCGGCGCCAGCCAGCCGCCGATGCGCTCGAGGATCTCCCGGTCGAGGTTCTCGCCGCCGTCGCCGGCGGCGTCCTCGCCGTAGGCGCCGAGGCCGACGTGCTCGAGCGTCGAGATGCACAGCACGGCGTCGAACGGCTCGGCCGGTCCCTCCCAGTCCTCGATCGGTTCGGCGACCGAGGTGAGGTTGGGGTGGGCCAGGGGATAGGGGCGCAGGTCGATGGCGGTCACCTGGTGGCCGAGCGACGCCAGCGACAGGGCGGTGGTGCTCTCGACCGCGCCGAAGTCGAGGATGCGGGACCCCGGCGGCAGGCCGGCGACCGAGGCGAACGCGTAGGGCGCCTCGACGATGCGCTCGGTGACGTCGCCCGGCGTGACCTGGCCGACGCCGTGCTCGACGGTGACGGGCGGGTTGAACCACAGCCCCGCCTGGGCGGCGAAGCCCTCATGCCCGCTCGCCCAGTTGAGGAAGCGGGCGGTGCGGAAGTCGAGGTCGGCCAGGTCGTGGTCGGGGTGCTCCGGGTGCCCGAGCAGCCCGAGCGCCTGCACGACGGCGGCCTCGATGTCGCGGACCCGCTCTTCGATGCGCGCCGTCGACCGCCGGAAGGTGGCGGCGAACTCGGCGGCCGTCTGCACGTCGGTGACGAGGTTCCCCTCGACCTGGTGGATGAGCTTCTCGATGAACCGCAGCAGGTCGTCGAGGTCGTGGAGCTTGTGCTCGACGCCGTCGATGCGGATGTTCACGTGCTCGATGACGTTCGCCACCCGGGGGTCGACCACCCGGTTCACCGGGCCGGCGACGGCCTGCTTCAACCTCTGCTTCACGGCTCCTGCCCGGATCGGCGACGGGGACGCGGGCGAGTGTACGGCGCCCGCGCGGCCCGCACCCGGATCGGCGCCCGGCCAGCACCCGTCCCCGAACCGGGCGCGCCGCGCCACTACCCTCGTCGGCGACGGCGATCCCCGGAGGTCCCACCGGTGCCCAACCCCCGCCCGAACCGCTCGCGACCCGCCCGCCGCGCCGCCGCGCTGCTCGCCGCCGCCGCGGTCGTCGCCGGCCTGCTGTGGCTGGCCCCGGCAGCGCCGCCGCCCGCGGCCGCCAGCGCCTTCCCCGACGGCCAGGTCCGCCTCGAGGGCCACGGCTGGGGTCACGGCCGGGGGATGGGCCAGTGGGGCTCGCTCGGCTACGCCGTCGAGCACGGCTGGGACTACCGGCGGATCCTCGACCACTACTACGGCGGCACGACCCTCGGCACCGGCGTGCCCAACGAACCGATCCGGGTCTGGCTCTCGTCGGCCGACGGCCACGACCTGATCGTCACGGCCGGCGCCGCCTTCACCGTCGGCGACCGCCAGTTCCCGGCCGGGGCCCACGTGCGGGTCCGGCGAGCCGGCCCCAACACCTTCGCCCTCGACACCGGCGGCGGCTGCGGGGGGCCGTGGGCGCCCGTGGCCGACCGCCAGAGCGTCAACGGCCCCGTGCAGGCCTCGACCGGCGCGCCGGAGACGACCGACGACCTGAGCCAGCTCATCCAGCGCTGCGTGCTGGGCGCCGAGCCCGGTACGAAGCGCTGGTACCGGGGCACGCTGCGCGCCGTGGACCACCAGGGCCTCAAGATCGTCAACCACGTGCGCCTGGAGCAGTACCTGTGGGGCGTCGTGCCCCGCGAGTCCCCGGCGTCGTGGGGCAACCTGGCCGGTGGCCGGGGCATGCACTCGCTGCGGGCCCAGGCCGTGGCGGCCCGGTCCTACGCCGTCGCCGACCGGGCCCTGAACGGCGGGGCCGGGAAGTACCCGCCGTACGCGGACACGTGCGACACGATCTTCTGCCAGGTCTACGGCGGCGCCGCCCTCAACGGCACGCTCATCGACGGCGGCCAGGCCGCCAACACCCGCACGGCCGTGAACGAGACGGCCGGCCAGGTCCGCCGGCACGCAAGCGGCGCCGTCGCCCGCACCGAGTTCTCGTCGTCGACGGGCGGGTACACCGCGGGGGGCACCTTCCCGGCCGTGCCCGACGCCGGTGACACCATCTGCATCCCCGGCGGGGCCTGCAACCCCAACCACACCTGGACCGCCACCGTGCCGGTCAGCACCGTCGAGGCCCGCTTCCCGTCGATCGGGCGCCTGCAGCGCATCGACGTCACCCGCCGCAACGGGCTCGGGAGCATGGGCGGGCGCGTGCAGGAGGTCGTCGTGCGGGGCACCAACGGGTCGGTCACCCGCACGGGCCTGCAGCTCCGCTCCGACCTGGGCCTGCGCTCGGACTGGTTCCAGGTGCTCGGCCAGCCCAGCGGCGGCGTGTCGGGGTACTGGCTGTCGGGCCCCGACGGCGGCGTGTTCACGTTCGGAGACGCCCCGTTCCTCGGGTCGATGGGCGGCACCCGGCTGAACCAGCCCGTCGTCGGCATGGCCGCCCGCCCACAGGGCGACGGCTACTGGCTGGTGGCGGCCGACGGGGGGATCTTCAGCTTCGGCAACGCCGGGTTCTTCGGGTCGACCGGGGCGATGCGGTTGAACCAGCCGGTGGTGGGGATGGCGGCGACGCCGAGCGGGCGGGGCTACTGGCTGGTGGCGGCCGACGGGGGGATCTTCAGCTTCGGCGATGCCCGGTTCTTCGGGTCGACCGGCGCCATGCGGTTGAACCAGCCGGTGGTGGGGATGGCGGCGACGCCGACGGGCGGGGGGGACTGGC
>SIRW01000059.1 GCA_004366205.1 Actinomycetota bacterium | reverse complement strand
GGGGGGGGGGCCCCCGCGGCGGGGCCCGGGGGGGGGGCGACGGCGGAGCGAGCCGGTACGACACCGGGTCGCGGTGGGGGGCGCCGGTACGCTCGCGGGTCGTGGGGTACCTCGAGGCGGCCCGGGAGCGGGTCGTGATCTACGACGGGGCGTTCGGCACGTGGGTGCAGGCCCGCGGCCTGACGGCCGACGACTTCGGCGGCCCGGACCTCGAGGGGTGCAACGAGATCCTCGCCGTCACCCGCCCCGACGAGATCGCCGCGCTGCACGACGCCTTCCTGTCGGTCGGCGTCGACGCCATCGAGACCGCCACGTTCGGCGCCTTCGCCATCCCCCTCGCCGAGTACGGCATCGCCGAGCGCGCCCATGAGATCAACCTGGCCGCCGCCCGCATCGCCAGGCAGGTGGCGAGCGACCACTCGACCTCTGACCGGCCCCGCTGGGTCGCGGGCTCGATCGGGCCCGGCACGAAGATGCCCTCGCTCGGCCACATCCGCTTCGCCGAGCTCCGGGACGCCTACGAGGTGCAGGCCCGCGGGCTGCTCGAGGGGGGCGTCGACCTGCTGCTCATCGAGACGCAGTACGACCTGCTGGGCGCCAAGGCGGCGATCATCGCCTGCCGCCGCGCCATGGCGGCGCTCGGCCGGGACGTGCCGATCCAGGTCCAGGTCACGATGGAGCTGACCGGCCGCATGCTGCCCGGCACCGAGATCGGCGCGGCGCTCACCGCCCTCGACGCCATGCGCCCCGACGTCATCGGCCTCAACTGCGCCACCGGCCCAGCCGAGATGGGCGAGCACCTCCGGCACCTGTCCCAGCACGCCCGCATGCCGATCGCCTGCCTGCCCAACGCCGGGCTGCCGTCCGTGGTCGACGGGGCCATGCACTACGACCTCACCCCCGACCAGCTCGCCGAGCACCTCGGCCGGTTCGTCACCGAGCTTGGCGTCACCGTCGTCGGCGGTTGCTGCGGCACGACACCCGAGCACCTGGCGGTGGTCGTCGACCGGGTGCGCGACCTCGAGCCCGCACACCGCACGCCCGTCCACGAGCCGGGCGCCGCCTCGCTCTACAGCCACGTGCCGTTCCGCCAGGACGTGTCGTTCCTCGTGATCGGCGAGCGCACCAACGCCAACGGGTCCAAGAAGTTCCGGGAGGCCATGCTCGCCGGCGACTGGGAGACGTGCACAGCGATGGCCCGCGAGCAGGTGAAGGAGGGCGCCCACGTCCTCGATGTGTGCGTCGACTACGTGGGCCGGGACGGCACCGCCGACATGGACGAGCTCGCCGCCCGGTTCGCCACCCAGGCCAGCGTGCCGCTCGTGCTCGACTCGACCGAACCCGACGTGATGGAGGCGGGCCTGCGGTGGATCGGCGGCAAGCCCGTGCTCAACTCGGCCAACCTGGAGGACGGCGAGGGCGAGGGCAGCCGCTTCGACCGGGTGATGCGCCTGGCCCGCGAGTACGGCGCGGCGGTCATCTGCCTGCTCATCGACGAGGAGGGCCAGGCCCGCGACGTCGAGTGGAAGCTGCGGGTCGCCCACCGCATCCACGACCTCGCCGTCGGCCGGTACGGCATGGAGGCCTCCGACCTCATCTTCGACGCCCTCACGTTCCCGCTGTCGACCGGCGACGACGACCTGCGGGGCGACGCCATCGCCACCATCGAGGCGATCCGGCGCATCAAGGCCGAGATCCCCGGCGCCCACACCGTGCTCGGCGTGTCCAACGTGTCGTTCGGGCTGACGCCCGCCGCTCGCCACGTGCTGAACAGCGTGTTCCTGCACGAGTGCGTGGACGCGGGCCTCGACGCCGCCATCGTCCACGCGGCGCGCATCCTGCCGTTGCACCGCATCGACGAGCGCCAGCGCGACGTGGCGCTCGACCTCGTTTACGACCGTCGGGGCACGGCCGGCGCGGCCAGCGACGGCGACCCGAGCTACGACCCGTTGCAGACGCTGATGGAGCTGTTCGCCGGTGTGGCCGCCGGCGCCGTCGAACGGGAGGACCGGTCGGCCTGGCCCGTCGAGCGGCGGCTGTCGCAGCGCATCATCGACGGCGACCGCGACGGCCTCGAGGCCGACCTCGACGAGGCCCTCGCCGCGGGCACCCCCGCCCTCGACATCGTCAACGACACGCTGCTCGCGGGGATGAAGGTCGTGGGCGACCTGTTCGCCTCGGGCGAGATGCAGCTGCCGTTCGTGTTGCAGTCGGCCGAGACGATGAAGGCCGCCGTGGCCCACCTCGAGCCGCACATGGAGAAGGTGGAGGGCGGCGGTGGCAAGGGTCGCATCGTGCTCGCCACCGTGAAGGGCGACGTCCACGACATCGGCAAGAACCTCGTCGACATCATCCTCACGAACAACGGCTACGAGGTGCACAACCTCGGCATCAAGGTGGGCATCGCCGAGATGGTCGAGCGGGCCAGCGAGGTCGGCGCCGACGCCATCGGCATGAGCGGCCTGCTCGTGAAGAGCACGCTCATCATGCGCGAGAACCTCGAGGAGCTGAACGAGCGGGGCCTCGCGGCCGAGATCCCGGTGATCCTCGGCGGCGCCGCGCTGAACCGCACCTACGTCGAGCGGGATCTGCGCGAGGTCTACGAGGGACGCGTCTTCTACGGCAAGGACGCCTTCGAGGGCCTGCGCACCATGGACCGGCTGATGGAGCTGAAGCGCGGGCCGGGGCTCGACAGCGACCCCGACTGGGGCCGGGCGCCCGGCGGGCGCGACCTCCCCGAGCGGGCGCCCAAGCCCGAGGTCGACCCCGCCACCCTCCCCCGCCGATCCCCCGAGGTCGCCGTCGACAACCCCGTGTTCCGCCCGCCGTTCCTGGGCACCCGGGTTGTGAAGGGGCTGCCGATCGACGACATCGCCGCTTACCTCAACGAGACGGCGCTGTTCCGCAACCAGTGGCAGTACCGGCCCGAGCGGGGCGAGTCCGACGCCGACTTCAAGGACCGCATCCGCCCGGTGCTGCGGGCCGAGCTGGACCGGGCCAAGGCGGCCGGGCTGCTCGTCCCGCAGGTCGTGTACGGCTACTTCCCGGCCAACGGCGACGGCGACGACCTGGTCATCTGGGCCGACGAGGACCGCACGAGCGAGCGGCTGCGGCTGCGGTTCCCCCGCCAGACCAGCGAGCCCCACCTCTGCATCGCCGACTTCTTCCGGCCGGTCGAGTCCGGCGAGCTGGACTACGCCGCGTTCCACATCGTCACGATGGGCCCCGAGGTATCCGAGGCCGCCGCCAAGCTGTTCGCCGACGACCGCTACAGCGAGTACCTGCACCTGCACGGCCTCGGCGTCGAGATGGCCGAGGCCCTCGCCGAGTACTGGCACCGCCGCATCCGCGAGGAGTGGGGCTTCGCCGACGAGGACGGGCCGAGCCTCGCCGGCCTGTTCCGCCAGCAGTACCGGGGCGGCCGGTACTCGTGGGGCTACCCCGCCTGCCCCGACCTGGAGGACAACGCCGTCGTCGCCGAGCTGCTCGAGGCCAGCCGCATCGGCGTCGAGTGCTCCGAGGAGACGAGCTTCCAGTACCAGCCCGAGCAGACCACCAGCGCCATCATCTGCCACCACCCCCAGGCCAAGTACTTCGTCGCCCGCTAGTGCGGCTCCGGGCGCCGGGGCGGCCCGGCTGACGCACTTTCCGGACACTTCACCTGCGATAGAGCGGTGAACTGCCCGGAAAGTGCGTCAGGGGGATGATCGCGCCCAAACCGGCCGGGCCGGGAGTAATCGACCCGTCCGATGGCGAACTCCCATTGCGGCGGCACGGGCCGCGAGAGAGGGGGTTGGCGATGGCGAGGCTGCGTCGGAACGGACAGCGACACACAGTCACGGCGCCAGCTGCGCGCCGGCGCAGGATCGACCTCAGATGCGGCGCGACGTCGCTCGCTCGTGCGGCGGCGCTCGGTTGCCCTGCCGCGGCTCGGGTCCGCGGCCGTGGCCGGCATCGACGCGTCGATCCACCGCCTCCGGCGGGAGCTGGAGCCGGCAGGCGACGGCTGATCAGCAGCGCCGGCGCCACTGACCACGCGGCCGGTGCGTGTGTCCGGTGCGGGCCAATGGTCCACACTCGTCCGCGTGGACAGCAGACGACACGCGCGCCGGAAGCGGCCGGGCATCCGGTCCGCCTTTGCACCGCGGAGCGGGCGCGTCGGGTGGCGACGTCGATGCTCCACGAAGGCGGCGGCCTTGGCGTTCGCCGCCCTGGTGGCCGGGGCGTGCGCGCCGAGCGGGGTGGAGGTGGAGGACCGGCTGGGCCGCCGGGACGCCCACGAGGCGCTGACCCCCACGTACGAGCCCGAGGACGGCGCGGCGACGGGTGACCCGGCGGCACCCAGCGGGGTGGGCGAAGGCGGAGATGTCGAGGGAGGACCCGGCGCTGGAGGCGCCGACGATCCGCTCGGGCCGGGCGGCGAGGGCCAGGTCGGCGGCGGGAACGGCGGCGACACCGGGGGCCCGGGCGCGGGCGGTGGCGCCGCCGGCGCCGAAAGGCAGGGCGGTGACGTGTCGGCGCACCTGGTGGGGACGTCGGCGGCGGTGACGGACCCCGAGGGTGACGTGACGACGTCGCTGGAGCGGCCGCCGGCGTGGGTGGACCTGCTGGGGGCGCGGCTCACCCGGGTGGCCGATGGCTGGGAGCTGCGGATCCGGGTCGCCGGGGGTGCGGCGCCGGACTCGTCCGGAAGCCCTGACCACACGATGAACCTGGCGTTCTTCGTCGACCTGACCGGCGACGGCCACGTGGACACGTCGATCTGGGCGAACCTGGCCGACCACGGCTGGGGGGCGGGCTGGTTCCCACCCGAGCCGCCCAACCGCTTCGGCGACGACGCGCAGGTGGCGATCACCACCGAGGGCGACGAGGTCGTGCTGCGCATGCCGCCCGGCCACGTGCCCGCCGAGCGGTTCCGATGGTCGGTGGCGTCGGAGTGGGCCCGCTACGAGCTGCTCGGCACCGACACCACCGCCCGGGACTGGGCCCCCGACCGCGGCGCCGTCACCTTTCCGTAACAACTTCTGCGAATCGGGCAGGAGCCCGGCAGGGGGCCGTCGAAGTGTGACCCCGGCGTGCGGCACACGACGACAACCAGCGACAAGGAGCGTGTGAATGCGCAAGCTCATCGCCGCCGCGGCGGCCGTCCTGATGCTCGCCAGCGGCCTCGGCATCGCCAGCGCCAACAACGGCAACGGCCCGCCCTTCAACGGCGACGGCATCAACCCCGACCACCCCGCCTGGTACGGGCTGTGCACGGCGTGGTTCAACAACTCCGACCAGGGCAAGCAGAACGGCCGGCCCTTCCAGGCCCTGAGCGACCACTTCGATGACGACGAGGACGCCATCACCGATTTCTGCAGCCGCCTGCGGCCCAGCAACGGCCAGGGCCAGGGACGCCAGGACGCCAGCAACGCCCCTGCCCCCGGGCCGCGCGGCAACCGCTGACCCGGCGCACCCCCAGCGAAGCGAAACGCTGCGACCGACGGCGTGAGCGAGGAGGGCCCGGCAGGGTCCTCCTCTCGCGCCCGGCTGCGGCCACCCGGCTACTCCCCGGCTTGCTCCTGGGGCCAGGTGGGGCCCTGCTCCTCGGCGGGCTGGGCCTCCACGGGGAACTCGGCGAGCGAGCCGGGATGGGTGTCCCACGCCTCGAAGGTGAGCTCGGTCTGCAGGTACACGGCGGCGAGCTCGGCGACGGCCTCGATGCCCCGCAGGTGCGTGCGCTCATGACCGTGGCTGGCGTCGACGCCGAAGCCGATGAGCGCGGCGCGGGTCTCGGCGCCCGCCTCCAGCGCCGAAGCCACGTCGGACCGGTACGCCCCGAACACGTCGCGCCGGTGCGGGATGCCGTGCTCCCGGCACAGCCGCAAGAGCCGCCGGGTGAGGTGGTAATCGAACGGGCCCGTCGAGTCCTGCATGGCGATGTTCACCGTGTCCTCGCGGGACTGCTGGCCCTGGGCCACCACGCCGTTGTCGATCGACACCATCTCGGCCACGTCCGCGTCGAGCCCGTGGCTGGCGCCGAGGCCGACCTCCTCGGCGATCGTCACCAGCAGGTGCGCCGAGACAGGCAGCGCGACGTTGTGGTCGATGAGCGCCTTGAACGCCCCGAGCGCAGCCGCGACCCCCGCCTTGTCGTCGAGGTGGCGGGACTTCACGTACCCCGACGGGGTGACGACCGGGTTGGCGTCGAGCGCCACGAAGTCGCCCACGGCGATGCCGAGCTCCCGCAGGTGCTCGACGGTCTCGACGGGCTCGTCGATGCGGACCTCGACGAAGTCCCAGCCGACCGGCTGGGTGTCGCACTCCTCGTGCCACCGGTGGCCGCTGGCCTTCAGCGGCAGGATCGTCCCGGTGTAGGTGCGGTCGACGTCGTCGACGAAGATCGTGACCCGCGCCCCCTCGGCGAACCGGGCGCTGTGGGTGCCGATGGGCGTGACCTCGAGCCGGCCGTTCTCCTTGAGCCCCTTCACCATGCACCCGATCGTGTCGGCGTGGACCACGACCGCCCGGTCGGGACCCTCCCGCTCGCCGACCAGCTCGACGCACAGCGCACCCCGGCGGGTGAGCTCGAACGGCAGGCCGATGCGCTCGAGCTGGTCGCCGATCAGCTGCACGACCTGGTCGGTGCGGCCCGCCGGGCTCGGGGTGCGCAGCAGGTGGATCAGCACCTCCTGCACGTAGGCCATGTCGATCGGCAGCAGCTTCGCGCTCACCCTGCGAAGGGTACGGCATCCCGACCCCGGTCCCGACCCGGCTCGGGGTGACGGGCGCCACCCCCGGCGCGACTAGCCGCCGGCGCTGGCGCGACCGACCTGGTGGAGCTCGCCCTGGCCGACCTGGTCGGGCTTCCAGCCCCGAGGCAGGGCGCTGGTGGAGGGGAACAGCAGGTCGATGAACCGCTCGGCCGTCGGCTGCGGCTCGTGGTTGGCGAGGCCCGGGCGCTCGTTGGCCTCGATGAGCACGTAGTCGGGCTCGCTCGGCGAGGCGACGATCAGGTCGAGCCCGGTGACGGGGATGTCCAGGGCCCGGCTGGCGGTGACGGCCACCTCGGCCAGGTGCGGGTGCAGCTCGCCGGTCACGTCGTGGATCGTCCCGCCGGTGTGCAGGTTGGCGGTGCGGCGCACGGCGAGCGACTCACCCTCGGGCAGCACGTCGCCCAGCTCGTAGCCGGCCTCGGCGACGGTCAGCTCGGTGACCTCGTCCAGGGGGATCACCGACTCGCCGTCGGTGGCCGCCGCCCGGCGCCGGCTCTGCGCCTCGATGAGCTCGGTGACCGTGTGGCGGCCGGTCCCCACCACCGACGCGGGCCGGCGGACGGCGGCGGCTACGACCCGGTGGTCGATCACGACGATGCGCAGGTCCTCACCGGCGACCAGCTCCTCGATCAGCACGTCGGCGCACTGCCGGCGGGCGATCGTCAGCGCCTCGGCCAGCTGCTCGGGCGTGGTGACCCCGACGGTGATGCCCTTGCCCTGCTCGCCCTGGACCGGCTTGACCACGACCTCGCCCACCTCGGCGAGGAAGGCGGCGTCGCCCTCGTCGAAGGTGGCGAGCCGGCCCCGGGGGACCCGCAACCCCGCCTCCTCGAAGCAGCGGCGCGTGACCCGCTTGTCGTCGCAGCGGCTCATGGCGATGGCGGTCGTCAGCTCCGACAGCGACTCGCGGGTGACGATCGTCCGCCCCCCGTAGGACAGGCGCAGGTAGCCGCCGCGGGCGTCGAGCACCTCGACCGCGATCCCCCGGCGCCGGGCCTCGTCAGCGATGATCCGGGCGTAGGGGTTGAGCTCGTCGAAGGACTCGGGCAGCGGAGCGGCGAACAGCGGCTCGTTGATCGGGTTCTTGCGCTTGACGCAGAACACCGGCACCCGCTCGAACCCCAGCTTCTCGTAGAGGTTGATGGCGGGCTCGTTGTCGTGCATCACCGACAGGTCGAGGTACGCCCGCCCCCGGGCGTGGTACTTCTCGATCAGCGTGCGCACGAGGGCCTCGCCCACCCCGGGCGTGGTGCAGGCCGGGTCGACGGCCAGGCACCACAGGCTGGTGCCGTTCTCGGGGTCGTTGAACACCCGCCGGTGGTCCACGCCGGTGACGGTGCCCACGATCGCGCCCGTCGCCAGCTCCTCGGCCACGAGATAGCTGAACTGGCGGGTGCGCTGGTTCGCCCAGATCGTCTCGGTGGGGGCGGTGACCATGCCCGCGGCGGTGTAGATGCGGTTGACCTCCTCAGCGTCCTCGGGCTCGCGCAGGTAGCGGACGACCACGCCGCGCACGGGCTCGCGCCGGGGCCGGTAGCGGTGCATCCAGATGCGGAAGGTGTAGGAGGGGTCGACGAACAGCTCGTGGGGCGCCCGGCTGACCAGCACGTGCGGGTCCCGCAGGTACAGGCAGATGTCGCGCCGGCCCGGCGCCTCGCTCTGGAGGACCTTCACGATGTCGTCGTGGTCGCGGAAGGTCTGGCCGAAGATCAGCCGGCCCCACCCGCAGTCGACCGCCACGTCGTCCTTCATGCCCGCGGTCAGGTGGCCGGGCGGTTCGGCCCAGCTGCGGGTCGACAGCGGCGCGTCGCCCTCCCACCCCCGTTGGGGCTCGCGCCGGCGGCGCTCCATCAGCTCCTCACCGGATGCCATGCCTCTGCAGCCACAGCTCGAGCAGCGCCAGCTGCCACAGCTTGTTGCCCCGCAGCGGGGTGAGCTCGTCGTTGGGCGCGGCGAGCAGGCCCTCGACGTAGTCGGGCCGGAACAGGCCCCGGTCACGGGCGGCCCGGTCGGTCACGGCGTCGCGCACCAGCTCGAGGTACGGGCCCTCGAGGTACGTGAGGGCGGGCACGGGGAAGTACCCCTTGGGCCGGTCGATCACCTCGTGGGGGATCACCCGGCGGGCCGCCTCCTTCAGCACGCCCTTGCCCTCGTGGGCAATCTTGAGCTCGGGCGGGCAGCTGGCGGCGAGCTCGACCACGTCGTGGTCGAGGAACGGGACGCGGGCCTCGAGGCCCCAGGCCATCGTCATGTTGTCGACCCGCTTCACCGGGTCGTCGACGAGCATGACCTGGGTGTCGAGCCGCAGGGCGGCGTCGGCCGGGGTGTCGGCGCCGGGGAGGGCGAAGTGGCGCTCGACGAACGCCCGGCTGACGTCCTGCTCGCAGAGCAGCTCGGGGTTGACCACCTCGGCCATCTCGGCGTGGCTGCGGTCGAAGAAGGCGGCGGCGTAGGTGTCCACGGCGGCGGGGCCCGCCGGGTCGGTGCCGGCGCCGGGTCCGAGCATCGGGGGGTACCAGTGGTAGCCGGCGAACACCTCGTCGGCGCCCTGGCCGGACTGCACGACCTTGACGTGCCTGGCGACCTCCTGGGACAGCAGGTAGAAGGCGACGGCGTCGTGGCTGACCATGGGCTCGCTCATGGCGTCGATGGCGGCGCCCAGCGCGGGGAGCATCCGCTCGGTGGCGATGCGGATCTGGTGGTGCTCGGTCTCGAAGCGCTCGGCGACGACGTCGGAGTACTTGAACTCGTCGCCCTCGAGGCCCTGCACGGCCTCGAAGCCGATGCTGAACGTGTTCAGCCCGTGCTGGCCGGCCTCGGCGAGCAGGCCGACGATGAGGCTGGAGTCGAGCCCGCCCGACAGCAGCACGCCGACGGGCACGTCGGCGACCAGGCGGCGCTCGACGGCGGCGCGCAGGCTCTCGAGGACGGCGTCCTCCCAGTCGCGCTCGGTCCAGCCGGCCCGGGCCTCGTGGCGGGTGAACGACGGCCGCCAGTACTCGAGCTGGCGGCGGTGGCCCTCGGGCTCGATGACGAGCAGCGTCGCGGGCGGGAGCTTGCGGACGCCCTTCAGGATCGTGTGCGGCGCCGGGACGACGGCGTGGAAGGTCAGGTAGTGGTGCAGGGCGACCGGGTCGATCGACGTGTCGACGCCGCCGCCCGCGACCAGCGCCGGGAGCGTGGAGGCGAAGCGCAGGCGGGTGCCGTCCTCGGCGAGGTACAGCGGCTTGATGCCGAGGCGGTCCCGGCCGAGCACGATGCGACCGCTGTCGCGCTCGACGATGCAGAAGGCGAACATGCCGTACAGGCGGTCGACGAAGCGCTCGCCCCAGCAGTGGTACGCCTTGAGCAGCACCTCGGTGTCGCCCGTGGAGAAGAAGCGGTAGCCCCGCTCGGACAGCTCCGCCCGCAGCTCGGGGTAGTTGTAGATGCAGCCGTTGAAGGCGATCGACAGACCGAGCTCGGGATCGACCATGGGCTGCGCGGCGTGGTCGGACAGGTCGATGATCTTGAGGCGGTGATGCCCCATCGCCACCCGCCCCTGCGCCCAGGCGCCGACCCCGTCTGGACCGCGGGCCTCCATCGTGGCCGTCATCTTGACGACGGCGGCGGTGTCAGCTGGAGCGCCGTCGAGCCGGACCTCTCCGCTGAATCCGCACATCTCCTCGGTGTGCCTTTCCGTGGCTGGCTGCGTCGGGCTCCTGGGGGCGTGTCCGAGGCTACCCACGCAGGGCCGCCGCCATGCAAGGCGGGTGCACGGACTGCGGTGGGCGCGCCGACGGCGTCCGCCCCGGTGCCGGCCCGCCGGCTCAGGGGGCGAGCAGCGCCCGGGCGACCAGGTCGGTGCCGAAGGCGGTGAGGATGCCCAGGTAGAGCAGTCCGGTGGCGGCCATGACGGCGGAGTAGTAGCGCTCGCGCAGGGCGAGGCGGGTGACGATCAGCAACCCGATGGTGGTGACGGCGCACGCCACCCAGAACCAGCCGAGCAGGCCGCCGTAGCCGTCGTCGATCGTGCCGGCCAGCACCGACAGCATCCCCGTGGGGATCAGGAGCGCCCCGACCTCGACCGGCCACGTCACCGTGGCCCAGCGGACGAGCTCGACGAGCGGCGCCCGCCCCAGCCCGGGCTGCACCAGGTACCAGTGCCCGAGGAGCATGGCGTCGGAGACGGCGCCGAGGAAGGCGGCCCCGGCGAAGACCCGCAGCAGCGCGAGCGGGGCCGGCCCGCCCGCGGCGAGGGCGGCCGCCACGAGCCCGACCACGCCGATCGCCGGCGCGACCAGGTCCAGCGCCGGCGGGAACTCTGGCCCGCGGGGCCCGGCGGCGGGGTCGGCGCCGGCGGTGCGACCCGTGGCGCGGCCTGCGGGGGGGCGGTCGGCGGTCATGGCGGCGACGCGCTCGGCCCGGCGGCGGCGGCGCTCGTGCTCGCCGGCGACGCCGGCCTTGCGGCGCGCGACCGACACCGCGAGGGCGACGGCCGCGGCGAGGGCGACGCCGGCGGAGGCGGCCTCCCGCACGGGATCGGTGTCCATGGCGAGCCCGGCGGCGAGCGCCAGCACGGCCATGAGCCCGTAGGTGATCCGCAGCGTCCAGCCGTAGCCGATGCCGAGCTCGCGGCGGCGGGTGGTGACCCACAGGAAGAAGAGGCCACCCACCGACCACTGCAGCAGCACCGTCGCCACCTCGAGCCGGATCACGCCCGCCGACCGTACCGGCGCCCCGACGGCGCGGACGAGTCGGTGACCTGCCGCCCAGGGGCGAGGGGGGACCGGAGGCGCGGGAATAGCATCGACCAGGTGAGCGAGGCCCTGCCGTCAGATCCGTCCCCGACGCCTGCGACGCCGCTGCCGCCCACGTCGCCGACGGGCGACCCGGCGCCAGCGGGCGCGCCGACGTCACGACCGCCCCGGGGGCGCACCCGGACCGGGGCGGCGGCGTGGCGCTTCGTCCTGGCGACGGGGAACCCGCCCGAGGGGCCGATCGACCCGGTCGCCCGGTGGCTGGTGCTGACCCGGGCGGCGGTCCTGCCGATGACGCTGACGGCCGGCGCCATCGCCGGGCTGCTCGCCGTGGGCCACCCCGACCTGCACCTGGGGTGGTTCGCCCTGGCGCTGCTCGGCATCACCGGCGCCCACGTCGCCAACAACCTCATGAACGACCTGTTCGACGCCGACGTGGGCTCGGACACCGCCACCTACCCCCGGGCGCTGTACGCCCCCCACCCGGTCCTGTCGGGGATGATCAGCCGCACCGGGCTCGCCACCGCCGCCCTCGCCGTGAACCTGGCGTGCCTGGCGGTGATGATCGTGCTGTTCGTCGCCCGGGGCTGGCCGGTCGTGGCCTTCGCCGTCGGCGGCTTCGTGCTCAGCGCGGCGTACACGGCCCCCCCGCTGCGGCTGAAGAAGCGGGCCCTGGGTGAGCCCACCGTGCTCGTGGTGTGGGGGCCGCTGATGGTCGGCGGCACCTACTACGCCGCCGTCGGCGAGGTCACGTGGGGGGTCGTGGCGGCGTCGCTCCCCTACGCCCTCCTCTGCACGGCCGTGCTCATGGGCAAGCACATCGACAAGATCCCGTGGGACGCGCCCCAGGGCATCACGACCGTGCCGGTGCTGCTCGGTGAGCGGGCCGGCCGCGCCGTCACCCAGGCGATGATGGCCGGGTTCTACGTGCTGACCGCCGCCCTCGTGGTGGCGGGCACGCTGCCGTGGCCGACCCTGGTGATCGCCGCCGCGCTGCCCAAGCTCGCCCAGGTGTGGCCCGCCTTCTCCCGGCCCCGGCCCGAGCGCCCACCGGCGGGCTTTCCCGTCTGGCCCCTGTGGTTCGCGCCCCTCGCCTTCGTGCACACCCGCCGGGCCGGCGCGCTGTTCGTGGCCGGCCTCGCCGTCGCCGCCGTCCTCGGGTGGACCTGACCGGCGACGGACCGTGCGGGTCGCGGGCGGCGCGCCCGCTCCGGTCGGGCCGCCCGCGCTCGAGCACCCGGCGGCGGCCCGCACCGCCGTGGCTGGCGGTCGTGGCCGGGGTCGCCGTCGCGCTGGGGGCGGCCTGCGGCGGTGACGGCGGGCCCGACCCCGGCGACGCGCCGCACGCCGTCGACCGGGACGAGGCGCGCCTCACCCCCGAGCTCGTCGCGTTCCTCGAGCGCATCGAGGCCGCCACCGAGGTCGCCTTCACGGCCCGCTACGACGTGCTGCGGAAGCTCGGCGGCGAGGAGTCGGTGGCCGAGGTCGTGCAGCGCCCGCCCCGCGCCCGCATCGCCGTCGGCGACCTCGTGGTGGCCACCGGGCCCGACCCCTCGACCTGCCGGCTCGACACGGGCGACTGCGTCGACGACGTCGACGAGGCCGCCCTCGCCGGGCACGGCCTGTCGAGCCGGTTCTTCGCCGCGGGCCCGGCGCAGCAGCTGCGGGCGACGGCCTCCCGCGACGACGCCGACCCGCCGGTGTTCCGCCGCGACCGGGTGGCCGGCGTCGAGGTGGACTGCGTCGAGGTGGCTGTCGCCGGCACCACCGCGATCACCACGTGCGCGACGGGCGAGGGTGTGATCGCCTTCCACGACGCCGCGCCGGTTCGCATCGAGCTCACCGAGTACCACCCCGAGGCCGACCCCGACGCGTCCTTCGACCCGACCCCCTCGGGCTGACGGCGTGCGCGCAGCCGTTCTGGGGCGCTCACGTTCCAGCCCCGCGAAACCCGGCCCACCCAGAACGGGCAAGGGGGCGGCTCAGGCGTCGAGGACGACGAGGGCGTGGTCGGCGCGGTTGAGGGGCTCGGGGCCGGCGTCGGTGGCGGCGACGATGTCCTCGAGGCGCAGGCCCCAGCGCCCCGGCACGTAGATGCCGGGCTCGACGGAGAACACGTTCCCGGCGGTGAGCGGCGCGGTGTTGCCGCCGACGAGGTAGGGGTCCTCGTGCTCCTCGACCCCGATGCCGTGGCCGGTGCGGTGCACGAAGTGCTCGCCGTGACCGGCGGCGGCGATGCGGTCGCGGGCGGCGGCGTCGACCGCCTCGCAGGGCGTGCCCGGCGCGGCCGCCGCCACGGCCGCCTGCTGGGCTTCGTGGAGCACGGCGTAGGCCTCGGCCAGCTCGGCGGGGGGTTCGCCGAGGTGCACGCAGCGGGTGATGTCGGAGCAGTAGCCGGGCCCGTCTCCGACCCGGAACGTGCCGCCGAAGTCGCAGAGCACCACCTGACCGGCGGCGATCACGGTCGAGCCGGGCTCGTGATGGGGGCTGGCGGCGTTCGGGCCGGCGGCGACGATGGCGAAGTTGACCCGCTCGTGGCCCTCGGCGAGCAGGCGCCGGCCGAGCTCCCGTGACACCTCGGCCTCGGTACGGCCGGCCAGCTCGACCTCACCGGCCTGGAGCTGGGCCGCCACCCGGTCGGCGGCCGCGGCGGCGGCCCGCAGGGCGTCGAGCTCGGCCGCGTCCTTCACGGCCCGCAGCGGTCCGGTGACCTCGCTCCCCTTCCGGAACGCCGTCGCCGGCAGCGCCGCCTGCAGGTCGAGCACGAACCGGGCCCACGTCGTGTCGCCGACCGCCGCCGTGGCCGCCCCCCGCCCGACCAGCCCGGCGACGATGGCGACCGGGTCGTCGGTCTCGTCCCACGTGCGCATCCTGAACGCCTCGGGGCGCTCGACCACCCGGGGTGCCTCCAGCCGGGGGACGACCAGCGTGGCCTCGCCGTCTCGGGGCAGCACCAGCATCGTGAGCCGTTCGAGGGGCATGGCCTCGTAGCCCGTGAGCCACGGCAGGTCGGCCCCGACCGACAGCAGCAGCACGTCGACGCCGACGTCGCCCATGCGGCCCCGCACCCGGTCCATTCGCTCGGCGAACACGCCGCCGAGGCTAGCCAGCGCGAGGCGCGCCGCCGGCGGGTCCCGTCCCGGCGCGAGGCTTTCGGGATGGCCGAGATCACCGTGCACCAGGGCGACCTCACCCGCCAGCGGGTCGACGCCGTCGTGAACGCCGCCAACTCGTCGCTCTTGGGCGGGGGCGGGGTCGACGGCGCCATCCACCGGGCGGGCGGCCCCGCCATCCTCGCCGCGTGCCGGCGCATCCGCTCCACGGACTGGCCCGAGGGCCTGCCCACCGGCCGAGCCGTAGCCACCACCGCCGGCGACCTGCCGGCGCGCTGGGTGATCCACACGGTCGGGCCGGTGTACGACCACCACGACGACCCGGCGCCCCTGCTGCGGTCCTGCCACGTCGAGTCGCTGCGCGTGGCCGTCGAGGTGGGCGCCCGCACCGTCGCCTTCCCCGCCATCTCCTGCGGCGTGTACGGCTACCCCGTCGACGAGGCGGCGCCCGTCGCCGTGGCCGCCGTCGCCGACGCCCTCGCCGAGCTGGCGGGCCGGCTCGACGAGGTGCGCTTCGTGCTGTTCGACGACGCCTCCCACCGGGCCTGGCGCGCCGCCCTCGACCGCCGCTGAACGCTCGGCCCCGGGCGCGGCCCGCCCGACGCCGGCCTCAGCAGCTGCGGCAGGGGCGGTCGTGGGTGTGGCCGTCCTCGTCGTGGGGGACGTCGGGGCGGCCGCCCTCGGGATCGTCGGTGGTGAAGACCGCGCCCTCGGCCCGGAAGGCGTCGGTGTCGCGGTTGGGCCACTCCCCCAGCTCGTAGCGCTGCCCGCCGTTCGCCTTCATCATGATCCCGACGCCGTCGCCGCCGGTCTCGTCGCGACCTGTGCCGCTCGGGTTCCACCAGATCTCGGTGAAGTCCTTGTACGCCTGCGGGTCCCGCTCGGTGAAGTAGTGCAGCGGCTTCGCCGGTGTACCGCCGGTTCGGGGATAGCGCATGATCCCCGCGCGATACGTCTCGGGCGTCAGGTTCGGGCCCGCCATGTGCAGCCCGATGAAGAGGCGCTCGACCGGCCCCCGGTACACGTTGATGCCGACCCCTTCGTCGCCCGGCGCCGAGCCCGGCGCCCCGTGGTGGTACTCCCGGTAGCCTGCGGAGTTCTCGACGTTCTCGAAGAACACCCACAGCGGCGTGATCCCGAAGGCGTTTCGCCACTGGCGCTGGTCGTAGGTCCGCCCGAAGAACGTCGTGTCCGACAGCAGCGTGCCGGTGACGACCCACTCGGGAAAGTAGTTCTGCCGGCTGGCCTCCTGGGTGAGGAAGATCGGGTACAGCGGGTCGACGACCAAAGCGATCGTCGTGACCCCGGCGCTGCGCATCCGCGAGATCATCGTGGCCGCCTGGGTCTGCTGGCGGGCGATGTCGAACTGGTAGCCGACGTCGGCGGCCAGCTGCACGCCGTACTGGCGCAGCAGCTGCACGAAGTAGTCACGGGCCGGCTTGGCGTCGGGGTCGACTCGGTCGCCCTCCCCCTCGACCCAGAACAGCCCGAACACCAGCTCGGTGCCGGCGAAGTCCTGCAGCGGGTTGGCGTCGTCTCCGGCGTGCACGGCGTTGCGGCCGGCGAGCCGCTTGCCGATGTACTCGGCGAGGTGCTCGTAGTACGACTCGAGCGTCGGCAGCGCCGTGTAGATCAGCGGTGGGTTGCGCTCGAACACCCGGCGGCTGAACGAGTTCGTGCGATGGGTGACGACGCCGCGCTGGGCGAGCTCCTCCATGAGGACCTGCGGGCCGTTGATGTTGGCGAATGCCCCGATCTCGTCGGCGATGCGCACGGCGTCGGCGCGCATCGCCTCGTCGTTGTCGTTCGGGCCGCTGGCGGGCACGTCGACGAACACGACCTCGCGACCGTACGTCTCGTAGTGCTGGTTGGAGTAGCGCCGGAGCACGTCGTAGATGCGCGCCTGGTCGGCGGGCGGGTCCTCGGCGCCGAGCGCCCGCAGCGTCGCCTGTGTGGCAGGGTTCGTCTGCTCCACGAACCGGGTGACGATGATCCGGTCCCGGGTGACGCCCCGGGACGTGGCACCGCCGTTGTCGCCCGTGAACCGGGGCACGCACGGCGGCATGTACACCGAGATGCCGGGCTGGCGGCCGTCGGGCCGGCAGTCGGCGTCACCGCTCCAGCCCACCACCATGTCGGGGTCGGGCGGTTCGGTGCCGCCGGCGCGGCCACCGAGAT
>SIRW01000058.1 GCA_004366205.1 Actinomycetota bacterium | reverse complement strand
CGGGCCCCGCACGATGGAGCAGCTCGTCGACCAGCTGCCGGCGGGCGACGTCCGCCTCGACGCCGAGGTGCTCGACCGCATCGACGAGCTCGTCCCGCCGGGGACGAACGTCAACCCCGCCGACGCGGGCTGGACGCCACCCGCCGTGGCGGACGCGTCAGCCCGCCGCCGGCCCCGCTGACGCCCGCGGGGTCGACCGCTACGCTGCCGCGCGCAGGGGCAGGACCCGACTGGGGAGGCGAACCATGGCCGAGCCCGAGCTGATCATCCGCGGCGGCACCGTGCTCGACGGCACCGGCGCCGAGGCGCGCACCGCCGACGTCGCCGTGGCCGGAGGCCGCATCGTGGAGGTGGGACGGCTCGACGCCGAGGCGCCCGAGGAGATCGACGCCGACGGCCTGCTCGTCACCCCTGGCTTCGTCGACATCCACACCCACTACGACGGCCAAGCCACCTGGGACCCGCTGCTCGCGCCGTCGTCGTGGCACGGCGTCACGACCGTGGTGATGGGCAACTGCGGCGTCGGCTTCGCGCCTGTGCGCGAGCCCGACCGCGACCGGCTGATCGAGCTCATGGAGGGCGTGGAGGACATCCCCGGCGCCGCCCTGCACGAGGGCATCACGTGGGAGTGGGAGACCTTCCCCGAGTACCTCGACGCCCTCGGCCGCCAGGCTCATGACATCGACTTCGCCGCCCAGGTCCCGCACGGGGCGCTCCGCCTGTACGTGATGGGCGAGCGCGGCGCGAACCGCGAGCCCGCCTCGCCGGAGGAGATCGCCCGCATGGGCGAGCTCGTGGCCGAGGCGATCCGGGCCGGGGCGCTGGGCTTCTCCACGTCCCGCACCCTCAACCACCGCACCAGCCGGGGCGAGCCCACCCCGACGCTGACCGCGGCGGAGGACGAGCTCGTCGGGATCGCCGAGGCGCTCGGCTCCACGGGTGCGGGCGTGCTGGAGATCGTGTCGGACTTCGACGACCTCGACGACGAGTTCGACCAGTTCCGCCACATGGCCCAGGCGTCGGGCCGGCCGCTCACGATCTCGCTCAGCCAGGTCGACCAGCGCCCGCACCACTGGCGGGACCTGCTCGACCGCATCGAGAAGGCCAACGCCGACGGGCTCGACATCAAGGCCCAGGTGGCGGTGCGGCCCATCGGCGTGCTGCTCGGGCTGCAGGCCACGCTGAACCCGTTCCTGGTGAACCAGGCCTACCGGGAGATCCACGACCTGCCGGTGGCGGAGCGAGTGCGGGCGATGCGCGACCCCGACCGCCGCGCCCGCATCCTCGAGGAGGCGGCCGCGCAGGAGCGCAAGGGCTTCGTGTTCGACCACTGGGAGAAGATGTTCCCCCTGGGCGACCCGCCCGACTACGAGCCCCACCCCGACACCAGCGTCGCCGCCCGCGCCGCCCGCGAGGGCCGGCACCCCGCCGAGGTCGTCTACGACCTGCTGCTGGAGGACGAGGGACGAGGCTTCATCTACTTCCCGCTGTTCAACTACACCGACTTCGACCTCGAGGTCGCCCGCCAGCTGCTCGAGCACGAGCACAGCCTGGTGGGGCTCTCCGACGGCGGCGCCCACGTCGGCACGATCTGCGACGCCAGCTTCCCCACCACGCTGCTCACCCACTGGGGGCGGGACCGGACGCGGGGCGAGCGCCTGCCCCTCCCCTGGCTCGTGAAGGCGCACACCGCGGACACCGCCCGGGCCGTCGGACTGCTCGACCGGGGCGTGCTGGCGCCCGGCTACCGGGCCGACATCAACGTGATCGACTTCGACCACCTCCAGCTGCGCCGACCGCAGATGGCCTTCGACCTGCCGGCGGGCGGCAAGCGCCTGCTGCAGCGGGCCGAGGGGTACCTGGCGACGATCGTCGCCGGCCAGGTCGTGCACCGCGACGGGCACCACACCGGCGCCCTGCCGGGCCGGCTCGTGCGCGGCGCTCAGCCCGCGCCGACCGCCTGACGGCGCAGCCCTACACTCGCCGCGATGGACGCCGACGCGGCGCGGGAGCTGGTCCGCCGCTGGTACGACGAGGTCTGGGGGGAGGGGCGCCTCGAGCTCATCGACGAGCTCGTCGCCGAGCCGTTCGTGCGCCACTCGCAGCAGGGCACCGTCACGCGCACCCTCGCCGAGGTGCGCGAGGACTTCGTGCAGTACCAGCGGGTGATCCGCCACGCCGTCACGACGATCGACGATCAGACCGTCGACGGCGACCGGGTGTGGTCCCGGCTCACCATGCGCGGCGTCAACCCCGAGACGGGCGAGCAGACCACGATCACCTGGTTGCAGGTGCACCGGGTCGAGGGGGGACGGCTCGCCGAGACGTGGGTGCTGTTCGCCCGCGACGTCGACTGGACCGCCTGACTCCCACAACCCTTTCGGGACTCTGAGCGCGCCCATGTGACGTCGAACGTCCGGAAAGGCGCTGCGCCACGACGAGCCCGCCCGCTTTCCGGACCCTGAGCGCGCCCATGTGACGTCGAACGCCCGGAAACCGCTGCGGCGTGGGGAGCTCAGCCGAGGACCGCGGTCTCGACGGCCCGCTGGCGGCGCCGCACCAGCAGCATGACGAGCATGGCCACCGCGGCGACCGCCCCCATGCCCACCAGCGTGGTGCGCAGGCCGACGGCGTCGGCCAGCACGCCGAGCGGCAGCGCGGCCATGCCAAAGCCGGAGAAGCTCAGCATCATGAGCGACTGGATGCGGCCGTGGTACTCGAAGTCGCTGAGCGAGAGCACGAGCGAGTTGTTGAGCGACTGGAACGCCGAGGCGCTGGCGCCGATGAGGAAGACCGCCGCCAACGCCGCTCCGTAGGAGGGGCTGATCCCGAGCAGGCCGACGAACACGGCGAACCCGACCCCGGCCCCGGCCTGGAGGCGCCACACGGTGGGCCCGCCGGCCCGGCCGGCGATGAAGAGCGAGGCCGCCAGGGCGCCGACGGCGCTGACCGCCGACATCACGCCGTAGCCGCTGGGCCCGACGTCGAAGAGACCGTCGGCCACGGACGGCAGGAAGGCGATGTAGGGGAACGCCGCCATCACCACGACGAACGAGATGACCACGAGCAGCAGCACCGGCGGGTTCGCCCGCACGTGGCGCAGCCCGTCGACGAGCTCCTGGCCGGGTGAGCGGGCCGGCCGGTCGGGGTTGGGCCGGCCGGGCGGGAGGAAGAGCACGACGACGAGCGCGAGGAGCGACAGGGCGGCGGTGATGAAGTACACGCCCGCCATGCCCACCCAGGCCACGCCGATGAGCACCCCGGCCAGCGACGGTCCGAAGATGCGGGTGCCGTTCATGCTCATCTGGCCGAGCACGATGGCGTTGGGCAGCGTCTCGCGCCCGACGAGCTCGCCGGTGAAGGCCATGCGGGCGGGACCGAGGAACGAGAAGGCGACGGCCTGGATGGCGCTGGCGGCCAGCAGCATCCAGTACTCGATGAAGTCGAAGGCGACGGCGGCGCCGATCCACGCCGCGCTGGCTGCCAGCGCGAACTGCGACGCAGCGAGCACCGCCCGCTTCGAGAGCCGGTCGGCGGCGACACCACCCCACGGTGTGGCGATCAACATCGGGATGCCGAACGCCAGGAACACGCCACCCAGGCCGCTGTTCGAGCCGGTGAGCTCCAGCGCCAGCCAGCCGCGGGCGATCATCTGGCTCTGCACGGCGAGGAAGCCGAGGAGCCCACTCAGGAACAGGCGCCGGTAGGGCGCGATCCGGAGGGCGGCGAACGTCGACGTGCGGCCGCTGGGCGACGACTGCCGAGGCGTGGAGGGGTGGACCGAGGTCTCGCTCAAGCGCCCCATCATCGCCGGACGCCGCCTCGGGGGCCATGCCGGCGCCCGCTCGCTGGCGTGGACCGGGCCGCCGGGGGTCAGCGGCGCAGGGTGTAGCGCACCGGGACGTGCTTGGGGCCACCCACGAACAGGGTGTGGGTGAACTGGGGCTCGCCGGCCAGCTCGATGTGGTCGACGCGGTCGAGCAGCTCGTCGAACATGGCGCGCATCTCCATCTTCGCCAGCTGAGCGCCGAGGCAGTAGTGGATCCCGAACCCGAAGGCGAGGTGGCGGTTGGGATGGCGGCCGACGTCGAACCGGAAGGGCTCGGCGAACACGTCCTCGTCGCGGTTGGCCGACGGGTAGGACAGGAGCAGCGCGTCGCCGGCGGGGATGGTGACGCCACCGACCTGGCGGTCCTCGGTGGCGGTGCGCATGAAGTGCTTCACCGGGGTGACCCAGCGGATCATCTCGTCGATGGCCGAGGTGAGCAGCGACCGGTCTGCCCGCAGGCGCTCGAGCTGGTCGGGGTGCTCGAGCAGGGCGAGCATCCCGCCGGCGATGGCTGAGCTGGTCGTGTCGTGGCCGGCCGTGGCGATGATGACGTAGTACGAGAGGGTCTCGGCCGGCCCGAGGGGCTCGCCGTCGATGGTGGCGTTGGCAATGACCGACGCCAGGTCGTCGGTGGGCGTCTCGCGGCGTGCGGCGGTGAGCGCCCCGAAGTACTGGAAGAACTCCATCACCACGGCGGCCAGGTCCTCGAGCGTGGTGCCCCGCTGCAGCTCGGGATCGGCGTTGCCGAACAGCTCCTGGGTGAGCTTCAGCATCGTGGGGTAGTCGGACTCGGGGAGGCCGAGGAGCGACAGGATGACGTGCAGCGGGTAGTGCACGGCGACGTCCTGGGCGAAGTCGCACTCGCCGCCGAGCTCGCCCATGCGGTCGACGTAGCGGGTCCCCAGCTCGGCCATGCGGCCTTCGAGCCGCTTGAGGCTCTTGGGCAGGAACCAGTCGGCGGTGACGGCGCGGTAGGCGCGGTGGTCGGGGTCGTCCATGTGGATGAGGGTCCGCAGCAGGTGCTGGCCCTGCTCGCGACGCCGCCGGTCGGACTCGCTGTCGGCGAGGATCGGTCGCGGCTCGTTGACGAACGCCTCGGGGTGCGTCTCGACGTGCATGACGTCGGCGTGCCGGGTGACCGCCCAGAACGGATCGAAGTCGGGGTGCTCGACTCGGTGGACGGGCGACTCGCGGCGCAACAGGGCGAGGGCGTCGTGGAGCCGCCGCTCGTCGGCGTAGGCCGACGGATCGACGAACACCAGGCCCGCCTCGGCGACGGAGAGGCTCGTGTCGGTCTCCATGCCGCCAAGGCTTGCACATCTTGGCGGTCCGCCAGCACGGGGGCGGGCGGAGCCCGGCTCACCCCGTGGGCCGCTCCTCGTCCGGCGCGGCCGCCGTCACGGCATCACAACAGGACGACGTGTGCCACGACTCGATGCGCACGCCGTCGACCTCGGCCAGCTCGTCGCGCAGGAGCGCCATGAGGTCGAGGCTCGTGGAGGTAGCGGGCAGCGAGAGGTGGAACACGTCGACGGCGAGCCCGGGGCTGCGGCGCGCCACGGTGACGTCGGTGATGTCGGCGCCCAGCGCCCCGATGCGGGATGCCACCGCACCAAGCGCGCCCGGCCGGTCGGGCAGGCGCACCCGCAGAACGACGTGCGTCGCGGCCGCGGTCACGACGCGACTGTGCCCGGCGGGATCGTCGCGGGTGTCACCGGCGGGTGAACATCGTGTTTCGGTGCGCCCATCCCTCAGGCGGCAGCCGCCTCGGCGAGCTTGCAGAGCTCGGCGATGCCCGACTCGATGCCGCGGGCGACGACGTCGACGTCGGGCGCCGTGCCCCAGTCACCGGTGACCCCGAAGGTGATCATCCCGTTGTAGGAGATGATGGCCACGCCCACCCGCACCCCCGGCCCGAGCGGGACGTAGGGCAGGTACTCGAGCATCTGCCGGCCTGCGGCGTACAGCGGGAACTGCGGTCCGGGCACGTTGGTGGTGACCGTGCCCATCATCTGCTGCGGGCGCCGGTGCATCAGCCGGGTGGCCAGGCGCATCGTGGGCCCCACGACGAGGGCGGGCAGCTGGCCGATGCCGGCGACGAGCGCGTCGCCCGCGTCGACCTCGTGCGAGCCCTTGAGCTCCGCCATGCGGGCCTGGACCTCGGCCAGCCGCTTGCGCGGGTCGCCGACGTCGATCGGCAGGCGCAGGAAGATGGCCGAGACCCGGTTGTCGAGCACACCCCGGGCGCCCGCGTCCCGCACCGACACCGGCACGAGGCTGCGCAGCTCGACGTAGTCGGGGTCCTCACCCCGCGCCAGCAACAGCTCGCGGAACCCGCCGCTGATGGCGGCGAGCACCACGTCGTTCACGGTGCCGCCGAGCGCCTGGCGGATGAGCTTGACGTCGGCCAGGCTCGCCCGGGCGGGCGCCCAGCGCCGGTGGGGCCCGATCGACCCGGTCAGCGAGGTGGGCGGCGGGGAGCGGAGCAGGCTGCCGTACGCCCACAGGCCGCGGGCCACGTCGGCGGCGCGCCCCACCACCCGGCGCGGCGCCCGGGTGGCGGCGCGCAACGCCCGGTACTGCTCGTAGGGGCTGCGGACCAGGTCCGCGAGGGCGCGGGCCGCCAGGGCCAGGTCGGACGGCTCGGGCCGGGGCGCCCACGAGTCGACCGGGGGCTGCGCGGGCTCGGGCGTCACGTCGAGCATGACGGCGAGCAGGTCGGTGCCGGCAATGCCGTCGACCATGCAGTGGTGCACCTTGCTGATGAGCGCCCAGTGCCCCTCCTCCAGGCCCTCGACCATCCACGCCTCCCAGAGGGGGCGGTTGCGGTCGAGCTCCTGGGACATCACCCGGCCCATCAGCGCCCGCAGCGCCGCCTCGCCACCGGGCGGGGGCAGGGCGGTGTGGCGGACGTGGTAGTCGAGGTCGAAGTGGGGGTCGTCGACCCACACGGGGCGCCCCAGGTCGAAGGGCACGAAGCGCACCCGCTGCCGGTAGCGGGGCACCAGCGGGAGCTTCGAGCCCAGCGCCGCCCGCAGCTCGGCGAACGCGGGGGGAGGCCCCTCGAACACGGCGCACGACGCGATGGCCATGTGGGTGGTGCCGTCCTCGATGTGGAGGAACGAGGCGTCGAGCGGGTTCATGCGGTCCATCAAGGGGCCTCCCTTCCGGCGGGGTTGACGGAGCCGCCGTCAGAACTCGTAGGCGGCGGCGTGCGGGGTCTCGAAGTTGACCTTGAGCGCCTCGAGCCCGAAGGGCTTGTCCATGTTGATCTTGAACACGGTGCTCATCGGCGCCGGCTTGCGGGCCTCAGGGGGACCCCATGCGTACTCGCCGATGAGCCCGCCGTAGTCGAGCTTGTCCAGGCTGTTCATCGCCTCGATGATCCCGTCGCGGCTCAGGTCACCGCGCTCGACGGCCCGCTCGAGGACCTGGTGGACCGCCATGGCCTGGTAGTAGCCGAAGTTGAAGTAGTAGTCCGGCTTCTGATCCGGGCGGTAGCGGTTCCGGAGCTCGACGAGCTGGGCCATGCTCGGGTCGGAGGTGTCGTCGGGTTCCGTGCCGACGGCGGCGATCCAGACGTGCTCCTCGAGGTAGCCGCGCAGGTCGCCGGCGCCGAGCACGTCCACCCACGCCGGCGACTGGGCGATCCACTGGGGCGTGTAGCCCAGCTCGGCCGCCTTGCCGAGGATGGCGCCGAACTCGCTCGGCAGGGCGTTCACCCAGACCACCTCGCAGCCGTTGGAGCGAAGCGACGTGACCTGGGCGGTGAAGTCCTGGTCGCCCAGGGCGAACCGGGTGACGGTGGCGATGTCGAAGTCGAGGCGCTCGGCCGCGAACCGGAGCCCCTCGAGGCCGGCCTCGCCGTAGACGTCGTTCTCGATGATGGCGCACACGGTCCTGCCCCGGCCGCCGGCCTCCTCGATGTAGTACGCCATGGCGTTGATCACGTCGATCTGGTACGGCTGGATCACCGGCAGGAGGTTCTGCTCCCGCACCCAGATCGCGTCCTGCGACGCCGGCGAGGCCACGATGTTGTCGTCCTCCAGCAGCGGCAGCAGGGCCAGGTTGTGGGGGGTGCCCATCACCTGGGCGAACAGCACGACGTCGTCCTTGATGCGGTTGTACTTCTGCACGGTGACGCCGGTCTCGTAGAGGGTGTCCTCCACGACGGGGCGCACCGGGTACTTGCCGGCGACGCCACCGAGGTCGTCGTTCACGTACGACCAGTAGGTCTCCTGCCCGGCCGCGAGCGGGTTGCCGATGATGGCGGGCAGGCCGCTGAGCGGCACGAGGATGCCGACGTTGATGGTCGTCCCGTCGAAGCCGGGGACCGGCTCGGGGTCACCCGCCGGCTGGGTGCCCGACGGGTCGCTGGCGGTCGGGGCGCTGGTGTCACCGGTGGTGTCGCCGTTCCCGCAGGCGGCGACGAGCAGGGCCAGCACGGCGAGCCCGGCGAGCGCCCGTCCCCACCTCGGATGCCTGGTCATCGGTGTGCCTCCTTGTGTCCGTGGTCGGTGCGTGTGTCAGTACGAGAAGGGCCAGGATCTGAAGTAGAGGCGCAGGCGGATCCACATGGCGGCCAGCCCGCGCGGCTCGAAGACGAGGAAGAGGATGATCAGCAGGCCGAAGATCGCCCAGTTGAGCGAGTAGACGGTGATGAGGCCGCCGCCCGCCGTGTCCGTGGCCACGAAGGGGAGGCGGTCGCTGACCGACTCGATGAGCCGGGGGACGCCGGTGATGAACACGGCGCCGAGGATCGGGCCGAACGTGGTGCCCACGCCGCCCACCACGATGATGGCGATGTACATGATCGACAGCACGAGGCTGAACTCGCCCGGGTGCACGAACCGCTGGTAGGAGCCGAGCAGCGCGCCGGCGGCCGCCGCCAGCGAGCTCGACAGCACGAAGGCCAGGACCTTGGTGCGGGCCAGGTGCACGCCGATCGCCTCGGCGGCGAGGTCCCGGTCGCGCACGGCCTGCATGGCCCGGCCCGCCCGCGAGCGCACGATGTTCTTGGCGGTGAGGGCGACGAGCGCGACCAGGGCCCAGACGAGGATGAAGTACCCCTGGTCCCGGGTGAGCTGGTGGCCGAGGACCTCGAGGTCGGCGAAGTCGACCGGCCCGATGGCGACGGGGATGCGGATCGAGCGACCGTTCAGGCCGCCGGTGACCGACGTCCAGTTCTGGAAGACGTGCTGGCCGAGGAACACCAGGCCGAGCGTGATGATGGCGAGGTAGCTGCCCCGCAACCGGAGAGCGAACGGACCGATCACGCCACCGATGACGGCGCCGACGAGCGCGGCCGCCGCCAGCCACACGACGAAGGGCATGCCGAGCTCGCTGCCGACGTAGGCGCCGGCGTAGGCCCCGGCCCCGAGGAACGCCGCGTGCCCGAGCGAGACCTGCCCGGTGAAGCCGGTCAGCAGGTTCAGGCCGATCCCGCCGATCGCGGCGATGCCGGCGTAGACGGCGACGGAGGTCCAGAACCCCGACAGCTGGAACGGCAGCGCCAGCGCCGCGACGACAAGGGCGGCGTAGACGACCTTCTTCTGGCGGGTGGGGAAGAGCCGGAGGTCGTCACCGTGGCGGCGGACCATGACGGGGTTGGCGGACGACCTGCTCACAGCCGTGCGACCTCCTTCGTGCCGAACAGCCCGAAGGGCCGCACCATGAGGATCAGGATCATCACCACGAAGGGCATGACCACGTAGAAGTTCTCGCCGAGCCACGCCGCGTACTGCGGCTGGTAGCCGGCCGTGAGGGTCTGGGTGACCCCGATGATCAGCCCGCCCAGCACCGCGCCGAGCGGCGAGTCGAGCCCGCCGAGGATCATGGCCGGGAAGGCCGCCAGGGCGATCAGGCCGATGCCGGGGTTCAGGCCCGCGGCACCCGAGGCGATGGTGATGCCGGCCAGGGCGCCCACGGCGCCGGCGATGGCCCACGAGGCGGCGAACACCCGCCGCACGTCGATGCCCCGGGCCATGGCGGCCTCCTGATCGAGGGCGGTGGCCCGCATGGCCAGGCCGAACCCCGAGTAACGGAACACGGCGAAGAACCCGGCCAGCACGACTCCGGCGAGCACCAGCGTCCACACGTCCCGGTGCGAGACGACGAGCGTCCCGATCGACGCCGTGCTGACCCCCCAGGGATCACCCAGGTTGAGGGACTGGTGGCCCCAGACGCTCGTCACGAACTGCTCGAGCAGGAACAGCAGGCCGACGGTGATCATGATCACGGCGAACACCGGCCGGCCGATCACCCGCCGCAGCACGACACGCTCGACACCGGCGCCCACACCCGCGGACACCAGCATCGCCAGGATCACCGCCAGCGCGAACGGCAGCGCCCAGGTGGTGCCGAACTGGTACACGAGATAGGCGCCGAGGGCGACGAAGGCGCCCTGGGCGAAGTTGATCACGCCGGTCGCCCGGTAGATCACGACGAACCCGAGCGCCACCAGGGCGTAGCGGGCGCCCAGAGCGAGACCGGCGAAGATGAGCTGGACGAAGTCGGTCACCGGTACATCTCCTCGATGAGGTCGCCGAACTCGTCGCTGATGGCCCGGCGCTTGACCTTCTGGGTCGCCGTGAGCTGCCCCTCCTCGTGGTCGAGCAGCCGCGGCAGGATGCGGAAGTCCTTGATCTGCTCCACCTGGGCGAGCTCCCGGTTGACGTGCTCGACCCACTCGGCGATCAGCGTCCGCACCTCGGCCTTGGCGGCGAGGTCCTCGTAGGTCGTGTAGGGCAGGAAGCGCCGGGTCGCCCAGTCACCGACCGTGTCCTGCTCGATGCCGACCAGGGCGGTGAGGTGCTTGCGGCCGTCGCCGATCACGATCGCCTCGCGGACGAACGGAGAGACCTTCAGGCGGTTCTCGATGACCGACGGCGCGATGTTCTTGCCGCCCGCCGTGATGATGATGTCCTTCTTGCGGTCGGTGATCCGCAGGTACCCGTCCTCGTCGAGCTCACCGATGTCACCGGTGTGGAGCCACCCGTCGGGGTCGAGGGCGGCCGCCGTCGCCTCGGGGTTCTTGAAGTAGCCGGCGAACGTGGTAGCGGACCGGGTGAGGATCTCGCCGTCGGGGGCGATGCGGATCTCGGTCCCCGGCAGCGGGATCCCGACCTTGCCGATGCGCACGTCGCCGGCCGGCGTGTAGGTCGCCACGGCGGTGTTCTCGGTCTGGCTGTACGCCTCGCGGATCGGCACGCCGAGCGCCCAGAAGAACTCGAGCACCGACGGCGAGATCGGCGCTGCGCCCGAGATGGCGATGCGCACCCGTCGCAGGCCGAGCTTGTCGCGCACGGGGCGGTAGAGCATCAGCCAGCCCAGGAAGTACCAGGCCCAGTGGTGGGGCCGCATGGCGCTTCGCATCCGCCGGGGTGCGAGCCGCGCGCCCTGGCGCATCCAGAAGGCGTAGACGTGGCGCTTCAGCCAGGTGGCGTCGGCGATGCCGATCTCGACGGCCGCCATCATCTTCTCCCAGACGCGGGGGACGCCCAGGAAGGCGGTGGGCTGCACCTCCCGAAGGTCGCTGGCGAACGTGTCGCTGCCCTGGCCGAAGTTGACGACCACCCCGAACCACAGGGCGTTCACGAGCGAGAGCAGCCGCTCGGCGATGTGGCACAGCGGCAGGTACGAGAGGATCTCGTCACGCTCGCCCGCCTCGTTGAGGACGTTCAGGGTCTCGGCGGCGGCCAGCAGGTTGCGGTGGGTGAGCATGGCCCCCTTCGGGGGGCCGGTCGTGCCCGACGTGTAGACGACGATCGCCACGTCCGCCGGGTCGAGCGCCGCGACCCGCTCCCGGTAGCCGGCCGGGTCCTCCCGGCCGCCGATCGCCTCGAGCTCGGCGAACGACATGATCTGCGGGTCGTCCAGGTGGGCGCCGATCAGGGCCGTGTCGAACACCACGATGTGACGCAGCAGCGGCAGGCGCTCGCGCACCTCGAGCGCCTTGTCGAGCTGCTCCTCGTCCTCGGCGAACAGCACCACCGCCTCGGAGTGGCCGAGCAGGTACTCGACCTCCGCCGGGGGGCTCGTCGGGTAGACCCCGACGGTCACGGCGCCGATGCCCTGGGCCCCGAGGTCGGCGTACAGCCACTCGGGCCGGTTGTCGCTGTGCACGGCCACGTGGTCGCCGGGCCCCACGCCGAGGGCGAGCAGGCCGAGCCCCACCCGGGCGACGTGCTCCGCGTACTCCGCCCAGGTGATCTCGGACCAGATGCAGCTCCGGCTGCGGCGCATGGCCACGTCGGTGGGGGCGGCGTCGGCCCGGGCGAGGAGCAGCGCGGGCAGCGAGGTCGCCTCCCCGATGGCGGCCGGGCCGGCCGGTCGGTCGATGGTCGGCGCCGCGCTCATGTCTCCGCGAATCCCAGGTAGGCGGCGAGGACGCGGGGGTCGTCCTTCACCTCGTCAGGGGTCCCGATGGCGGCCAGCTCCCCGAAGTCGAGCACCACCACGCGGTCGGCGAGGTCCATGACCAAATCGAGCTGGTGCTCCACGAGCACGATGGCGAACCCGAGCCCCTCACGGATCTCGAGGATGTGGCGGGCCATGTCCTCGGTCTCCTCGCGGTTCATGCCGGCCACGGGCTCGTCGAGCAGCAGCAGGGTCGGGTCCATGGCCAGGGCCCGGCCCAGCTCGACCCGCTTCTGCACCCCGTACGGCAGCATCCCCACCGGCAGGTAGCGGTACCTGACCAGGTCGAGGAACTCGATGATCTCGGCGCACCGCCGCCGGTGGGCGATCTCCTCACGGCGGGTGCGGCCGAACCACACGGCGCCGCTGAGCGCGCCGGACCGCATGAGGTGGTGGCGGCCGAGCATGAGGTTGTCGAACACGTCCAGGTTCGTGAACAAGCCCAGGTTCTGGAAGGTGCGGGCGATGCCGGCCTCGACGGTGGCGGGCGGCCTGAGGCCGACCAGCTCCCTGCCGCGCAGGCGGATCGAGCCCTGCTGCGGTCGATAGACCCCGTTGAGGCAGTTCAGGATCGAGGTCTTGCCCGCGCCGTTCGGGCCGATCAGCCCCAGCAGCTCGCCGGGGCGGACGTCGAAGCTCACGGCGCGCAGGGCGTGCACCCCACCGAAGCGCAGGCTCACGTGGTCGACCTCGAGCAGCGGCTGGATCGCGTGCTCAGCTCGTTCGCCGACGAGGGGGACCTCCGGCTGTTCGATCGTCGTCATCAGGCACTCCACCGCTTCTTGCGCCGGTAGCTCTTCACGTCGCGGAAGGACAGGCGGCCCGCGTCGCCGACCCCCAGGTAGAACTCCTGGATGTCCCGGTCGGCCAGCAGCTCGGCGCCGCTGCCGTCCTTCACGACCTTGCCGTTGTCGAGCACATAGGCGTGGTCCGCGATCGACAGGGCCATGCGCGCGTTCTGCTCGACGAGGAGGACGCCCGTTCCGCCGTGGTTGATCTCGACGATCAGGTTGCGGATCTGCAGGGCGTTGAGGGCGCTCAGCCCGAGGGACGGCTCGTCGAGCAGGATCATCGCCGGGCCGGCCATGAGGGCCTGGCCCATCGCCAGCATCTGCTGCTCACCGCCCGAGAGGAGGCCGGCCGACCGGTCCTTGCGGTCGGCGAGGACCGGGAAGAGCTCCATCACCTTGGCGTAGGTCTCGTCCAGGCCTCGCTTGTTGCGGCGGGCGAGACCGCCGATGCGGAGGTTCTCGGCCACGGTGAGCTCGGCGAACACGCGGCGGCCCTCCATGACCTGGGCGACGCCGTGGCGGATGATCGCCGGCGGCGGCAAGCTCGTCACCTCGGTGCCGTTGAGGCTGATCGTGCCCTTGGTGATCCGGCCGTGGTGGACTGGTAGCAGGCCGGTGATGGCGCGCAGCAGGGTCGTCTTGCCGGCGCCGTTGGCGCCCAGGAGGGCGACGATCGAGCCGGGCGCCACCTCGAGGCTCACGCCCCGAAGCACCCGGATCACGTCGCTGTAGACGACCTCGAGGTTGTGCACCGCCAGGATCGGTTCGTGACCGTCGTCGGGCATGGTCTCCTCCCCGGTCCCCCCCGTGGGGCCCTGTGCCCACGGTGCGCCACGGCGGCCCGCCGCTACAGGGCCGGAGGTATCGCGCGCCCGGGACCTTGGTCCCTTTCAGGTCCGCCGGTCGGTGGCGGTGACGGCGGGCGTCAGAGGCAGCCGTAGAGGGCGTCGACGAGGGCGCGGTTGCGGTCGTTCTGCCACCGCGGGCGCACGGCGTTCAGGCGGCGCCGAGCTCACCCCGGTCGAAGCCCCACCGTAGGGCTCGGCGCGCCGGGGTTGTCACAGCCGCTACGTACCATCCCCGGTCATGGGAGCGCGGGTCGAGTGGGTGCGCTACGGGCGCGAGGCCGCCGAGCGGTTGCGCGCTGCCGTGGCCACGGCGAAGGCCGGCGAGCCCCTCGCTCCCGTCACGGTCGTGGTGCCGTCCAACCACGTCGGGGTGGCCACGCGCCGGCTGCTGGCGTCGGGCGCGCTGGGGCCGGTCGGCGGCCACGGAGCCGGGCTGGCGGCGGTGACCTTCCTCACGGCGTACCGGCTCGCCGAGCTGCTCGGCTCCGCCCGCCTGGCGGGAGCGGGGCGCCGGCCGGTCTCGACCCCGGTGCTGGCCGCCGCCCTGCGCCGGGCCCTGGCGGACGACCCTGGCGTGTTCGGGAACGTCGCCCGGCACCCCGCCACCGAGTCCGCCCTGATCGGGGCCTACCGCGAGCTGCGCGACCTCGACGACGAGACCACCGGCCGCCTCCGGCGCGCGGGCCGGCGCGCCGGCGAGGTCGTGCGCCTCGTGCGCGAGGCCCGCCGGCGCCTCGAGGGGGACTGGTACGACGAGGAGGACCTCATGGTGGCCGCCGTCGAGGCGGTCACCGCCGACCCGGGTGTGCTCGACGAGGTGGGCGCCGTGATCGTCCACCTGCCCCAGCGGCTCACCCGCCACGCCGGGTCGCTGCTGCGCGCCGTGGCTGCCCGCACCGAGGTGGTGGTGCTCGCCGGCGCGACCGGGGATCCCCGGGCCGACGCCGAGGTCGCCGCCGCCGTCGGGCTGCTCCACCCGGACGCGCCCGCGCCGCCGGCCCCGGCCGATCTCAGCGCCGTCGCCGGCACCGGCCGGACGCGCATCCTCACCACCTCCGACGCCGACGAGGAGGCCAGGGCCGCTGTCCGCACGATCGTCGCGGCCGCGCGCGACGGCACCCCCCTCGACCGCATGGCCCTCCTGCACGCCAGCCCCGAGCCCTACGCCCGCCTCCTCCACGACCACCTCGACGCCGCCGGGATCCCCGCCAACGGCGCGGCCGTGACGCCGGTGGCGGGATCGGTCGCGGGACGTGCCCTCCTCGGCCTCCTGGCGCTCCCCGAGGGTGGGTTCCGGCGCCAGGACGTGTTCGCCTGGCTCCACGCCGCGCCCGTCCTGCACCGCGGCCGCTGGGCTCCGCTCTCGGCGTGGGAGCGGCTCTCGCGGGACGCGACGGTCGTCGCAGGGCGCGACCACTGGGACCGCCTGCTGGCCCGCCTGGCCGCCGAGCTCGGCGAGCGAGCGGCGCGTGACAGCGACGACCCCGAGGTCCCCGCGTGGCGGGTCGAGCGCGATCGGACCGATGCCGATCGGGCGCTGGCGCTGCGCGCCTTCGTGCTCGAGCTGATCGACGAGCTCGACGCGGCGGCCGCCGCCCCCCGTCCGTGGCCGGAGCACGCCCGCTGGGCGGGCACCGTGCTGGCCCGGCTGCTCGGAGGCGCCGGCGACCGGGAGGGCTGGCCCCGCGCCGAGGTGCTGGCCGCCGAACGGGTCGAGGCTGCACTGGCCCGGCTGGCGGCCCTCGGCCCGGTCGAAGGGCCGGTGGGCCTCGACGTGTTCACCCGCACCCTCGAGCTCGAGCTCGAGAGCGACCTGGGGCGCACCGGCCGGCTGGGCGAGGGCGTGCTCGTCGGCTCGGTCGGCATGGGCGTGGGGCTCGACCTGGACCTCGTCGTCGTGGTCGGCCTCGCCGAGGGGACGTTCCCCGCCCCCTTCCGCGACGACGCGCTGCTGCCCGACCACGAGCGGCGGGCAGCCGGCGGCCAGCTCGTGCTGCGCCAGGACCGTACCGACACGCAGCACCGCGAGCTGCTCGCCGTGCTCGCCGGCGCCGCCCGTCAGGTGCTCACCGTGCCCCGCGGCGACCTGCGCCGCAGCAGCGAGCGGGTCCCGTCGCGCTGGGTGCTCGAGGTGGCGTCGCACCTGGCAGGTCGGCGCCTCTGGTCCGAGGACCTGCTGGGCTCGACGGCGCCGTGGCTGGGCCACGTGGCGTCGTTCGACGCCGGGCTCCGCCACCTCGACTTCCCCGCGACCGGGCAGGAGCACCGGCTCCGGACGATGCTGGCGTCCGGGGCTGATCGCGCCGCCGCCGGCGACCCCCTCGTCGCAGCCGGCGCCGCCGTGGTGGCAGCCCGACGATCCGCTGCCTTCACGCGCTTCGACGGCAACCTGGCGGGCCTGCCCGTGCCCTCGCCGGTCGACGGTGTCACCTCACCCACCCGGCTGCAGCGCTGGGCGGTGTGCCCCTTCGACTACCTGCTCCAGGACGTGCTGGGGGTCGAGCAGGTCGAGAGCCCCGAGGAGCAGCTCCAGATCAACGCCCTGGACCGAGGAAGCCTCGTGCACGAGTGCCTCGAGGACTTCGTGGTGCAGGCCCTGGCGCGTGCCGGTGATGAAGCCGGCGCCTGGACCGACGACGACCTGGACCTGCTGCTCGAGGTGGCTGCCGCCGCGTGCGACCGCTACGAGGAACGGGGCCTCACGGGCCGGCCCATCTTCTGGCACCGCGACCGCCGTTCGATCCTCGACGACCTGGCCCGCTTCTTCGACGAGGACGCCCGCCGCCTCGCCGGTCACGGCGCCCGGCCGCTCGCCGCCGAGCTGGCCTTCGGGCTGCCCGGCGCCGCCCTGGGCCCCGTCGCGCTCCGCCTGCCCGATGGCCGGGCGGTGCGGTTCCGGGGCAAGGTCGACCGCATCGACCGGGCCGCCGACGGCACCCTGTACGTGGTCGACTACAAGACCGGCAGCGCCCGGGACCACGCCGGCCTCGGGCCCGACGACCCCGACCGGGCCGGGCGCTTCCTGCAGCTGCCCGTCTACGGAGAGGCCGCCCGGGCCTTCGCCGGCGAGCCCGACGCCCGGGCCGTCGCGGGCTACTGGTTCGTGACCGCCAAGGGCCAGTTCAAGCGGGTCGAGTACGAGGTGACGCCCGGCGTGCTCGAGCGCGTCGGGGCGACCCTGCAGACCATCGTGCGCGGCATCGAGGCCGGCGTGTTCCCGCAGCATCCGGCGGCGAACAGCACCAGCCCCAGGCCTGAGTGCCACTCGTGCGAGCCCGACGGCCTCGGCGTCGCCGACCTCCGCCGGGCCTGGGACCGCAAGCGCCACGACCCGGCGCTGGCCCTGTACGCCGACCTGGTGGAGCCGCCCGAGGAGGACACCGACGGTGGCTGACGGCCGCCGCGACCCGCCCGATGCGCCGGCGCGCCGGCGCATCGTCGAGGACCTCGAGACCACCCTGTTCGTCGAGGCGGGGGCGGGCTCGGGCAAGACCACCGCGCTGGTCAACCGGGTGCTCGCCCTCGTCACCGCCGGCGGGGTCCCGTTGGGCTCGATCGCGGCCATCACCTTCACCGAGAAGGCGGCGACCGAGCTGCGGGACCGGCTGCGGAGCGCGCTCGAGCGCTGCGCCGCGGGTGAGGCCGGGGGCGAGGACCCGGCGGTGGCCGAGCGGGCCCGCGCCGCGCTCGACGAGCTCGACCGGGCCGCCATCGGCACACTGCACGCCTTCGCCCAGCGCCTGCTCACCGAGCACCCGATCGAGGCGGGCCTACCGCCCCGCATCGAGGTGCTCGACGAGGTCAGCTCGGGCATCGAGTTCGAGCGCCGCTGGGCGACCTTCCGCGACCGCCTGCTCGCGGACGGATCGCTCGAGCGGACGCTCCTGTTGTTCTTCGCCACGGGCGTGCAACCCGACGCCCTCCGGCAGCTGGCCCTGGCGTTCGACCGCAGCTGGGACCTCGTCGCCGACCGCGTGCCCGACACCGCCCCGGAACCTCCGGACGTGCACACCCTCGTGCAACCGGCCCTCGCCGCCCTCGACGCCGCCACCGCGCACCGCGCGGCCTGCCGCTCCGCCGCCGACAAGCTGTGCCTCCGCCTCGACGAGCTGGCCGCCTACGCCGAGCGCCTCCGGGGCCTCGACGACGAGCTCGCCCTGCTCGCCGCCATCGACCCCCGGGCCGAGGGACGCCCGAGCTTCGCCGTCGGAGGCACCGGAGCCAAGGCGAACTGGGACGAGTCCGTCCGCGACGCCGCCCGCGCCGCGGTCGGTGCCGCCGAAGAGGCGCTGGCCGCGGCCCGTGACCGGGTGACCCGGGCCTGTGCCGAGCGGATCGGCGCCGCGCTGCGGCGCTTCACGCTGGCGGCGGCGGCCGAGCGGCAGGCCGCCGGCCGCCTCGAGTTCCACGACCTGCTGGTGCTGGGGCGGGAGCTGCTGCGGGACCCCGACCACGGTCCCGGCGTGCGCGCCCGGCTCCACGAGCGCTACCGGCGCCTGCTGCTCGACGAGTTCCAGGACACCGACCCGATCCAGATCGAGCTCGCCGTCCGGATCGCCGCCGCCGACCCCGAGGCCCCGGCGGCCGGGACCGACCCGTGGGACGAGGTCCCCGTCGCCGCCGGGCACCTCTTCGTGGTGGGCGACCCGAAGCAGTCGATCTACCGGTTCCGGCGCGCCGACATCGGCACGTTCCTCGCGGCGCAGGACCGCTTCGGGGGCGACGGCCTCGTCGAGCTCACCGCCAACTTCCGCACCGGCGGGCCGGTGATCGGCTGGGTCAACCACGTCTTCGCCACCCTCATGGGCGAGCCCGTCGAGCTCGAGCTGCCGGTGGCCTCCCAGCCGGCGTACGTCGCCCTCGACGCCGTCCGCCCGGCGCCGCCGGCCGGTCCCGGCGTGGCTGTCATGGGCCGGAAGCCCCACGGCGGGGGCACGCGGGCCGACGAGCTGCGCGCCCGCGAGGCCGCCGACGTGGCCGCCGTCATCCGGCGCGCCGTCACCGAGCGCTGGCAGGTCGGCGACCGCGGCGACGACGGTGCCGATCGCTGGCGGGACGTGACCCTGGGCGACATCGCCGTGCTGATCCCCGCCCGCACCTCGCTCCCGTTCCTCGAGGACGCCCTCGACGACGCCGGGATCGCCTACCGCACCGAGTCCAGCTCGCTCGTGTACGCGAGCCGTGCCGTGCGCGACGTGCTCATGGTGCTGCGGGCCGTCGACGACCCGACCAACCACCTGCACGTGGTCTCCGCCCTCCGCACGCCCCTGCTGGCCTGCGGCGACGACGACCTGTTCCGGTTCAAGGTCGAGCGCCGGGGCCGCTGGGGGTACCTCGGCGACCAACCCGACTCCGTGCCCCCAGACGACCCCGTCCGGGCCGGTCTGGCGTACCTGGCGGAGCTGCACGCTGAACGGCGCTGGCGCAGCCCCGCCCAGCTGCTCGAGCGGGTCGTGCGCGACCGGCGGGCGCTCGAGCTGGGCTTCGCCGAGGGCCGGCCCCGGGACGTCTGGCGCCGGCTGCGGTTCGTCGTCGACCAGGCGCGGGCCTGGTGCGACGCGACGCACGGCGGGCTGCGCGACTACCTGCACTGGGTGGCACAGCAGACCGCCGAGGGTGCCCGGGTGGCCGAGGCGGTGCTGCCCGAGACCGACCACGACGCCGTGCGCATCCTGACGATCCACGCCGCCAAGGGCCTCGAGTTCCCCGTGACGATCCTCTCGGGCCTGTCCACCGCGGGCGGCGGGCGGCGGGCGGCGGCTGAGGTCGTGTTCCCGCCGGGGGGTGGGGTGGGGTACGGCTTCGGCAGCCGGGTCCGCACCCAGGCGTACACCGAGCACGCCCCGGTCGACGAGCAGATGGGCTACGACGAGCGCATCCGCCTGCTGTACGTGGCCTGCACGCGGGCACGCGACCACCTCGTCGTGTCGCTGCACCGCTGCGAGCGGGCCACCGAGCCCGCCCCCCGCAACCGGACGAACGCCGAGCTGCTCGTCGCCGGCATGGGCGAGGCGGGGCTGGCCGGCGTCCCCGACGCCGTGCCGGCGACAGGGATGGAACCGGCCGAGCCGCTCACCGCGGACCGGCCGCCACCGCCGCCGCCCCGCGACCAGTGGCGGGCCGAGCGCGACGAGGCCCTCGCCCGGGCCGGGCGCCCGACGACGGTCGCGGCCACCGCCCTCACCGACGAGGGCGCGCCCGACGTCGAACCAGAGCCGCACCGCGAGGCCGACCCCGGTCTGCAGAAGCGGCCACGCGACCTGGACCTGCCGCCGTGGCTGAAGGGCCGGTACGGCACGGCCGTGGGCCGGGCCGTCCACGGTGTGCTGCAGACCGTGGACCTGGCCGGCGGCGCCGACCTCGACGCCGCCGTGGCCGCCCAGTGCGAGGCCGAGGCCATCCCCGAGCGCGCCGGCGACGTCCGCCGGCTCGCCGCCGCCGCCCTCTCGTCACCCGCGGTGCGGGCCGCCGCCACCGCCCCGCACTGGCGGGAGACCTACGTGTGCACCCCCCTCGGCGACCGCCTGCTCGAGGGCTACGTCGACCTGCTGTACCGCACCGGCGACGGCCTCGTGCTCGTGGACCACAAGACGGCCGCCACCGCCGACCCCGCCGAGCTCGACCGGCGACTCGCGGCCTACCGGAACCAGGGGGCGGCCTACGCCCTCGCGGTCCGCGAGGTCACCGGCGAGCGGGTGGCGCGGGTCACGTTCCTGTTCCTCACCCCCGACGGGGCGGTGGAGCGCCACCTCGAGGCCGGCGAGCTCGACACCGCCGTCGCCGAGGTGCGCCGGCTGGTGCTGGCCGGCGAGGAGGTCGTCACCGCCTGACCGGCACGGCGTAGGTTCGACGCCGTGCCCGCCGACCCGCCCGCCGACGCCCCGTACCGCGACGCCCGGCGCCCCCTCGACGAACGGGTCGCCGACCTGCTCGGCCGGATGACCCTCGACGAGAAGCTCGCCCAGATCGGCGGTGTCTGGATCACCGCCCTGGTGCAGGGCGACACCGTCGACGCCGGCCACGTCGCCCGCACCATCCCCCACGGCATCGGCCACGTCACCCGCATCGGCGCATCCACCGGCCTGCGACCCGAGGCCAGCGCCCGGCTCATGAACGAGATCCAGCGGGTGACCCTCGAGCGGACCCGCCTCGGCATCCCGGTCGTGGTGCACGAGGAGGCTGTCGCCGGCTACTGCGCCCGCGACGCCACCACCTTCCCCCAGGCCATCGGGCTGGCGGCGACCTGGGACGAGGCGCTCATGGGCGAGGTGGCGGCCGTGGTCCGCGAGCAGCTGCTCGCCGTCGGAGCCCGCCACGCCCTGTCGCCGGTGCTCGACATCGCCCGAGACCCCCGGTGGGGCCGGGTGGAGGAGACGTACGGCGAGGACCCCTACCTGGCGGGGCGGATGGGCACCGCCTACGTGCGGGGCCTGCAGACCGGCGACCTGCGCGCCGGCGTGATCGCCACGGGCAAGCACTTCTGCGCCTACGGCCTGCCCGACGCCGGGCTCAACCACGGACCCGTGCAGCTCGGGCCCCGGGAGCTGCGCGAGGTGTTCGCCGAGCCCTTCGCCGCCGCCATCCGCGACGCCGGCATGGCGGCCGTGATGAACTCGTACTCCTCCCTCGACGGCGTCCCTTGCGCCGGCAGCGCCGCCGTGCTCACCGGCCTGCTGCGCGACGAGCTGGGCTTCGACGGGGTGGTCGTCGCCGACTACTTCTCGGTGGCCCTGCTCGTCACCCACCACCGCGTGGCTGCCGACCGCGCCGAGGCGGCGGTGCGGGCGCTGGGCGCCGGTCTCGACCTCGAGCTGCCTCAGGTGGACTGCTACGGCGAGCCCCTCCGGGCGGCCCTCGATCGCGGCGACGTCACCGTCGAGGTGCTCGACCGGGCCGTGGCCCGGGTCCTGCGCTCGAAGTTCGCGCTCGGCCTGTTCGAGCAGCCCTACGTCGACGCCGGCCGGGCATGTGAGGTGTTCGACACCCCGCAGCAGCGGGCGCTCGCCCGGCGGGCCGCAGCGGCGTCGATCGTGCTGCTCCGGAACGAGGGCGGCCTGCTGCCGCTCGACGCCGCGAGGCTGCGCCGCATCGCGGTGCTGGGCCCCGCCGCCGACGACCCGCGGCTGCTGCAGGGCGACTACCACTACCCCGCCCACCTCGAGCTGGCCTACCTCGGCGGGGGTGCCGGCGTCATCACCGGCGACGCCGCGGCCACACCGGCCGGTGACGGGACCCGGTACCTCCCGGAGGCCGGCGGCGCGTTCGAGCCCGGCCCCCACTTCACCCCGCACGTGACGCCGCTCGCCGGCATCCGGGCGGCGGCGCCGGGCGTGGCGGTGGCCCACCAGCCGGGGTGCGCCGTGACCGGTGACGACGGCGCCGGCATCGCCGCGGCCGTCGACGCCGCCCGGTCCGCCGACGTCGCCGTGGTGGTGGTCGGCGGCCGATCCGGCCTGCGCCCCGAGTGCACGGTGGGCGAGGGTCGTGACGCCACCGACCTCGGCCTCACGGGCCTGCAGCCCCGGCTGGTGGAGCAGGTGCTGGCCACGGGGACGCCGACGGTGGTGGTCGTGGTCAGCGGCCGGGTCCACGCCCTCGGCGGGGTCGACCGCGCCCCCGCCGTGCTCTACGCCTGGCTGCCGGGTGAGGAGGGCGGCGCCGCCCTCGCCGACGTGCTCTTCGGCGCCGTGAACCCCAGCGGTCGCCTGCCGGTCTCGCTGCCCCGCTCGGCCGGTCACGTGCCTTTCGCCTACAACCACCGCGCCGGCGGGGGCCGGTCGATGTTCCACGGCGACTACACCGACGCCCCGGCGAGCCCGCAGTACCCGTTCGGCCATGGGCTCTCGTACACGACGTTCGCCTACGGGCCGCTGCGGGCCCGCGCGGGCACGACCGCCGAGCCGGTCACCCTCGCCGTGGAGGTGACCAACACCGGCGACCGCGCCGGCCACGAGGTGGTGCAGCTCTACGTGCGCGACGAGGTGGCCAGCGTCGCCCGCCACTTCCGCCAGCTCAGCGGGTTCACCCGTGTGCACCTCGACCCCGGCCAGACGGCGACGGTCACCTTCGTGGTCCACCCCAGCCGGCTGGCGTTCTACAACGAGGCGATGCGGTTCGTCACCGAGCCCGGCGCCTTCCGGTTCTGGGCGGGCGGCTCGTCGGCGGCGGCGGCCGCCTCGGTCACCGTCGAGCTCACCGGTGACGTGGCCGAGTACGACCAGGCGGCCATCGTGGCCACCACGGTCACCGCCGGCTGATCAGCCCGGCCACCTCCCGGCGCTGCCGTCCGGGGAGCGGCCCGGGAGCACGACGACGTCGACGCCGAGGGCCCGGTACGTGGCGAGGGCGCGGTGGTCGTGGGTGGCGAGCCCGATGCCGTGCTCCTCCGCGGCGGCCGCCACCAGCGCGTCGTACACCGACCCGCCGCTGATCTCGCCACCGGCCAGCCGGGCAAGGAGGTGAGCGGCACCGTCGCTCGACAGGAACCGGCTCCGGGGGAAGTTCTGCGCCAGGAGCCGGGCGACCACCTCGGGTGGGCGCCGGGCAGGCGGCGGCAGCCGGGTCAGCACGGAGAACGCCTCGAAGGCGGCGTGACCGGCCAGGCCCAGCGTCATGCCGTCGAGCGCGCCGATCGTCGGCTCGTGCAGCTCGTGGTCCTCGACGGTGAAGGCGACGGCGACGCTGGTGTCGACGAGGAGGTCCGGCGGTCTAGCGCTGGTCGGCATCGCGCAGCGCCTGGACCTCGGCGAAGGTGACCCGCTCGCCCGAGGCGGGGATCACCAGCCGCCCCCCTCGCTCCTCGACACCGACGGCGGAGACCGGCTCGATGCGCAGGGCCGACCCGTCGGTGGTCAGCTCGACCTCGCCGGGCCTGATCCCCAACCGGTCGCGCAGCGCCTTCGGGATGACCAGACGGCCTGCCTTGTCGATGGTTGCGCGCATACCATCACGGTACCAACTTCGTGGTGGACGACTTCCGCCGCCGGGCGCCCGGACGCTGACCGGTACGATGCGCGCCGACGACGAGCCGAGGACGAGACGATGAAGCTGCACGACCTGTTCTCCATCGACGGCAAGACAGCGCTGGTGACGGGAGGGTCCCGGGGGATCGGCGAGATGATCGCCGCCGGGTTCCTCGCCAACGGAGCGACCGTGCTCATCAGCTCGCGCAAGGCCGACGTGTGCGACGCCACCGCGCAGCGTCTCGCCGCCGAGTACGGCGGCACGTGCGTCTCGCTGCCCGCCGACCTGTCCAACCTCGAGGGCATCGACGGCCTCGCCGCCGCGCTGCGCGAGCACACCGACCGGCTCGACATCCTCGTCAACAACGCCGGCGCGTCCTGGGGCGCGCCACTCGAGGAGTTCCCCGAGGTCGGCTGGGACAAGGTCATGGACACCAACGTGAAGGGCGTGTTCTTCCTCACCCAGCGGCTGCTGCCCCTGCTCGAGGCGGCCGGCACCTCCGACGACCCCGCCCGGGTCGTGAACATCGGCTCGATCGACGGCATCCGCAACCCCGTGTTCGACACGTGGTCGTACGGGCCGTCGAAGGCCGCGGTCCACGCCCTCACGCGGCAGCTCGCGGCCCACCTGGTGCGTCGCAACATCATCGTGAACGCGATCGCCCCCGGCCCCTTCCCCACGTGGATGCTCTCCACCGGCGTCGGGACGGGCGGCGACGTGGAAGGCACCGACTGGGACCTCGTCGGGCGCGGGAACCCGCGCGGCCGGGTCGGCACGCCCGAGGACATCGCCGGTCTGGCGATCTTCCTGTGCTCCCGGGCCGGTGCCTACACCGTGGGCGAGACGATCACCTGCGACGGGGGCGCGATCGTGGGTCCCGCCGTCCCCCCGCCTCGGGCCTGAACGGCGCCTACTTGTAGCGGTAGGTGATGCGGCCGCGGCTCAGGTCGTAGGCGGAGACCTCCACCTGCACCCGGTCGCCGGGAAGGATGCGGATGCGGTTCTTGCGCATCTTGCCGCTGAGGTGCCCCAGCACCTCGTGACCGTTGTCGAGCGCGATCCGGAAGTGTCCGCCCTTCAGGGCCTCCTGGGTGACTCCCTCGAGCAGGAACGCGTCGTCCTTCGGCTTCGGCAACTGACCTTCCTCGCGTGTCGTGGTGGTGGCTCCAGTGTAGGACCACCGACCTCACGCGGCACACCCAGGGGTGGCCGCGCGCCGCGGACACCCGCTCCCCCGGTACCGTGCTGCGGTGCGACGAGTACGGCGGGACCTGTTCGGGCGCGGCCCCGCCCGCGCGGCGGTGGCGGCGCTCCTGGCCGCACTGATGGTGGCTGGCGCCCTGGCCGTCGGTGGTTCGCCGCCGGCGGGGGCGTGGACGCGCCCCCCCGACCGCATCGCCGGTGCCGACCGGTGGGAGACGGCGGTGCGGATCTCGCAGGTGCTGCACCCCTCCGGTGCGCCGGCGGCGGTGGTGGTCAGCGGCGAGGCCTTCCCCGACGGCCTGGTCGGCGGCCCCTTCGCCGCGCTGGTCGGGGGGCCGGTGCTGCTCACCGGACGCAACGGCCTTCCCGACGTGACGCGCGACGAGCTGCGCCGGCTGGGCGCCCGCGACATCTTCGTGCTGGGCGGCACCGCGGCGGTGCGCGAGGTCGTGGTGGCCCAGATCCGCCTGGCCACCGGCGTCACACCTCGGCGCATCGCCGGAGAGGACCGCTACGAGACCGCCGCCGCCGTCGCCGCCCGCTTCCCCACCGGGCCCCACACCGTGCTCGTCGCCGACGGAACCGACTTTCCCGACGCCCTCACCGGCGGGGCGGCGTCGGCCCGTGCCGGCGCCCCGCTGCTGCTCACGCATCCCGAGGTGCTGCCCGCGGCGACGCGGGCCCAGCTCGAGCGCCTGGCGCCGGCGGAGGTCGCCGTGCTGGGCGGTCCCCGCGCCGTCAGCGAAGCCGTGGTCGCCGAGGTCGCGGCGACGGTGCCCGCGGTGCGGCGCCTCGCCGGCGCCGACCGCTTCGCCACTGCGGCGGTGATCGCCGCCGACCGGGCCCCGGGCGCCACCCAGGCCGTCGTCGCCACGGGCTACGCGTTCCCCGATGCCCTGGCCGCCGCCCCGCTCGCCGCCCGGCTGGACGGGCCCGTGCTGCTCACCGCCACCACCTGCGTGCCCCAGGACGCGGTGGTCCGCCTCCGTGACCTGCACTGGCCCGACATCACGGTCGTCGGCGGCCCGAACGCCGTGTCGCCGGCCGCACTGGCCGTCGTGCCGTGCACGCCCGTCGCCGACGGCGAGATCGCTCCCGGCCTGCACCTGACCACCCACCTGCGGCCCGGCCCCGTCGTGGCGCGCGTGCTCACCGTCGACCGGACCCGGGGTCTCGACGTCCGCGTCGTGCCGGCCACCGGGCAGCTCTCGGGCCGCCACCTGACCACCTACACGGCTCGGCGCTGGGGCGCGCTGGCGGCGGTCAACGGCGACTTCTTCCACGCCGACGGCCGCCCCGCCCACGCCATGGCCAGCTTCGGCCGGCTCCTCAAGGCCCCCGGCGCGCCCAACAGCGTCGTGGCCGTGGACGAAGCCCGTCGGGACAGCCACTACCAGGGTCCACCGGCGCCGACCGTCCTCATCGCCGGTGGCGCCACCCAGCTGCGGGTCAACCGCATCAACGAGGGCGCGCCCGGCGGCAGCGAGATCGCCCTGTTCACCACCGAGGCGCCCGGCAGCGCGTTCCGAAGCGACGGTCGCTCGATGTGCACGGTCGCCATCCGGCCGACCGGCCCACCGGCGCTCGCCGCCGACGGTGCCACCCAGCAGCCCTACAGCGTCGTGTCCGCCCGCACCTGCGGGGCCACCTCGGTCCATGTCGGCCCGCACGACGTGCTCGTCGCCCCCGCCAGCAGCCCCGGCGCGGCCCAGCTCGGAAACCTGCCAGCCGGTGGCTCGCTGACGAAGATCTGGCGCCTGGCGTCCTGGGACAACGTGTTCGACGCCGTGGGGGCCAACGCCCGGCTCGTCGACCGAGGGGCGATCTCGACCGACGTCGCCCACAACAACGGGCCGTTTTGGAACGAGCGGGCGCCGCGCACCGCCGCGGGTTGGTTCGCCGACGGGCGAATGGTGCTCGTCACCGTCGACGGCCGTCGCAGCGGGTACTCGATCGGGATGACACCGCGAGAGCTCGCCGACTTCCTCCTGTCGATCGGCGTGTTCGCGGCCGCCAACCTCGACGGCGGCGGGTCCACCACCATGGCGGTCAGGGGCGTGCTCGCCAACCGCCCGTCGGACGCGGCCGGTGAGCGACCGGTCGGCAACGTCGTGCTGGTCGTGCCCACCCCGCCGATGGCTGCTGCCTCCACCGGCGGCCTCCCGGCCGGTGGTCCGCCACCCGTCGCCGGCATCCCCGGCGTCGACCCCATGACCGACCCGGCCTCCCTCGGAGGGTGGCTCGCCTCCCGCTGACCGCCAGGCCCCAACGGTGATCCTCACAGTCAGTCGAAGGAGCCCCTTGACCGGCCGGCTCCTCCTCGCGACGATGGGGGTCTCGGACCACCGAGGTGGAAGGAGGTGAGCTCCTCCATATGCACCCACCGACCTCTGAGCGGGCTCCGCCCGGTTAGAGACCGGTCCATGGACGTGCCGGCCGAGTGCGGCACCGGTCCGAACGCCCCGGGCATCCCAGGCGGTTCCCTCCACCCACATCCCGCGGCCACCGTGCGCGGGCGACGAGGACCAGGCCGGTGATCCCCGGGCCACCGGCGCCGGCTCGACCGGCACCGTCCGATGTTGCTGTGCGTCCCCGACGAACCGAGCCCCGCCCCGGCGGCCGTCAGCGGCCGACGTAGCGGGGTTCTCGCTTCTCCAGGAACGCGGTGACGCCCTCGGAGGGCAGCTCGGTGTAGGCGCTCACCGGTCCCCCAGCAGCTCGTAGTCGTCGGGGTCGGGCCGCAGCGTCCGCTGCCAGTACTCGAGCAGGGTGAACGGCCAGTTCTGGGCGACGTGGCCGTGGGCCGTCTTGTACCAGCTGTTCACGTCCGAGCACCCCCAGGCCATCTGCCGGTTCTCGGCGTCGACCCGCTCGTTGAACTCGTCGTGCACGTCCTTGCGGACCTCCAGGGCGCGCTGCCCCGTGCGGGCGAGCAGCTCGAGGCAGCCGAGGATGTAGCGCACGCCGCACTCGGAGAAGTAGATGATGCTGCCGTTCACCACGATGTTGGTGTTGGGCCCGTAGAGGCAGAACAGGTTGGGGAAGCCCGGCACGGTGATGCCCAGGTAGGCCCGGGGCTCGGCGCCCCAGTGCTCGTGCAGGTCGATGCCACCCCGGCCCGTCACCTGCATGGGGGCGAGGAACCTCGAGGCCTGGAACCCGGTGCCGTAGATGATCACGTCGACGGCGTGCTCCTCGCCGCGGGCGTCGACGATGCCGGTCCGGGTGATGGCGCGGATGCGACCGTCGAGCAGGCGCACGTTGTCGCGCTTGAGGGTCCGGGTCCAGACCCCGTTGTCCCGCACGATCCGCTTGGCGCCCGGCGGGTAGTGCGGCATGCACGCCTCGAGCAGGTCGGGCCGGTCAGCCAGCTCGGCGGTGAGGTACCCGGCCAGGAGAGCCCGGGCCATCTCGTTCATCTGGCTGACCGACTGGGTCTTGGGCTCCCAGTCGGGGTCGACGCGCACGGTCTCGAGCACGCCGTCGCCCATGCGCCAGAAGATCCAGAACCGGTTGAACTCGCTGTAGGACGGCACGTGCCCGTACAGCCACCGCTGCCCCTCCGACACCTCGTCGTGGTAGTCGGGCGTGGGCCCGAGCCACGGCGGCGTGCGCTGGAACACCAGCAGCTCGCCGGCCTGGGGCGCGATCTCGGGGATGAACTGCACGGCGCTGGCGCCGGTGCCGATGACCGCCACCCGCTTCCCGGTGAGGTCCACGGCGTGGTCCCAGCGGGCCGAGTGGAACGACGGGCCGGCGAACGTCTCGAGACCGGGGATGTCGGGCAGGTTCGGGCGGTTCAGCTGGCCCACCGCGCTGATGACGGCGTCGGCCTCGAGCACCTCCTCGACGCCGTCGGCGGTGCGCACCCGGACCGACCAGCGCAGGTCGGACTCGGACCACTCGGCCGAGACCACCTCGGTGCGGAAGCGGATGCGGTCGCGGATGCCGAAGGCGTCGGCGCAGCGCCGGAAGTACTCGAGCAGCACCGGCTGGGTCGAGAAGTGGTAGGGCCAGTCGTGGCGTTGGGCGAAGGCGTAGCTGTAGTTGTGGTTCGGGTTGTCGACCCGGCAACCGGGATAGGTGTTCTCGAGCCACGTGCCGCCCACGTCGTCGTTCTTCTCGAAGACGGTGAAGGCGACACCGGCCTGTTGCAGGCGGTGGGCGGCGAGGATGCCCGACATGCCGGCGCCGACCACCACGACGCGAAACGTCCTGCCCGGCGCCACCTCGTCGAGGCGCCAGCCCGGGGCGCGCCGGTCCTCGCCGCGGTACGCGAGCTCCTCCTCCAGCAGGGGGAGGTACGCCTCCATCTCGGCGCCGCCGACGGCGAACTCCATGATCCGCAGCAGGTCCTCGTCGGCCGGCACGGGCGCGGGCTCGCACCCGCCGTCGCGGTAGCGGACGAGGACCTCGAGGGCGATCTGGCGGATCTCGGCCTGCTGCTCGGCCGTGAGCCCGGCCTGGGGCATGGCCGCGAGCATCGGGTCGGGCCGCAGGTCGTCGCGCAGCAGCGACAGGTCGCCGGTGAGGTACGCCAGGGCGGGGAGCAGCGGCGGCAGCTCGGCGTCCTCGAGGTGCCGGCGGATCACCTCGTCGGGCTCGGTGATCGGCGCGACCTCGGTGACGAACGGGCTGGAGGTGACGGAGTCGGGCACCCTCATCGTCCCGCCTCGGCGCGCACGCCCTTGGGGGCCTGCTGGCTCATGAAGCCGAACATGTAGCCGGCGATGCGCCGCATCTGGATCTCCTCGGTGCCCTCGGTGATGCGGTAGCGCCGGTGGTGGCGGTAGATGTGCTCGAAGGGCATGTGCCGGGAGTAGCCCAGCCCGCCGTGCACCTGCATGGCCCGGTCGGCGGCCTCGCAGCACAAGCGGTTGGCCCAGTAGTTGCACATCGAGACCTTGTCGGACTGCGAGAAGGCGCCGTAGGCGTCCATGGACCACGCCGTCTTGTGGATCAGGGCGCGCAGCATCTCGCACTGGGTCTGGAGCTCGACGAGCGGGAACTGGATGCCCTGGTTCTGGGCGAGGGGCTTGCCGAACGGCGCCCGCTCCTTCGCGTACTCGACGGCCCGGTCGATGCAGTACTGAGCGGCGCCCAGGCTGGAGGCCGCCTGGCGGATGCGGTTCTCGTTGAAGAAGTGCTGCACGACCTGCAGGCCCCGGCCCTCCCCGCCGAAGACAGCGCTGTCGGGCACGCGCACGTCGGTCAGGCGGATGTGGGCGTGGTCGGTCGGCATGTTGAAGGTCCACAGGTACTCGAGGACCTCGAAGCCCGGGCTGTCGGTGGGCACCAGGAAGGCGGTGATGCCGTCGCCGTCACCGGCCTGGCCGCTGGTGCGGGCGAAGATCAGGTCGTACTGGGCGGCATGGATGCCCGTGTTCCACGTCTTCTCGCCGTTGATCACCCAGTCGTCGCCGTCGCGAACGGCGGTGGTCTCCATGTAGGTGGCGTCCGAGCCGTGGTTCGGCTCGGTGATGCCGAAGGCGAAGCCCCGCCGGCCCTCGGCCAGGTCGTCGATCCACTCGGCCTTCTGCTCGTCGGTGCCGTAGTGGATCATCAACAACAGGCCCACGTTGTTGCCCACGATGGCGTGCTCGTTCTGCAGGTCGCAATGCAGGCCCAGGCCCTTGCGGGCGAGGTGCTCGCGGATGACGGCCATGCCCAGGTTGGTGCCGTCCTGACCGCCGTACTCTTTCGGGAAGGGGTAGCGGTAGTGCCCGGCGGCGTCGGCCCGGCGCCGGGCCTCGCGCAACAGCGCCTCCCACTCGGGGTTGGGTAGGCCACCCCGCTCCCAGTCGGTGCGGGCGTCCTCGCGCCGGTGGTCGAAGAACCGGATGTTGTCATCGGCCTCCTCGAGCGGCTTGATCTCGCGCTCGATGAACTCGTCCAGCTCGTCGAGGTAGTCGGCCAGGTCCTTCGGCAGCTCGAAGTCCACGGACCCCCCTTTCTTGACCGTCCAGTCAAGTGCCGACCGTAGCGGTCGGGGCCAGCACCTGCCAGGCGCCCCTGGGCCGCGCCGCGGGCAGGGGAACAGGAGCAGTCCCTAGAGTCGGGACCACGCACGAGACGGAGGACGCGCCATGCCTGCCAACCCGCTGAACGTCGACGACTTCGGGGGCGAGCTGTTCAACCTCGGGATGTCGGAGGCCGCCCGGCCGCTGCTCGACAAGGTGAAGTCGTTCATCGCCGACGAGATCGAGCCCATCACCGAGGAGTTCTACGCCCTCGGCGCCGACCGCGAGGACCGGTGGAGCTGGGCGCCCGGCCAGCTGGAGCTGCTCGACGGCGTGAAGGCCAAGGCCAAGGCCAACGGGCTGTGGAACTTCTTCCTGCCGGACGCCGAGACCGGACAGGGCCTGTCCAACCTCGACTACGCCTACATCGCCGCCGAGCTCGGCAAGAACCCCCTGGCGCCGGAGTGCCTCAACTGCTCCGCGCCCGACACCGGCAACATGGAGGTGCTCGAACGGGTCGGCACCCCCGAGCAGAAGAAGCAGTGGCTCGAGCCCTTGCTGAACGGCGAGATCCGCTCCGCGTTCGCCATGACCGAGCCCGACCTGGCCAGCTCCGACGCCCGCAACATCGCGTGCCGCGCCGAGCTCGACGGCGACGAGTGGGTGATCAACGGCGAGAAGTACTACATCTCCGGCGCCGGCGACCCCCGCTGCAAGATCATGATCGTCATGGTGCGGACCAACCCCGACGCCGCCCCGCACCTCCAGCAGTCGCAGATCCTCGTCCCCATGGACACGCCCGGGGTCGAGATCCTCGGGCCCATGCACGTGTTCGGCAAGGACGACGCCCCCCACGGCCACATGCACCTGCGGTTCACCGACGTGCGGGTCCCGAAGGAGAACATCCTGCTGGGCGAGGGACGGGGCTTCGAGATCTCCCAGATGCGCCTGGGCCCGGGTCGCATCCACCACTGCATGCGGTCGATCGGCGCCGCCGAGCGGGCCCTGCAGCTGATGGTCGAGCGGGGCCTGTCGCGCGAGGCGTTCGGCAAGCCGATCATCGCCCTCGGCAAGAACACCGAGTGGGTGTCCCGGGCCCGCATCGAGATCGAGGCCATGCGCCTCATGGTGCTGCGGGCCGCCAAGGCCATGGACCTCATGGGCAACGCCGAGGCCCGCGTGTGGGTGAGCGCGGTCAAGGCGATGGTGCCCGAGCGCGTGTGCCAGATCATCGACCAGGCCATCCAGATCCACGGCGCCACCGGCGTGTCGCAGTGGACCCCCTTGGCCGACATGTACATCAGCCAGCGCACGCTCCGGCTCGCCGACGGCCCCGACGAGGTGCACCACATGGTCGTCGGCCGCGCCGAGATCGCCCGCTACCAGCAGCAGAGCTAGCCCGCCCGCTTTCCGGACGCTGGGCGCTCGAAGGCAGCGTCGAGGGTCCGGAAAGGGGTGCTGCGCGCTGCTACGGTCGCACGACCTCGAAGGGGACGGCGTGCTCGACCCCGATGCGGGGGCCGGTCCCCTCCACGCCGCCGCGCAGCCAGGCCTCGGCGTCGGTGCCCACGTGGGCGAGGTAGGCCTCGTGGGCGCGCAGCGACGCGATGCCGACGTCGAGGAACCCGGTGACGTCGACGGCGTGGGTCGACCGCGGCGAGTTGGCGAAGCACACCGCCTGCACGCCTGACCACGGCTCGAAGCCCTCGTCGACGAGCTCGGGGTGGATCCAGCGGTTGGCGGCGTCGCCCACGGCGTCGAGCACGGCGAGCCCCACGTTGCGGTGGTCGGCCGTGTTGAACGACGGCCCGCCCCAGGTCTCGTGGCGGTTGAGGCCGAGGATGAGCTCGGGTCGGTACCGGCGGATCTCGCGGGCCAGGTCGCGCCGGAGGGGCAGGCCGTACTCGATCATGCCGTCGCGGTGGTCGAGGAAGACGACCTCGTGGACCCCGACGATCTCGGCCGAGCGGACCTGCTCGGCCTCCCGGATTGCGGCGGCTTGCGCCGGGGGCACGTCGTCGCCGAGGCCGGCTTCCCCTCGTGTCACCATCACGTAGGCGACGTGCCGGCCCTCGGACGTCCAGCGGGCGACGGCGGTGCCCGCGCTGTACTCCACGTCGTCGGGATGGGCGACGATCGCCAGCCCCCGCTCCCACTCCTCGTCGAGCACCTCGAGTCGGTCAGCCATGGCTGCCGACGCTACCGGCCTGCACGCCCCGCGCTACCTGCGGTCCAGCAGGAGGCTCTGGACCGAGCGGCCGACCCGGCCGTGCTCGTCGAACAGCGCGCCCTCGGCCATGGCGATGCCGTGGCCGGTCGTGGCGGTCGCCGCCCGCAGCGCCACCCACTCGCCCTCGGGCGGCCGGAGGACGTGGACGGTGAGGTCGGGGTTGATGAACAGCACCGAGGTGCTCTCGAAGACGCGGGAGATGCCGTTGCCGAAGTCGGCGGCGGCCACGAGCCGGCTCAGCGGGCGGGTCGGCTCTCCGGCGACGACCGGCACGGTGAGCCGGAACCACGCCGTCGCCGGTCCCATCTCGCCGAAGCCGCCGGCGACGAACCGCACGTCCATGGCGGTGTTGTGGAACGCCTCCCAGGTGGCGGGCGACGTGGCGAACGCCTCGGGGCTCGGCTGGTCCGGCACGGGCTCGGGCCGGCCTTCCGGCGGGGTGTGCCCGTCCAGGGCGGGCAGGTCGGCGGTGCGGATGCGCAGGGCCCGGGCCCGCACCACCTCGCTGTCACCGGCCCGCAGGGTGGCCTCGAGCAGCTGGACCTTGCGGCCCGGCCGGGTCACCTCGACCCGCACGGCGAGCGGGGTGAGGGGGACCGGGCGGACCAGCCCGAACGTGAGCCGGCTGACCTGCATCGGCTGGTCGGGAGCGGCGGCCTCGACGGCGTGGGCGAGGAGCGCCGCGGGCGCTCCGCCGTGCTGGGCGTCGGGCGTCCACGGCCCGGCGGTCAGCCGGCTCGGCTGGTAGCGGCCGGCGCCGAGGGGTTCGAAGAGGGCGTCGCCCGGCGGCACAGGCGGTCGGCGGGCGCTCAGCCGCTCAGCTCGAGCCCGGCGAGGGCGCCGGCGGCGCGCCAGCAGGCGAACAGGTCGAAGAAGGCGACGGGGCCGCCGCCGGCGGGCCGCTTGTCGCGCTCGTGACGGTACCGCGCCCGCAAGGCGTCCGGGTCGAACGCCAGGTCCCAATCGGTCGCCGTCATCTGCTCCTCCCCCCAGGTCGGCACCGGCCACCCTATTGCCGCGGTCCGGTGCGGGGGAACTCGTGGGTCAGGTCGCCAGCCGCTCCCGGACGACCGGGGCGACCTTGGTGCCGTACAGCTCGATGCTGCGCATGAGCAGGTCGTGGGGCATCGTGTAGTTGCTGTACTTGAGCTGGAAGCGGGCCAGCCCCAGCAGCTCGGCCGTGCGGACGATCTTGTCCGCCACCGTCTCGGGCGAGCCCACGAAGATCGCGCCCTCCGTGCCGGCGGCGGCCTCGAACTGCTCGCGGGTCATCGGGGGCCACCCGCGCTCGCGACCGATGCGGGCGTGGAGGGCGGCGAAGTGCGGCCACATCTCGTCGCGGGCCTGCTCGTCGGTGTCGGCGACGTGGCCGGGGCTGTGCACGCCGACGGGCTGGGGAGGCTGGCCGAGCTGGTCGAGCGCCCGGTGGTACAGCTGCACGAGCGGCGCGAAGCGGCGGGGCTCGCCGCCGATGATGGCGAGCATCAGGGGCAGGCCGTGACGGGCCGCCCGCACCACCGACTCCGGGCTGCCGCCGACGCCGACCCAGGCCCGCAGGCCCGACTGCGTCGGCGGGTACACGCGCTGGCCGGTGAGCGGAGCCCGGGTGGTGCCTGACCAGGTGACCTCCTCCTCGCGGAGCAGGCGGGTGAACAGCTCGAGGCGCTCCTCGAAGAGGGTGTCGTAGTCCTGGAGGCGGAAGCCGAACAGGGGGTACGACTCGGTGAACGACCCCCGCCCGAGGGTGACCTCGGCCCGGCCGCCCGACACCGCGTCGAGCGTGGCGAAGCGCTCGTAGACCCGGACGGGGTCGTCGGTGCTGAGCACGGTCACCGACGTCCCCAGCCTGATGTGCTCGGTCCGCCCCGCGATCGTCGCCAGCACGATCTCGGGGGCCGAGATGGCGAAGTCGTCACGGTGGTGCTCGCCCAGGCCGATGACGTCGATGCCGAGCTCGTCGGCCAGCACGGCCTCCTCGACCACGTCGCGCAGCACCTGGGCCTGGTGGAGCCTCCTGCCGGACCCGTCGGCCGTGACGTCGCCGAAGGTGTCCAGCCCGAGCTCGAAGTCCTGTTCCATGCCCGAGCCAACACCGTTGCGTTCGCAACTATTCCTCCGGCGCCGCGATGTCCTCCGCCACCGCGGCGCTCCCCTAGCGTCGCGGTGGTGAGCGCCCCCTCACGATCAGGCCCCCGGCGACGGTTGCCGCCCGCGTGGATGGTCGGGCTGGTGATGCTCGGTGGCGCGGCCGGCACGGCGGCCCGCTACGGCCTGGGCCAGCGCTTCCCCGTGGACGAGCACGCGCTCCCGGCGGTCACGCTGGTCGAGAACGTCCTGGGCGCCGCGCTGCTGGGGCTCCTCCTGACGGTGCTGGTGGTTCGCGACCTGCCTCTCTGGCTGCGGCCGCTGCTCGCCACCGGGGCGCTCGGGTCGTTCACCACCTTCTCGACCTTCGCCACCGAGGTCGTCCTCCTCGTCGACGGCGGTCACGCGACCACCGCCGCGCTGTACGTGGCCGCCACCATGGCTCTCGGCATCGCCGCCGCAGCCGGCGGCATCGGCCTCGCCCAGCGCCTGGCCCCGGCACCCGACCGGCGGCGACCATGACCCTGCTCGCCGTCGTCGTCGCCGGCGCGCTGGGCGCCGCCAGCCGGTTCGTGCTCGACCACGCCCTCACGCTCCGGGCAAGTGGGCTGCTCCCGCGCGGGACCCTCCTGGTCAACGCCGCCGGCTCCGCTCTCGCCGGCGCTCTGGCCGGCCTGGCCGCCCGGCACGGGCTCGACGACACCGTGCGGGTCGTCGCCGGCGCCGGCTTCCTCGCCGCCTTCACGACGTTCTCGACGTTCGCCGTCGAGACCGTGCGGCTGGCCGAGCAGCACGCCGGCCGCACGGCGGCGCTCAACGCCGCCGCCCACCTCGTGCTCAGCACCGCCGCCGCGGGCCTGATGTACGCAGTCCTCACCGCCACGTGAACCAGCAGGGCGGGCGCGTTGCCAGCCGCGCCGCCAGCGGGCATACTCGCCCGGACAACTCGGCCTGGGACCCGTTCGGTGAGGCTCCTGGGGGATCGACAGGTTCGCTGCCCGGATGTTGAAGCTCGACGTAGGGGACCGATCCTCGAGCACGGGCAGCGTGCGCGGCGACGGCCTCCTGCGGGGAGGCCGTTCGTGGCTCTCCGGTCGGGGCGCCGAACCCCAGACGACCGAGCGAGGAGGTGAGCCGATGGGCGGCGACAGACCGAAGCAACCCCCACACGTCCGAACCGTTGCGCACCGGCTCCCCGCGACCGCGGTCGCCCGACTCCCGGGCTGATCTGTCGGGCGGGGAGCCTCACCGGAGGAGGTTCCCCCCCATGACCGATCTCAGCAACCTCACGAGCAGCCCCGACCTGGCTGCGCTCGAGGCGTGGCTGGAGGAGACCGGGACGCTCGACATCGCCGAGGAGCTCGCCCGGCTCGACCCCGCCGAGAAGGCCATCCCGTTCCGGCTGCTCCCCCGTGACCGGGCGCTCGCCGTGTTCGAGGCGCTCGACCCCGTCCACCAGCACGAGGTGCTCGAGGGCCTGCGGGACGAGCGGTTCCGCCAGCTCGTCGAGGACATGGACCCCGACGACCGCGCCCGGCTCGTCGGCGAGCTGCCCGCCAAGGTGGCGACGCGCGTCCTCGCGGGCTTGAGCGACGAGGAGCGGGCCATGACCGCCGCGCTCCTCGGCTACCCCGAGGAGTCCGCCGGGCGGGTCATGAGCCCGGAGTACGTGAACCTGCGGGAGAACATGACGGTGGCCGACGCGCTCGCCAAGGTGCGGCGCGCCGGCGCCACCGCCGAGACGATCTACACCCTGCCGGTCACCGACGACCAGCGCCGCCTGCGGGGCATCGTGTCGCTGCGCCAGCTCGTGCTCAGCCCTCCGGGCACCCTGGTCCGCGACCTCATGGAAACCGACGTGCACCACGTCCACGTCGACGACGACCGGGAGGTGGCGGCCCGGCTCATGCAGGAGGCCGACATCCTCGCCCTCCCGGTGCTCGACAGCGAGGAGCGGCTCGTCGGCGTCATCACCGTCGACGACGCCATGGAGGTCATCGAGGCCGAGGAGACCGAGGACCTCGCCCTCCACGGCGCCACCCAGCCCCTCGGCCGGCCCTACCTCGCCGTGTCGGTGCTGGGTCTGGCCCGCAGCCGGGCGGTGTGGCTGCTCATCCTCATCGTGGCCGCCGCCCTCACCGTCAACGTGCTGCAGTACTTCGAGGACACGCTCGAAGACGTCGTCACCCTGGCGCTGTTCATCCCGCTGCTGATCGACACCGGGGGCAACTCCGGTTCGCAGGCCTCCACCGTGATCATCCGGGCCATGGCGGTCGGCGAGCTGCGCTTCCGGGACCTGCCCCGGGTGCTGTGGCGCGAGGCCCGGGTCGGCGTGCTGATGGGCCTGATGCTCGCGGCGGTGATGTTCGTGCCCGTGACGTTCTTCTTCGACCGCGAGATCGCCATGATCGTGTCGCTCACGCTGGTCACGATCTGCACGTGGGCGACGTTCGCCGGCTCGATGCTGCCCATGCTCGCCAAGCGGGTCGGGATCGACCCCGCAGTCGTGTCAGCGCCGCTCATCACCACCCTGGTCGATGCCACGGGCCTGATCATCTACTTCCTGATCGCGGGAGCCGTGCTCGACCTCTGAGCGGGCTCCCGGGGCCGAGGCCACGATCCCCGTGCACGGCACGGCGCGGGTTCGCCCGCACGGTCCCGCTCCAGCATCATGTGAGCCCCGAACGACCCGACCGCGGAGCCCGAACCCGATGACCGATCCGTCCTCCCCACCGGCCGCCGCCGGCGCCGGCATCGACGAGCGCATCGCCGCCGACGCCGCCTTCCTCGGGCTCGAGGGCGACGCCGGCAACGGCGAGTTCCGCTTCGTCGTGGAGGATCGCCTCGCCCGGATGGACGGCCGGCTCTACGGCGGCACCGCCATCGCCGTGTCGATCGCCGCCGCCGAGCAGGTCACCCGGCGCTCGGCGCTCTGGATGACGACCCAGTTCGTGTCGACCGCCGCCCAGGAGGCGACGATCTCGGTCCGGGCCGAGATCCTCGCCGCCGCCAAGCGCACCAGCCAGGTTCGGATCACCGGCACCGACGACCAGGGCACCGTGGCGTTCGCGTCGCTGGGCGCCACCGGCCATCACCGTGCGGGCGGCATCAGCGGCCACTTCGAGAACTGCCCCGAGGTGGGCCCGCCCTTTGAGGGTGACGCCTGGGCGAGCCCGTTCAGCGGCATGGCCGAGGCCGCCGGGATCGAGCTCGCCGCACCGCCGGTGCCGAGGGACACCGGCTTCAACCGCATGATCGAGCTGCGGCCGGCCGAGATCCACGCCCACCCCGACCCGGGCCCCGGCCGGATCTGCCTGTGGGTGCGCCGCCGCGACCGCGAGCCGATCACCCCGGCCATGGCCGCGTTCGTCGCCGACATGGTGCCCATGGCGGTGGCCCGGGCCGCCGGCGTGCTGGCGTTCGGCACCAGCCTCGACAACACCATCCGCATCGGCTCGTTCGTCCAGACCGAGTGGGTGCTGCTCGACCTGCGCCCCCACCTGGCCCACGGCGACTACGGCCACGGCGCCGCCCACGTGTGGAGCCAGGACGGCCACCTCATGGCCACCGCCAGCCAGACCGCGTCGATGCGCGCCTTCGACCCGAACAACCTGCCCTGGGCATCCGGGCCGAAGAGTTGAGCCCGGCGATGGACACCCCACCTACGCCGTGAGGTGACGCCCGCGCGATCGGGGACCTTCGACCCTGCGGGCGCGGCCGGCGCACCCGACCGGGATCCACCCGCGCCCGTATGATCGGTGCGCTTGGACGCCGTCGACATCGTCCTGCTGCTCGCCGGTCTGGCGCTGCTGGTCGCCGGCGCCGAGCTCTTGGTCCGCGGCGCCTCCCGGCTCGCCCTCGCGCTCGGCGTGTCGCCCCTCGTCATCGGCCTCACCGTCGTGGCGTTCGGGACCAGCGCGCCCGAGCTCGTCGTGTCGGTCGGCGGGGCGCTCGACGGCCGGGCGGCGCTGGCGCTCGGGAACGTCGTCGGCAGCAACGTGTTCAACACGCTGGGGATCCTGGGGGTGAGCGCGCTCGTCGGCGGCCTCGTCGTGCACCAGAAGCTCGTCCGCTTCGACGTCCCGCTCGTGATCGGCGTGAGCGCGCTGGTGCTGCTGCTCGCGCTCGACGGGGCGGTCGGCCGCGTCGAGGGCGGGGTCCTCGTCGCCGGGATCGTCGCCTACACGGCCTGGGGCGTCGCCGTCAGCCGGCGCGAGCAGGCCGACGTGCGCGCCGAGTACGCCGCCGCCGTCGGCGAGGCGCCACCGGGTAGCGCCCGGCGCTGGTGGGCGGACCTCGGGCTCGTCGCTGCCGGCCTGGGCGCGCTCGCGCTCGGCGCCCGCTGGCTCGTCGACGGGGCCGTCACCCTGGCCGAGGTCGCGGGCGTGTCCGAGCTCGTCATCGGGGTGACGATCGTGGCGGTGGGGACGTCGTTGCCCGAGCTGGCCACGTCGGTGCTGGCCGCGGTGCGGGGCCAGCGCGACATCGCGGTCGGCAACGTGGTCGGGTCGAACCTGTTCAACCTCACGGCCGTGCTGGGCGGCGCCGCCCTCGTCTCGCCCGGCGGGGTCGCCGTCGCCGACGCCGCCCTGCGCCTCGACCTGCCGGTGATGCTGGCGGTAGCCGTCGCCTGCCTGCCGGTGTTCTTCACCGGCTACGCCATCGAGCGCTGGGAAGGAGGCCTGTTCGTCGGCCTGTACCTGGCGTACACGACCTACGTGGTGCTCGCTGCCGTGCGCCATGCCGGGCTCGACGAGCTGCGCCTGGCGATGCTGGGCTTCGTCCTCCCCCTCGTCGCGGTCACGCTCGTGGTGGTCGCCGGGCGCGAGCTGCACCGGGCGCGGCGCGCCGCCCGGCCCTCCGGCTGGCTGGTCGTGGACGGCAACAACGTGATGGGCGCCCGGGCCGATGGCTGGTGGCGCGATCCGGCCGCCGCCGCCGGGCGGCTCGCCGGCGACCTGCAGGCCTACGCCCGGGGTCGGCCCCAGCGCGTCCTGCTGGTGCTCGACCGGCCCCATCCCGGGCTGGGCGAGGGCACCAACGGGGGGATCGAGGTTCGGTACGCCCGCCGCCGCGGGCGCGACGCGGCCGACGACCGCATCGTCGAGCTGCTCGACGAGCTCGACGGCCCGCTCGAGGTCGTCACGTCGGACCGCGAGCTCGCCCGGCGGTGCCGATCCCGGGGGGCGACCGTCATCGGGGCCCGCACGTTCCTCGACGAGCTCGCGCAGGAGGGCGGAGGCACGCGAGCGCCCGCGCCCGGGTAGGGCTCACGCCGACCATGCGACTGATCCTCGTCCGTCACGGTGACGCCAACGCCGGGTTCAGCGGGGTGATCGGCGGGCCTACGGGCTCCGGCCTCACCCCGCGCGGTCCTGGGGCCAAAGGAGACGGTAGCCGGGCGGACAGGTGCGCCGCGCGCTCGTCAGGGTTCCGGCGCGGCACCCGCGCGCGGCGCGCGCATCCGTTGGACGGCGGTCGTCAGTACCTCGCGCCCGGCGCCTTCGGGGAAGGTGGCCACGGCTAGGGTGGCGTCAGCGAGCGCCGCGAGGTGGTCGTCGATGCGCATCGTGACCGCGCCGGTCGGGCCCGGGCGAACCGTGTCGGGTTGTGCGGCGCCGGCGTCGACCAGGAGATCAGCGGGGGCGCGGCGCCGCCGGTGGGGCGCTTGGACCTCGGCGAGCGCGGCGCGCCATGCCTCGTCCGTCTTCGCCATCGTCTCTCGATGCTCGCTCAGCACGCGCTCGGCCATCAGGGGGCTGCCAGCGAGGTCGTCGAGCGCAGCGGCGAGCCGGGCCGAGGTGTTGATCACCTCGGCGCACGCCTCGAGGACCCGGAGCAACCGGGCCAGGGAGCCGACGTCGGCCTGCGACCTCGCCGAGGCCATGGCGATCTCGTGGGCCCGCTCCAGGTCCTCGGTCGCGGCGCGAGCGACGGTTCGCAACCGCTGGGACGCGCTGGGGGTGGGAGCCGATGGCCGGCGAGCGAGCGCGATCGCCTCCTGCGTCCGGTCGAGAAGCCGGGCGGTGACCTCCACCAGGTTCTCGGTCACCGCTCGGACTCCCGCTCGGGTCCGACGCGCATACCCTCCCACTCCGACGACCCGTTCTGGTCCGCAACCTCCCAGCGCACAGCGGTGACGGCAGGTTCGAGGCTGATCCGGCTCACGGCCTGCTCGAGGCGAGCGTCGTCGCGGCCCTCGACCACGAGCTCGGCGTCGACGGCGACGCGGTCCTCGTCGAGGTCGACCGAGTGCAGCGACCGCAGCCGAAACCCGCCCAGGGCCTGCAGCATGAGCGCCCGGACGTGGGCCTCGCTGGCGTGCCGACACACTGCGCGGAACCGGTAGGTGCTCATCACCTCGTCGTCCTCATCCAGCGGCCGGCGGTCGAGGCGGCGGGCTACGGGCCGCAGGATCACGTTGGCGACCACGACGGCGCCGGATCCCGCCAGCGCGAGCCAGTACAGGCCCGCCCCCGCGAGGCAGCCCACTGCCGCCGCGCACCACAGGGTTGCGGCGGTGTTGATGCCCCGCACGTTGAGCCCGTCCCGCAAGATGACCCCAGCACCGAGGAAGCCCACCCCGGACACCACCTGGGCAGCGACCCGGGTGGGGCTCACCTCGTCGTCAGCGAAGGACTCCGACAGCAGGACGAACAGGGTGGCGCCGGTGGCGACGAGGGCGTTGGTGCGCAACCCGGCGCCGCGCTGCCGCCACTGGCGTTCCAGCCCGATGAGGGCGCCAGCGACGAAGCCTGCACCCAGCCGGATCAGGAACTCGAGCTCAGTCGTCACCTGCCCCTCCTTTCCTTGCGTAGGCCCCGATCAGCTCGCGATCCCGAGAACCCAGGCAGCCAAACCGAAGTACACGAGCAGGCCGGTGAAGTCCTTGATCGTCGTGATGAACGGGTCGGCACCCGGTGCGTGATCGAGCCCGAGCCGCAGCAGCGTGTACGGCAGCGCGAAGCCGAGGAAGCACGCCAGGTTCACCGACGTGAACAGGGCGAGACCGACCGCAAGCCCGAGCTCGGGCACGCCGTTGGGAATGCCCTGCCACAGCCACGCCACGGTGCCGCCGAGGAGGCCGAGGATCGAGCCCATGGTGAGCCCGACCTTCATCTCCCGCCAGATGTGGCTGCGGATCCGGCTCAGGTCGATGTGTCCGAGCGCGAGGCCCCGGGCGAAGATCGTGGTCGACTGGGTGCCGACGTTGCCGCCCATGTCCATCACCAGCGGGATGAACACGGCCAGCGCGACCACGGCCGCCAGGGTGTCCTCGAACTGCTCGATCAACCCGCCGACGAGCAACCCGCCAGCAAGGGTGACCATCAGGAAGAGGATCCGGACCCGCACCGGGTACAGGATCGAGCCGTAGATCAGCCGCTCGCTACGCAGGATCTCGGTGCTGTGCCCGGGGTCGGCGATACCGGCCATGCCCAGCATGGTGGCGGTCGTGTCGACGTCGAGCGCGTCCATGGCGTCATCGACGGTGAGCGCCCCGACGAGGCGGTCCTCGCTGTCGAGGACGGGCAAGGCGTCGAGGTCGCGGCGCTGCAGGAGCCGCGCGGCGGCAGCAGCGTCATCGGTGACGCGAGCGAACACGTCGCGCGCCTCTACCAGCTCGGCCACGGACCGCTGCGGGTCGGTGCGAACCAGATCGGCCAGGCGAACCAGGCCCCGGTAGCGCCGGTCAGCTTCGATGACGAACACCGTCCCCAGGTGCTCCGGCCGCAACGCCGAGGACCGGACGGCCTCGAGCGCCTCACCGGCCGTCGCCGACCAGCGCACGGCCACGTAGGCCGGGGACAGGATGCGCCCGACGGTGCCCTGCTCGTAGCCGAGCATCACCTGGACGCTGGCACAGGTCTCGGGCGACAGCTGGGCCAGGAGTCGCTTTGCGACCTTCGCCGGGAGCTCGTCGAGAAGCCGCGCCCGGTCGTCGTCGTCGAGGCGCTCGAGCACCGAGACGGCCTCGCTGTCGTTCATGGCCTCCAGCAGGGCCTGCTGCTGCTCGGCGGTGAGCAGCTCGAAGACGAACAGTGCGGTGTCCTTGGGCAGGAGCCGGAACGAGATGGCTTGCTCGGAGGGCGGCCGCTGCGGCAGCTCGACTGCGAGCTGCTCGGGGCTGGTTGCCGCCACCTCGGCCTTGATGTCCTGCAGGTTGATGGTGGCCTGGTACTTGGTCATGGGAGAACCTCCCTTGGGTTCGGGCTCTCCCGCGACCGCGCGCGTCAGCGCACCGGTACCGGCGCGGCTCGGCGAGGGAGAGCGTCGTTGCGATGTCGTTGGGGCTCAGACCCCCGGGCAGGCGGGGGTTGGTCTGCGTGCAGGGCTCTCACCTCCTCTCAGAACGGCGCCTGGTCCGGACACCGGCCCGGAAAACCACAAACGGCCTCCCGCGGGAGGCCGCACACCGCTGCTCCCGGCAGGCTGGCTGCCGGTCTCAGGGCTCGGTCCCCCACGTTGAGCTTCAGCACTGGGGGCACTAGGAACCGGAGCTCCCGCTCGCATTAGGCAGGGCCTTGATTCGGCCGTGCCAGTTGACCCGTTGGCGTCTCTCGACGTTTCCGGGCAGCGAACCTGTCGATCCCCCAGGAGCCTCACCTAACGGGTCCCAGGTCACGTTGTCCGTCGCAGAGTATGCGCGATGCCGGCTCGAATGGCAACCCGCCAGGCGGCCCTCGCTCAGCGGGCCCGCGCGAGCAGGGCGGCGGCGAGCGCCATCCACACGACGAGGTGGGCAAAGGCGACGCCGGGCGAGAACACGGTCCACAGCACGCCGGCCGTGGCGCTGGCGGCCAGGTTGCCGAACGCCTGGATGGCGGCGAGCAGCCCGAACGCCGAGCCGCGCAGCTCCGCCGGCGCCGCCCGGGCCACGGCGGCGTGCTCGGCGGTCTCGACGCAGCCGATGGCCACGCCGGCCGCCAGGAACCACGGCAGGAGGCCGAGCACGCTGGCCGGGCCGGCGGCGAACCCGGCGTAGGCCACGCCGAACAGCACGACCCCAGCCACGAGCACCGCCCGGCTGCCGCGCCGGTCGGCGACCCGCCCGGCGGGCACGCTCGCCAGGGTGCCCGCGACGTTGTAGGCGATGTAGAGCACGAGCGCGAGCTGCACGGCCCGGTCGTGGGTGCGGCCGGGTTCGAGCAGCTCGGTGGCCCGCAGGATGAGCAGGGTGACGGCCACGTTGCCCACCTCGAACGCTGAGATCCCCGCGAACAGCCGGGCGCGCCCGCCCCGCAGCACGGGGCCGACCCGCAGCCGCAGCGGGGTGCGCTCCCGGGCCTCCAGGCGGGGTGCGTGGCGGACGGCGTAGACGATGGCGGCGGCCGCCAGGAGCCCGGGCACGATCGACAGCACGATGGCGGTGCGCACGCCGACGGCGGCCACGAGGCCCAGGGCGAGCAGGGGCCCGGCCACCGCGCCCAGGTTGTCCATGGCCCGCTCGAACCCGTAGGCCCGGCCGTAGGTCGTGGGGGTGGAGACGTCGGCGAGCAGCGCGTTGCGGGCCGGGACCCGCAGGCCCCGCGCCGCCCACGCCCCGGCCCGCAGCACCCCCACCTGCCACGGGGCGGCCGCCACGCCGATGGCCCCGGACAGCACGGCCGTGGCGGTGTAGCCCCCGACGGCGGTCGAGCGCCGCCGGGCCGGGTCGTCGGCGAGGGCCCCGCCGCCGAGGCGGGCCGCGCCGGCGAGCCCATCGGACACGCCCTCGATGATGCCCAGCGCCGAGGCCGGGGCGCCCAGCGTGGAGGTGAGCAGGCTGGGCAGCAGCGCCGTGGGCACCTCGTGGCCGGCGTCGGCGAGGAAGCTGGCCGCCCCGATCCCGCCCACTCCCGGGGTCAGCCAGCGATCGGGGCGGCGGGCCTGCATGGTCGACACGCTAGGAGAGTGGGGGAACGGGTAGGGCTGCGCCCGCAAGGAGCCGACAGAGGGAGGATCCCCGATCATGACCTTCTCCCGCGTGCTCGCCGTGTGCGTCGCCGCCGTGGCCTTGGTGCTGGGCGCCTGCGGCAACGACGACGCCGTTGACGATGCCGCCCAGCCCCCGCCGGAGGCGGCCCGGGACGAGCCGGCCGCGACCACGGCCCCGCCACAGAGGGGCATCACCGCCCCGCCCACGGGTCAGCGCCAGCCCGGTTGCGACGTGCTGCCCGAGGCCGTCGACGGGGTGTACCCGGTGCGCGACGCGGGTGAGATCGTCGTCACCCGCGAGGGCAACGCGCTCTGGCTCGTCGAGACCCGCCCCGCAGAGGGCTGGACCGCGACCGGCGACACCGAGGACGACGCCGACGATGTCGAGGTCTACTTCCGCAGCGGCGACCGGGAGATCGAGCTCGAAGCCGAGATCGACGACGGCCGGCTCAAGGTCGAGGTCTGCGAGCGCTGAGGCCAGCGCCGGGCCGTTCCGGGCGACCCTACCCGGGACGGCCCAGGCGGGCCACGATGGGCGGGTGAGGCTCGACCGGGCGCGGTTCCGGGGTGCGCTGATGGGCGCGGTGGTGGGGGACTGCCTCGGTGCCCCGTTCGAGGGCGCGCCCGGGCCGTTGCCCGCCGAGGCGTTCGCGGCGCTCGCGCGGGACCGGGCGCCGCTGGCGTGGACCGACGACTCGGTGATGACGGTCGCGCTCGCCGAGTCGCTGGTCCGCTGCGGTGACCTCGACGAGCACGACCTGGCGGCCGGCTTCGCCGCCCGCTGGGCGGAGGCGCCGCAAGCCGGCTACAGCACCCGCACGGGTGAGCTGCTGGCCCGGATCCACGCCGGCACCCCGTGGCGGGAGGCCCACCGCGGCGCCGGCCGCCCCAGCAACGGTGCGGCCATGCGGGTCGCGCCGGTCGCCCTCGTGGCCGCCGGGGATCTCGGCCGGGTGCTGACGCTGGCGGAGCGCAGCGCGGCGGTCACCCACCCGCATCCCGGTGCCGTGGCCGGCGCTCGGACTCAGGCTGTCGCAATCGCCACCGCCGTGCGGTACCTCGGGCCGGCACGGGCCGCGGCCGGCGCCGTCGTCGAGGCCGCGCGGCGTGCCGCGGGCGACCCCGTCCTCGAGCAGAGGATGGCGGCGGCCGTCGAGCTGGTCGCTGCCGACCAGACCGGACCGCAGGAGGTTGCCGACCGGCTGGGGGCAGGACTGGCCGTGCAGGAGTCCGTCCCCGCCGCGATCTGCGCGTTCGCCCGCCAGCCGGACTCCTTCGCCAGCGTGGTCACGTTCGCCGTGCGCCTTGGGTCCGATACCGACACGGTGGCGTCCATGGCCGGCGCGATCGCCGGGGCGCTGCTGGGCGAAGGCGCCATCCCCCGGGCGTGGCTCGAGCGGGTGCCCGACCTCGAGCGGGTGCGCGCCCTCGCCGACGAGCTCCACGCGCTCGCAGTCCGCTGAGGACCCGGGCGACTCACGGCCGGGGCCTGGTGGACCTGCCATCAGCAATCGGCGTGGCGCCCGCCTACCAGCCGGCTGTGCCGGGCCCGCCCTTGAAGGGCCCGACGACCCGGGACGTGATCCAGCCGCCGTAGAAGCCGCCCGGGTTGCGGTGTCGCCCGCTCGCCACCCACCCAGCACTCGTCCACTTTCGCAGGGTGGAACGCCAGGTGTGACCGGATCGCCTCGAATGCGGGCACCGGGTCCTCGTAGGACCAGGCGGCGTCGACCGAGACCCGGCCGCCGGCCTGCACGGTCCAGTAGGTGGCCGTGCCCTTCCACTCGCAGACGGTGCTGGTCGAGGTGCGCTCCAACAGCGACTGGTCCACGTCCTCCGGTGGCAGGTAGTAGGCGGGCGGATGCGACGTCTCCAGCACCCGCAGCGCCGACCGGCTGTCGGCCACGACCACCCCGCCGTGGACCACGCGGATCCGCTCCCCCGCCTCACCGATGCGAGGCGGGCGCGGGTAGTCCCACACCGATTCCTGTCCCGGTCCCGGCCGCCTGCGGTCGGCCACGGGAGCCACGGTAGGCGATCGCGCTCCTGGTGCGGCAGCTGCGGCAGGTCGCTGCCGCAGGACCGCTCGCACCTCTGACCTGAGGCGCGCCGGAGACCGGTAGGCCGCCGAGGCGAAGCGCCGAACTTCGAATCCCCAGGGCGGTTCGCATGGGACCTCCCTCTCAGGTTGCGACCCGTCGGGATTGCCAACGGATTGCCAAGAGGGGTCCGAAGCGAGGCGATGCTCAGGTCACGAACCCGCTGACCAGGGACTTCTTGCGCGCTCGGAGGGATTCGAACCCCCAACCTTCTGATCCGTAGTCCGCTCCGAGGGGTGTCG
>SIRW01000057.1 GCA_004366205.1 Actinomycetota bacterium | reverse complement strand
GCCGTGCACGTGGGCGACGTGGCGCCCGATGGCGACGACCTCGTGGGCGCGGCCGTGAACCTCGTGTGCCGGGTGGCGGGGGAGGCCGAGCCCGACGAGGTTCTGGTGACCGAGGCGGTCGCCGAGCGCCTGGACGACCGCTTCGCCGTGCGTGACCTCGGCCTCCGCCAGCTCAAGGGCCACGCCGAGGCCCGGCACCTGTTCGCCGTCGACCACGACTGACCAGCGCTCACCCCGCCCGAGGGCACGTTTGATCTCGACGGGATGTCACGGTCATCGCCGCGTGAGGCGCGATGCACCATGCTGGTCGGATGCCGTCGGAGCGTGACCAGGCGATCCTGGAGCTGCACCGTGAGGGCAAGAGCCTGCGCGCCATCGGTGAGCAGTTCGGGATCTCCGGCGAGCGGGTCCGCCAGATCGTCACGCGTCACACCAGCACCGCCCCCAAGCCTGGGCGGGCGAAGACCACAGGCGGCGAGCGGGTCCGGCTCCGCATCGGCAACCTGGCCAAGGCGGTCCTGGTCACCGGCCAGGCCTACCAGGACCCCAAGGACGCGCTGAACGAGTTCGTCTCCAACGCCGCGGACGCCTACGCCGAGCAGGGTCGAGGAGGTGAGCGCATCCGCGTCCTGCTCCGCCGGAAGGGCAAGCGACCGGTGATCGCCATCGACGACGTCGGTCCCGGCATGTCCCCGGACCGACTCCGAGAGGTGGCCCGCAACCTCTTCGAGTCGGCCAAGGCCGGCGACGATCGCACCCTCGGCGAGAAGGCCATCGGCCTGCTCGCCTTCCAGCAGCTCGGCGGGCGCTGCGACCTGGTCTCGAGGACGGCGGACAGCGACGAGACGTGGGTGCTGAGCCTCGATCGCGGCCGAGCCGACGCCGAGCTGGCCCGGGAGAAGCGCCGAGCCCGCCAGGTGCCGGGTACCACGGTGTACCTCTCCGAGCTCGACCCCGAGGTGCTGCGGGTGCTCACCCAGCGCAAGGTCGTCGACTACCTCCGGCGCCGCCGGGGAGCCGCCCTGGCCGCCGGCGACTACGAGATCGAGGTGGTCGAGGGTCGATCCAGCGAGCTGGTCACACCGGAGGAGCCCGAGGGCGTCCGCCTGGCGATCCCGGCCCACTCCACGTTGTGGGGGCGCATCGAGTTCGCCCTCTACGTCGCCACCGACGCCAACCCGAGGCGGCAGGTCGCCGTGGTCGGTCGGGCCGGCACCACGATCCTCGACAGCCTCACCGAGCTCGAGGAGCTCGACCACGAGCCGTGGACGTCCGGCCAGGTGTCGGGGCGGATCCACTTCGAGGCCCTCCAGCAGAGCGCGGGGCGCCGGGCCGTGCTGCGTGACCGGGACACGTTCCCGGTGTTCCGCGACGCCGTCGAGTCGATCGAGCCGCTGGTCGCCCGGACGGTCGAGCGGGTCCGACGAGAGGTCGACGAGCAGACCGCGGACCGCATCTCGGATGCGGTGCGGCGGATCTTCGGTCGGGTGCTGAAGGAGCTGGCCGACCTCGACAACCCCATGCGGACCCCGATCGGCTCCGAGCCGGGCGAGGGCGGCCTGCTCGACGGCGGTGCCGGGCGCGGCGACGGTTCCGGCTCGCGGCCGTCCGCAGGTGCGTCCGGGGATCAGGAGCGCTCGTCGCCCGACCCGACGCTCGAGGACCTCGACCGCGGAGCCCGCCAGCCCGAGGACGGGTCCGGCCTCGGGCACGAGGGAGCCCGCCCCGATCGCCAGCGGAGTCGCAACCTGCCATCGATCGCACCGGATCCCGATCCCGGGCCCGCCCGCAGCCGCTTCGACGAGGAGTCGGCCACGGTCCTCTACAACGACCGGCACGAGGACTACCTGCTGCTCAAGGACGACGAGGCAGTGCTGCTGGACTACCTGGCCACGCTCGTGGCCAAGGAGTACGTGGTGTTCAACAACCCTCGCTCCACCAGCGAGGAGCTGGGCGAGGAGATGGTCCGCATGCTGGTCCGCGTCCGCCGCCACCTTCCCAAGCGGCGGTGAGGTCGACGGGCCGTGCACGAGGCGCAGGCCTGGGTCGCCTCGCCCTCCGCTGCCTGCAGGAGCGCGAGGCCGGGTTGAGGGTCGCGACCGAGGGCATGAGCCCGCCGGTACCACGCTTCGGCGCCACTGTGCGGTGGCCCCGGTCCACTCACCGGCCCGGCCGAGATCCCGCAGCTCAACGCAGGCATCGATCAGGTGGCAGTGGCGCCGCGTGTGGCTTGGGTGCAGGCGCTGCCGGCGCCGGCTGGCCCGGGAAGCGGATCACGTTGTTGGGCGTCTCGGCGCGACCGGCCATCCCTCGCCCTGAGCGTCCGGCGGTCAGTCCGGGGGGAGGGCCCAGTCGACGCCGGGGAACCGGCCGAAGTCGTTGTCGAAGGAGATGAGCTGGCAGCGGTGCTCGACCGCCAGGGCGGCGAGGTGGGCGTCGTTGACGAGGTTGCCGCCCGTGCCGATGCCCTCGAGCAGGCGCCGCAGGACCCGGTGGTGGTCGAGCGTCGGCTCGACCACCACGGCGGGCGGCGCGGCCAGCCAGGCGTCGATGCGCGCCATGGCCTCGTCGACGGTGAGCGGGCGCGGGAAGAGCCCGACCTTGGTCGAGAGCCGCAGGAACGCCAGCAGGGCGACCCACGAGAAGGCGACGGTGTCGGCCCCCGAGAGCGCGTCGTCGAGCCACCGCCTGGCGCGCGCGTGGTGGGTGGCGTCGCGGTTCACCGCGTACAGGAGCACGTTGGCGTCGACCAGCTTCACGAACCGAGACGCGCCTTGCGCACGAGCTCCTCGTCCTCCAGCTCGGCGGCGAGCTGCAGCGCCCGGTCCAGGTTCACCGCCGGCTGGCCCATCGACGCCGTCTCCGTGCCGAACCGCGGGGTGGACGACGCCCGGGCCCCTTCGCGGATGGCGTCGTTCAACGCCTGCTTGAAGGTCTGACCCCGCTCGCGCATGCGGCGCCGGATGATCTGGTGGGTGTCCGGATCGAGCGTGACGGTCGTCCGCATGGTGGCATCGTAGCATCACAATAGATGATGTGTTGATGCAACTGCGTGCTCGCCCCGCTCCTCCGCTGGCCCCGAGCGCTCGCGCACCGTGGCGGGGAGGACCGTACGCGCCGCCTCGTCCCCTCAGAGCTCGCCGGCGGGCGGGGTGGCCACGGGAACCGGCCGGCGGCCGACGAGGCGCACGGCGACCACGATCACGACCGCCCCGACGACGGTGCCAGCCGCCGGCGGCTGCTGGAGGACGGCCCAGTCGATGACGAAGGCGGTCACCATCTGAGCGGCGAGCATGGTGAGGGTCGCGCCGAGCACGCCCACGGCTGCTGTGGCGGCGGCGAGGGCGAACACGATCGTCACCCCGAGCAGGCCGCCGGCGTAGAGCCACGGCTCGGCGGGCCACGCCAGCGGACCGATGCCCGGTCCGGTCGCGAGCACGACGGCCACGGCGGCCAGCGCGAGCGTGCCCACGGCCACGTTGACCGCCGTGGCGGCCAGCGCGTCACCCGTCGCGGTGGTGATGCGCCCGTTGAACGCCGACTGCAGCGCCACGCCGGCGCCGGAGCCAACCACCAACACGACGAAGAGCACCGACAGCTGGCCGGCGGGCTGGCCGATCTGGGACACGAGCACCGCCAGCAGGGCCAGCACGGTGGCCTGGCCCCGGGCCGCGGTGACGGCGCGCTGCCCGCCCGGACCGAGCCCCAGCCGGTCGACGAGGAGGCCGAAGCTGATCTGGCCACCGAAGAACGCCACCGAGAACACGGCGACGCCGATCGTCTCGACCGTGACGGCGCCGGCGAGCACGACCAGCGCACCGCCCAGCCCGGCCGAGAGCGTCCACCGGGGGACGTCCCACGACGCCCAGCGGGTGAGACGGCGGCGGGTGGACGGGCGCACCGCCAGCGCCATCACGACCACGGCCAGCGCGACCCCGAAGTTCACGAGCGAGGCGACGAGGGCGCTGCCGACCCGGGTGCCCAGCACGGCGTTGACCTTCGGCTGGACGGCGCCGAAGACCCCGGCGACGAGCGCCAGGCTGACCGCCGGCGGGACGCGCTCGCTCAATGCAGGTCCCACGGTCGCCACCGGCGCAGCGTACGGCGCCCCGAGCGCCGCCCGGTCGCTACGACCGGTTGCCGGGGAGCGGTGCCGCCCAGGACTTCAGGGTGCGCACGTAGTTGGCCCGCTCGAACGCCCTGGGGTCCTCGGCCGTGCGGTGGCTCACGCTGCCCCGCAGCTGGCCGACCGACTCGTACTCCCGCTCGGCCATCCACGCCAGCAGGCCGGCCTCCGCGGCCGCGAACCACCCGGCCCCCTCCCGGAGGACCGCCGAGGTGGCCATCACCACGTCGGCACCGGCCAGCAGCAGCTTGGCGGCGGCGCCGGCGTCGTGGACCCCGCCGCTGGCGGCGAGGGACGCCCGTACCCGGCCGTGGAGGAGGGCGATCCAGCGCAGCGGCAGGCGCACGTCGTCGGGACCGCTGAGCGACGCCCGGGGCGCGACGGTGAGCGTGTCGAGGTCGAGGTCGGGCTGCATGAAGCGGTTGAACAGCACCAGGCCGTCGGCCCCGGCGTCGACCACCGCGGGCGCGAAGCTCCCGAGCGCCGACCAGTAGGGGCTGAGCTTCACCGCCAGGGGGATGTCGATCGACGCCCGGACGTCGCCGACCAGCTCCAGCACCTCGGCCTCGACGTCCCGGCCGGTGCGATCGGCGCCGGCCTCGACGCGGTACACGTTCAGCTCGAGCGCGTCGGCGCCGGCCTGCTGGAGCAGCCGGGCGTAGCGGACCCAGCCGCCGCTGGTCGTGGCGTTGAGGCTGGCGATCACGGGGATGGCGAGCCGCTCCCGGGCCTGTTCCAGCAGCGTCAGGTAGCGGTCCGGGCCGGTGTTGTAGTCCTGCACGTGAGGGAACCACCCGCCCGGGGCCTCGGCGAACGTGCCGGCGCCGGCCTCGAGCACCCCGTGGGTCGCCAGCTCCTCGCGCTCGATCTGCTCCTCGAACAGCGAGGGCAGCACGACCGCGCCGGCCCCGGCGTCCTCGAGGCGGGCGAGCGTGTCGAGGTCGCCGGTGTGCGGGCCGGCCGACGCCACCAGCGGTGACCGCAGCTCGAGCCCCAGGTACCGCGTGCGCAGCTCGGGTGGCATCACCGCTGCTCGATCTCCACGGGTACGGCGGCCGGCGCCTGGCGCACCAGCCCCGCCTCCTGCTCGTAGTAGCGCCAGCGCTCGTCGATGTCGGCCTGGGCGAGCTCGAGCAGGTGGCGGGCCCGCTCGGGGTCGGAGCGGGCGAGCATCGAGAACCGCCCCTCCTGGAGGGCGAAGTCCGCCACCGGCATCGACGGCGGGCGAGAGTCGAGCTGGAAGGGCTGGGCGTCGGGGTCGTCGCTCGGCCGGAACCGGTAGAGCGGCCAGTACCCGCAGCGCACGGCGTCCTTCTGGTGCGACATCGACGTGGCCATGTCGATGCCGTGGGCGATGCAGGTGCTGTAGGCGATCACGAGGGACGGGCCCGGCCAGGCGTCGGCCTCGAGCAGGGCCTTGACGGTCTGGATGTCGCTGGCGCCGAGGGCGACCTGGGCCACGTACACGTTGCCGTAGGCCCGGGCGATGGCGCCCAGGTCCTTCTTGGTCGCCGCCTTGCCGGAGGCCGCGAACTTGGCCACCGCCCCGCGGGGCGTGGCCTTGGACGCCTGCCCGCCCGTGTTGGAGTACACCTCGGTGTCGAGCACCAGCACGTTGACGTCGCGGCCCGACCCGAGCACGTGGTCCAGGCCCCCGAAGCCGATGTCGTAGGCCCAGCCGTCCCCGCCGACGATCCAGATGCTGGAGCGCACCAGGTCGTCGGCCACGGCCGCCAGCAGGCGGGCGCCGTCGTCGCCCTGGGTGGCGAGCCACGCCTTCAGCTCGGCGACGCGCTCCCGCTGGGCGGCGATGGCGGCCTCGCCGTCGTCGTCGACGGCGGCGAGGATGGCGGCCACCCGGTCGGCGCCGGCGCGGCCGGCCAGGGCCTGCAGGCGGCGCACCGCCTCCTCCCGGCGGGCCTCGAGGCCGAGGCGCAGGCCGAGCCCGAACTCGGCGTTGTCCTCGAACAGCGAGTTCGACCAGGCCGGCCCGCGTCCCTCGGCGTTCGCCGACCACGGGGTGGTCGGCAGGTTGCCGCCGTAGATCGACGAGCAGCCGGTGGCGTTGGCGACGACGATGCGGTCACCGAACAGCTGGGTCAGCAGCTTCAGGTACGGCGTCTCGCCGCAGCCGGCGCACGCCCCGGAGAACTCGAAGAGCGGCTCGAGCACCTGGCTGCCCTTGACGGTGTCGCGGGCGAGCAGCGTGCGGTCGATCTCGGGGATGCCCAGGAAGAAGTCGAACCCGGCCCGCTGCACGTCGCGGTGCTCGCCGGCGGGCGCCATGTCGAGGGCCTTGTGGCGGACCGCCTCCTTGCTCCGGGCCGGGCACACGTCGACGCAGACCCCGCAGCCGGTGCAGTCGTCGGGGGCGACCTGGATGGTGAGGAGGTGGCCCTCCACGTCGCGGGAGCGGAACGGCTTGGACTGGAAGCCCTCCGGCGCCCCGTCGAGGGCGGCGGGCTCGTACACCTTCATGCGGATGGCGGCGTGCGGGCACACGATGGCGCACTTGCCGCAGTCGATGCACAGCTCGGGGTCCCACACCGGCAGCTCGGCGGCGATCGCCCGCTTCTCCCAACGGGCGGTGCCCGTGGGGAAGGTGCCGTCCACCGGGAAGGCGCTGACGGGCAGCAGGTCGCCCTCGCCCGCCATGACCCGGGCCGTGACCCGGCGCACGAAGTCGGGGGCGTCCTCGGGGATGCGCACGGGCCGGGGGGCGGGGCGCGCCGGGCCGGGCTCGACCCGGGCCAGGGCGGCCAGCGCCCGCTCGGCGGCGGCCACGTTGCGCTCGACGATCGTGCGGCCCCGCTTGCCGTACTCCTGCTCGATGGACTCCCGCACGGCCGCCACCGCCTCGGCGGGATCGAGCAGGCCCGCAAGCACCAGGAAGCACGGCTGCATGACGGTGTTGATGCGGCCGGGGATGCCGACGTCCCGGGCGATCGCATGGGCGTCGACGCACCACAGGTTCGCGTCGAGCTCGACGAGTCGGGCCTGCACGTGGTCGGGCAACCGCTCCCAGAGCTCGCCGGCGGGGTGCGGACTGGCGAGCAGCACCGTGGCGCCGGGCGCCGCCCGGCCGAGGACGTCGATGCGGTCGAGCAGCGTGAGCTGGTGGCAGGCGATGACGTCGGCCTCGTCGACGAGGTAGGTCGACAGGATCGGTTCGTCGTCGACGCGCAGGTGCGACGCCGTCACCGACCCCGACTTCTTCGAGTCGTAGACGAAGTAGCCCTGGGCCCAACCCCCGGTGCGCTCGGCGGCGATGCGCACCGAGCTGCGGGCGGCGCCGACCGTGCCGTCGCTGCCGAGGCCGTAGAGGACGGCCTGGAGGCGGGCCCGGGGCACCCGGAACGACGGGTCGGGGGCGACGCTCAGGTGGGTGACGTCGTCGACGATGCCGACCGTGACGTGGCGGCGCGGCGCCGGGGCGTCGAGCTCGTCGAGGAGGCCCTTCAGCAGCGCAGGGGTGAGCTCCTTGGAGGCCAGGCCGTACCGGGCGCCGACGATCCGGGGCAGGCCGGTGAGCGTCGCCGTGCCGGCGGCGATGCCCTCGGCCAGGGCGGCGACCACGTCGGTGTAGAGCGGCTCCCCGACGGCGCCCGGCTCCTTCGTGCGGTCCATGACGGCGATCGACCGGACGGTCGCGGGGAGCGCGGCGAGCAACGCCTCGGTCGGGAACGGGCGGTAGAGGCGGACCGTGAGCATCCCCACCCGCTCGCCCCGGCGCACCAGCTCGTCCACGGTCTCGCGCGCCGCGCCGGCGGCCGACCCCATCAGCACGAGCACGCGCTCGGCGTCGGGCGCGCCGTGGTAGTCGACGAGGCCGTAGCGCCGGCCGGTGCGGCGGGCGAGCTCGTCGAGCAGGCCGGCCACGATGCCGGGCACGGCGTCGTAGTAGGGGTTGGCCGCCTCACGGGACTGGAAGAACACGTCGGGGTCCTGGGCGGTGCCCCGCAGGACGGGCCGGTTCGGGTCGAGGCCGCGCGCCCGGTGGGCGAGCAGGTCGTCGGTGCGGACCAGGGCGTCGAGGTCGTCGTCGCCCAGGAGGTCGATGCGGTCCACCTGATGCGAGGTCCGGAAGCCGTCCATGAAGTGCAGGAACGGCACTCGCGACCGCAACGTGGCCGCGTGGGCGACGAGGGCGAGGTCGTGGGCCTCCTGCACCGACGACGACGACAGCAGGGCGAAGCCGGTCGTGCGGGCGGCCATCACGTCGCTGTGGTCGCCGAAGATCGACAGGGCGTGGGTGGCGACCGCCCGGGCCGCCACGTGGATGACGGCGGGCGACAGCTCACCGGCGATCTTGAACATGTCGGGGAGCATCAGCAGCAGCCCCTGGGAGGCCGTGAAGGTCGTGGCGAGCACACCCTTCTGGGTGGCGCCGTGGAGGGTGCCGGCCGCCCCCGCCTCGGACTGGAGCTGGACCACCTCGGGCACCGCCCCCCAGCGGTTGGTGCGCCCTGCTGCGCTCCACGCGTCGGCCAGCTCGCCCATGGGGGAGGCCGGGGTGATCGGGTAGATCGCGATCACCTCGCTCAGGGCGTGGGCGACGCGCGCCACCGCCTCGTTCCCGTCGAGACACGCCACGTCAGGCATCAGGTCAAGTCTCGGGCGCAGCGCAGCGGGGCGCCCAGGGTCGAAGGTCCCGATCCGTCCGGTAGGGTCGCCCGTCGTGACCGGACCGGTCCACGACGACGTCGCCGGCAGCGGCACGTGGGAGTCCCGGGGCCGGCGGCGGGTGCAGTGGGCCGGGCTGCTGGCGGGTCCGCTTCTGGCGCTCGCCGTCTACGCCCTGCTCCCGGACCGCTACGCCGACGCCGCGGGCGCCGTCGTCGTGCTCGGCGACGCCGGGCGGGCCACCGCGGCGGTCGGCGTGCTCATGGCCGTCTGGTGGATGACCGAGGCCATCGAGGTCTCGGCGACCGCGCTGGTCCCGATCCCGCTGCTGCCGCTGGTCGGGGCGAGCAGCGTCGAGGAGGCCACGGCCCCGTACGCCAACCCGCTGATCTTCCTCTTCCTCGGAGGGTTCGTCCTCGCCCTCGCCATGCAGCGGTGGGGCCTCGAGCGCCGCATCGCCGTGGTCGCCCTCGGCGTTGCCGGCACCGAGCCGCGCCGGCTGGTCGGCGGGTTCATGGTGCTGACCGCCGTGCTCAGCATGTGGGTCAGCAACACCGCGACCGCCGCCATGATGCTGCCCATCGCCCTGAGCGTCGTCGACGCGGCCGTGCCGGGCGGGCGCGAGCGGCTCCTGGCGCCCGGCGCCGTCCCCGGACGCCGCTTCGGGCGCTCGCTGCTGCTCGGCATCGCCATCGGCGCCTCGATCGGCGGTGTCGGCACCCTGATCGGCACGCCGCCGAACCTGTTCCTCGCGTCGTTCGCCCGGGAGAACCTCGGCACCGAGATCAGCTTCGCTCTGTGGCTCGCCATCGGCATCCCGATCGTCGCGGCGTTCCTGCCGCTCGCGTGGCTGCTCCTGACCCGCGTGCTGCTGCCCCCCGACGTCGAGCGGGGCGCGCTCCAGGGCGCCCTGCGAACCCTGCGCGGTGAGGCGCTCGGTCCCGTGTCGCGCGGGGAGTGGGCGACGTTCGTCGTGTTCGTGGCGACGGCGCTTGCCTGGGTCACGCGCCCGCTGCTCGTCGAGCTGGAGGTCGGGGGCGTCCGTCCCTTCTCGGGTCTCACGGACGCCGGGATCGCCGTGACCGCCGCCCTCCTGCTGTTCATCATCCCGGTCGACCGCCGACGGCGGGTGTTCGTCATGGACTGGGAGACGGCCCGCCACCTGCCGTGGGGCATCCTGCTGCTGTTCGGCGGCGGCCTCAGCCTCGCCCACGCCGTGGAGGCCAACGGGGTCGCCGAGTACCTGGGGGCTCAGGTGACGGGCCTCGACGTGCTCCCGCCGGTGGTGCTGATCGTCCTCGTCACCTCGGCGGTGATCGCCCTCACGCAGGTGGCGAGCAACACCGCCACCGCCGCCGCCCTGATCCCCGTGCTCACCGCCGTTGCGCCGGCGCTGGGCCTGCACCCGTTCGGCCTGATCGTGCCCACCGCCATCGCGTGCAGCCTGGCGTTCATGCTGCCCGTGGCCACGCCCCCCAACGCCATCGTGTTCTCGAGCGGCTACCTCCCGTTGCAGGAGATGATGCGGGTCGGTGCGTGGCTGAACGCCGTGGCGGTGGCGGTGATCACGGTGGTCACCTACGCCGTGGCCATGCCGCTCCTCGGCGTCGACCTGCCGCTCTGGTAGTCACCCGAGGTGGCGGGTGAGCCGCTAGGTTCGCGGCGTCCCGGGGAGGTGTGTCGTGGCGACTGGGTTCATCGACCGTGTGTTCCTGCTGCTCCACCTCGTCGCCGTGGTGGTGGCGTTCGGCCCGACGCTGCTGTATCCCGTGCTCGCCCGCCGGGCCCGGACCGGGCGAGCCGAGGAGGCGGGCGTGCTCACCGACGCCGCGGGCGACGGCACGACGCGCCTGGCGCTCCCGGGCATCGGCGCCGTGTTCGTCACGGGGGTGCTGCTCGTGGTCGCCGTCGACGGCGTGGCGTTCAGCGACGTGTGGATCTCGATCGCGTTCCTGCTCGTCTTCATCGCCGCCGCCATCCTCGGGCTGCTCGTGCGGCCGAACCAGCGCCGGATGGCGGCGCTGGCCGCCGCGGTGGCGGCGGGCGGGCCCGACGCCGCCGCCGCCCAGCGCGAGCTCGACGAGCGCCAGGCGAAGACCGCCGCGTACCTGGGCGCGCTCCACCTCGTCCTGCTGCTCGCGCTCGTCGACATGATCTGGAAGCCGGGGGCCTGACGGGGCTCCCCGGCGGGACCTCGGTCAGGCGATCGCGGGACTTCCGGCCCTGCGAGCCGGCCCGGAGCGGGCCGTATGTTCAGGTTGTGCAGCGCAGCGTGATCGTCCCCATCGACGGCAGGAGCTCACGGCGCGTGCTCGGTCACGCCCGGGCGCTGGCCTGGCGGGCCGGCTCGGGGTTGTGGCTCGTGTCCGCCACCCGGACCCGCCTCGGGATCGCCCGCCGCCGCGAGGAGCTCGAGCGGGTGGCGGCGGAGATCCGCGACGTGCCCGTCGAGGGGATCACCGTCGACGCCGAGGCGCCCGCCGGCCTCGTCGTGCGCGCCGTGCGGGACCACGGCGGCCTCGCCGTGTGCGTGGCCACCCGCGGCCGGCATCCCGCGGCCGAGGCGGCCCTGGGCAGCGTCGCCACCAGCATCGTGGCCCGCAGCCCCGTGCCCGTCCTCGTCGCCGGGCCCGGCGCCGGTGACGGATCCGATGAACCCTGGTTCGACAACGTCGTGGCCTGCATCGACGGCTCGCGCCGGGCGGAGGCGGTCGTGCCGGTGGCGGCCCGATGGGCGGCGCTGCTGGGCGCCCACCTCCACCTGGTGCAGGTGATGAGCCGGGCCGAGTCCGAGCGGCTGCACCGTGACGGCTATCCCGCCTGGGACTTCACGAGCAGCAGCTACGACGCGCTCGAGTCGACCGGTGTGCCGTCGAGCTGGGAGATCCTGCACGGTGAGGATCCCGCCCGCGAGATCGCCCGGCACATCCGCCACCTGAGCAACCCGCTGGTCGCCATGTCGACCCGGGGTCGGTCCGCCCTGCACCGGGCCGTGGTGGGCAGCGTCGCCAACGAGACGGTGCGCCGGGCGTCCTGCCCCGTGCTGCTGGTCCGGGCCGAAGCCGCCGACCGGGATGCCGCGGCCGTGCCCGCCTGAGCGCCGGTCGCCGACCCTGGCCGCGCGCCGTTCGTGGGCAAAGACCTCAGGCCGAGTCCGGGATGGCCCACTCGGTGGCGTAGCCCTCGACCGGTGCGCCGGCCCTCTCGTCCCCGCTGGTGAGGTCGACCGCCTCGGTCACATCGACCACGTCGACGGGCGGGTCGAGCTCCCACCAGCGCTCCGTCGTCCGGTCCGCATCGTGTGCGCCCATGCCCTACCCCCTTCCCTGGGACCAGGGTCGGGCATCGGCCGTCGCCCGGCAAGGGCCGAAGGTCCCGACGTGGTCAGGCCCGGAGCCGGCGCAGCCAGGGATCGGGGCGGTCGGGCACGGGCGCCAGGCGGACCTTGGCGTCGACCGCCGTCACCCCCCCGGGCGCGGCGATGACCGGGTTCAGGTCCATCTCGGCGAGCTCGGGCACGTCGTCGGCGAGCCGGGCGACGCGCAGCAGCAGGTCCTCGAGGGCGTCGGTGTCCACCGCGGGTGCGCCCCGGTAGCCGAACAGCAGCGGGGATGCCCGCACCGACCGGATGAGCTCGCGGGCGTCGAGGTCGGTCAGCGGCAGGACCCGGAAGGCGCGGTCGGCGAGCAGCTCGGTGGCCACGCCACCCAGTCCGAACATGAGCAGCGGCCCGAACGAGGCGTCGTGCACGACGCCCACGATGGTCTCGACGCCCGGCTCCACCATGCGCTGCACGACGGCGCCCGCTCCCGGCGCGTCGACCGCCGTCGTCACCGCGGCGAAGGCTTCCCGCACGGCCTGCTCGTCGCCGAGGTCGAGGTGCACGCCGCCCACGTCGGTCTTGTGCACGACGTCAGGGGCAGCCGTCTTCAACGCGACCGGGTAGCCGAGCCGTCCTGCGGCGGCGACGGCTGCGTCGGCGTCGCCGGCCAGCTCGCTCGGCGCGATCGGCACACCGTAGGAGCCGAGGAGGCGGGTGGCCTCGTCGCCGTCGAGCCACCGGCCCCCGGGCGCATCGGCGAGCACGGCATCGACCAGGCGCCGCGCCGCGTGGGCGTCGAGGCCGGGGAGGTCGGGCACCGAGCCTTCCGGCCGGCGGCGCCATGCCGCGTACCGGGCCGCCAGGCCGAGGGCGATCACCGCCGACTCGGGCGATGCGAAGGCGGGGATGCGGGCGTCGCCGGCGCCGGCGACGCCGGGCGGCACCGTGAGGAAGTTCCCCACGACCGGCTTGGTCCGGGCGGCTGCTGCCCGCGCCACGGCCGCCACCACGTCGTCGGTGGGGGCGATCAGCACGGGTGTGAAGACGACGACGGCGGCGTCCACGTTGGGGTCGGCGAGGGCGAGGGTCACGGCCCGCTCGTACTGCTCGGCGCTGGCGGCTGCGGTCATGTCGACGGGGTTGCCGACCGCCGACGCGGGCGGCAGGAACGACCGCAGCTCCCGCTGGGTCGCCTCGGTCAGCTCGGGCACCTGGAGGCCGGCTCCCCCGCAGGCGTCGGCGGCCAGGATCGCGGGACCGCCCGAGTTCCCGACGATGACCACCCGGTCGCCCGCGGGCAGCGGCTGGGACTCGAGCACCTGGGCGACGTCGAGCAGCTGCTCCAGGCTGTCGACCCGGATGACGCCGGTCTGGCGGAAGAGGGCGTCGACGGCGGCGTCGGGGCTGCTCAGCGCCGCCGTGTGCGAGCTGGCGGCGCGCGTCCCCGCCTCGGACCGGCCGCTCTTCACCGCCACGATCGGCTTCTGGCGCGACACCCGCCGGGCGATCCGGGCGAACCGCCGCGGGTTCCCGAACGACTCGAGGTAGAGCAGCACGACCCGGGTGCGCTCGTCCTGCTCCCAGTACTGGAGCAGGTCGTTGCCGCTGATGTCGGCCTTGTTGCCGACCGACACGAACGCCGACACCCCCACGCCCAGCGCCTCGGCCCGTTGCAGCACGGCGATGCCCAGCGCCCCCGACTGCGAGAGGAAGCCGAGCGTGCCCGGCGTCGAGCTGTACGGCGAGAACGTGGCGTTCATCCGGACGTCGGGGTCGGTGTTGAGGACCCCGACGCAGTTCGGGCCGATCACCCGCATGCCGTGGCGGTGCGCCAGCCGGACCACGTCCCGCTCGGCTGCGGCCCCGTCGGGGCCCGTCTCCCCGAAGCCGGCGGAGATGATGACGAGCCCGGCCACGCCCTTGGCGGCGCAGTCCTCGACAGCGGCTGGCACCTCGGCGGCGGGCACGCACACCACGGCGAGGTCCACGTCGTCGGGAACCTCGCTCAGCCGGGCGTAGGCGCGGACGCTCGCCACGAAGGTGCCGGCGGGGTTGACGGGGTACACGGGTCCGTTGAACCCGCCCGTGAGCAGGTTGCGGAACAGCTCGTGGCCGACGGTGTCCCGCCGGCGGCTCGCGCCGAGCACCGCGATCGAGCGGGGGGCGAGGATCCGGCCGACCGATCGGGTGGTCGCCACGCGGTCGCGCTCCTCGATGATGGCCCGGGAGGACTCGGTCGGGGCGATCGGGAAGCGGACCTCGACCACCCCGGCGTCGAGCGAGCTGGTGACCTGGTAGCCGGCCTCGCGGAACACCTGGAGCATGCGGCGGTTCTCGGGCAGGACCTCGGCGGTGAACTCGGTGATGCCGCGCTCGAGGGCCGCCGCGGCCAGGTGCTCGAGCAGCAGCGTGCCCAGCCCCCGGCCCTGGTGGTCGTCGCGGACCACGAACGCCACCTCGGCCCGGGAGGTGTCCGGTTCGCGGTCGTAGCGGGCGACCGCGATCAGGTCGTCCCCCAGCTGGGCGACCAGCGCGAAGCGGTCGTGGTGGTCGACGACCGTGAACCGCTCGACGTCGGCGTCGGTGAGGTGCCGCCGGTACGAGAAGAAGCGGAAGTGGATCGTCGTGTCGCTCAGCCGCTCGTGGAACGCGACGAGCCGGGCGGCGTCGTCGGGCTGGATCGGACGGACGTGGACCGTGCCGCCGTCGGCGAGCACGACGTCGCCCGTCCACCGGTCGAGCTCGATCTCGTTCACGGCGTCGCAGCCTAGAGAGCCCCGACGGTGGCGGTGGAGGGACGTCCTGCCCGCTCATCCGGGTCATCGGACCCTACGGCGGAGCCCCGGTCGGGTGTCACCCTGGGATCGTGATCCTGCTGGTTCCGCTCGTCGTGCTGCTCGCCTGGGTCCTCTGGGGGGCGGTGGTGGCGCTGGCCATGTACCGGCGCGGCCACAGCTTCGTGCCCTGGCTCGGCCTCGGGATCGGTTTCGGGCCGTTCTCGACGGTGCTGGCGGTGGACGCCGCCCGCAAGGAGGGCGAGATCGGCGCCCGGCCCCTGGTGTCCACCCCCCGGCGGGCCGGTCCGCTACGCGTGCTCGTCGGCGTCGACGGCTCGGCCGCCGCGACCGCCGCGGCCCGCGCCGCGGTCGAGCTGTTCGGCCCCCGCATCGGCGAGCTCGTGCTCGCCAGCGTGCTCGACTACGACGCCGCCGCCGGCACCCGGGCCTGGGCCGACGAGACGGCGAGGGTGACCGACCTGCTCGAGCGCGAGCGGGCCCGCCTGGGCCCGCAGGTGACGGGCGTCGTCCTGCTGAACGGCCGGGCGGCCGACGCCCTTGCCGCCCACGCCGTCGACGAGGGCTTCGACCTGCTCGTGGTGGGCACACGGGGGCGGGGCGCGAGCAAGGCGGTCCTGGGCAGCGTCGCCACCCGGCTCGCCCGTCGCAGCGGCGTCCCGGTGCTGCTCGCCGCCGGGGCCGCGCCCGGGCGGGGCGAGCGCCGGGCGCCGCGTGCCCGCGCCGCCGTCTGACCGCGCTGGGGGCGCGCCGCTGGCGTCCGGCGCGCGGGGCGCCCCGTCCGTGGTGGCGCGTTGGGTCGGGTCCCGCCGCCCGGTGGCACGCGGGGCGCCCGGCCCGTCCGTCCGGCGCCGGGGGCCGGGCCGCTACAGGTCGACGGGGCGGAGGACCAGCACGGGCACGGATGCCCGGTGCACGACCCGCATGGCGACGCTGCCCAGGGCGAGGCGGCTGAGGCCGGATCGGCCGTGGGTGGTCATGGCCACGAGCGCCACGTCGCTGCCGGCGACGTGCTCGACGATGGCGTCCGCCGGGTCGGTGCCGTGCAGGATCTCCCACTCGGGCGAGAACCCGCCGTCCTCGAGGCCGCTGGCGACGCGGTGGGCGTAGCCGCTCTCGAGCAGGTCGTTGTCGATGGCGAGCGGCATCGTCGTGAGCACCTGGACGATCCACAGGGTCGCGGAGAGCTCGCGGGCCCACCGGGCGGCCGGCTCGAGGATGCGCTCGGCCAGCGGGGACCCGTCGAGGCAGGCCACCACCCGCTCGCCGGCGACCGGCCCGCCTGCGTTCGGGCCGATGAGGAGCACCGGTCGGTGCAGGTCGCGCACGAGCGCCTCGCTGACGCTGCCGAGCACGAGCTGGCCCACGCCGGAGCGACCGTGGGAGGTGAGGCAGGGGAGCGCGTCGGGCTTGTTGTCGATCAGCTCGAGCAGCGCGGGAGCCGCCGACCGGGCCTGCAGGACGCGCTGCTCGGCGACGGGCGCCTCCACTCGGGCGGCCACCTCCTTCAGGTACTGCTCGTCGTCGTTGGGGTCGTCGACGGGCAGCGAGACGGTGACGAGGTCGACCGGCACCCCCCAGCGCGTCGCCAGCGACGCGGCGGGACGGAGGGCCTCCTCGGCCCGGCGTGAACGGTCGAGGGGGACGACGATCGAGCTGAACATAGGGCACCTCCATCGGCACGGGGCCGCTGCTTCGTACCGTACGTCCCGAACCGCCCGGGCGTCAGGGCCGGAGGTCACATCCTCGCCGGCGGTCCGGCCCGAGGCCGGGCCGGCGCCGCCTACCGGTGCGGGACGATGACGACCGGGCAGGGCGCGTGGTGCGCCACCTGCTGGCTCACCGAGCCGAGCAGGAGCCCCGTGAAGCCGCCACGACCGCGCGAGCCCACCACGAGCAGGTCGGCCCCCTCGGCCCTGGTGGTGAGGGCGTGGGCGGGCGCGTCCTGCACCGCCACCTGCTCGACGGGGACGGCCGGGTCGTCCCCGAGCGTGTCGCGCACGACGCCGGCGAGCAGCTCGGCGGCCTCCTTCTCGTAGTCGACGTTCAGCACGGCGACCGTGGACACCTCGCTCAGGTAGGGGAAGGCCCAGGCATAGACGACGTCGAGCGTCGCTCCCCGCAACCGGGCCTCCTCGGCCGCCCAGCGCAGGGCGTCGGCCGCCCCCTCCGAGCCGTCGACCCCGACGACGATCCGTCCGCTCATCGCATCCTCCCGTTCACCGCGCGGTACCGAGGGTCCCGACCGTCACTCGCCGCCCCCGCGACCCTTGCGCCGCTCGGCGAGCCGGGCGGCGTAGACGGCTGCCTCGGTGCGGCGCTGCATGCCCATCTTCATGAGCAGGTTCGACACGTAGTTCTTGACCGTCTTCTCGGCCAGGAACATGCGCTCGGCGATCTGGCGGTTCGTCAGCCCCTCGGCGAGGTGCTCGAGGATCTTGCGCTCCTGTTCGCTCAGGCTGGCGAAGCGCTCGTCCTCCTCCTCGGGACCTCTCCGCAGGCGCTCGAGCACGCGGCTGGTGAGGGCGGGGTCGAGCAGCGACTGGCCGGACGCCACCCTGCGGATGCCGTCGATCAGCTCGGCCCCCCGGACCTGCTTCAGCACGTAGCCGGCGGCCCCGGCCATGATGGCGTCGAACAGGGCCTCGTCGTCGGCGTACGACGTCAGCATCACGCACTGGATCTTCTGGTTCGACGAGCGGATGTCGCGGCAGACCTCCACCCCGTTGCCGTCGGGCAGCCGCACGTCGAGGACGGCCACGTCCGGGCTGGTCGCCGGGATCCGGCGCAGCGCCTCCTCGGCCGTGCCCGCCTCGCCGGCGACGACGAGGTCGTCCTCGGCCTCGATCAGCTCGCGCAGGCCGCGCCGCACCACCTCGTGGTCGTCGAGCAGGAACACGCGCACGGTCACGGGCACCATCCTGCCCGATGGCGCCCGCACGCAGCGGCATGGGGCCGGCCCGCACCGTGCCGCTGCCTAATCTGGGGGCCGATGGCCATCCCGGAGTACGCCGGCCCGAAGCAGCTCCGCCGCCTGCTGGAGGCGGTCATGGCGGTGGGCTCCGACCTCAGCCTGCCCGTCGTGTTGCGCACCATCGTCGAGGCGGCCACTGCTCTCGTGGACGCGCGCTACGGCGCGCTCGGCGTGCTGAGCGAGGACCGCACGAAGCTCGCGGAGTTCATCACCGTCGGGGTGGACGACGAGACCCACCGCCGGATCGGGCACCTCCCCGAGGGCCACGGCCTGCTCGGGCTCCTGATCGTCGACCCCAAGCCCATCCGCATCCCCGACATCGGCGAGCACCCCGACAGCTTCGGGTTCCCCCCGAACCACCCCGAGATGACCACCTTCCTGGGCGTGCCGATCCGCATCCGCGACGAGGTGTTCGGCAACCTCTACCTGACCGACAAGCAGGACGCCGAGGTGTTCACCGACGTCGACGAGGAGCTCGTCGTGGCCCTGGCGTCGGCCGCCGGCCTGGCCATCGAGAACGCCCGGCTGCACAGCCGGGTGCGCGAGATGGCGCTGCTGGAGGACCGGGAGCGCATCGCCCGCGACCTGCACGACACCGTGATCCAGCGCCTCTTCGCGACCGGCCTCACCCTGCAGGGGGCGGCCCGGCTGGCCGTTCGGCCCGAGGTGCAGGAGCGCCTGGAGGCCGCCGTCGACGACCTCGACGTCACCGTGCGCCAGATCCGCTCCGCCATCTTCGAGCTGCAGACCACCCGCGTCCCGGGCCGCAGCCTGCGCCGCCAGATCCTCACCACCACCAGCGAGGCGTCCGACAGCCTCGGGTTCGACCCGGTCGTGCGCTTCGAGGGACCGGTCGACACCGCGGTCACCGACGACGCCGGCGAGCACCTGCTGGCCACGCTCCGGGAGGCCCTGGCGAACGTCGCCCGGCACGCCAAGGCCGAGCGGGTGGAGGTCGAGGTCGGCGTGGTCGACGGCCGTGTGACCCTCGCCGTGCTCGATGACGGGGTGGGGCCGCCCGACTCGGTGCGCGCCGGGGGTCACGGCCTGCGCAACATGGCGTCGCGCGCCGCCGAGCTCGGGGGGCGCTGCGCGCTGGAGCGGCGCCCCGAGGGCGGCGCCGCGCTGCGCTGGGAGGTGCCGCTGCCGGCCGGGTGAGCCCGCCGCCCACCCGGCCGGCCGCTCAGGCCGCCCGTCCCTGCCCGCGACCCGTCAGCCCGTCACTCCACGATGAACGCCGTCGTCATGCCGAACAGGCCGTCGTCGTTCTCGGCGTGGGTCAGCACGTGGCAGTGGAAGGCCCAGACGCCCGGCGTGTGGGCGTGCACGAGCACGCTGAAGCGCTCGCCGGGGGCGACGTTCACGGTGTCGGCCAGGTAGGGCGCCGGCAGCGGGAAGCCGTCCTTGGCGATGACCAGCTGCTCGAGGCCGTGCAGGTGCATGGGGTGCACCTCGAGGCCCTCGTTCATGTAGTGGATCAGCACCCAGTCGTCGAGCCCGGCCACGACCGGCGCGGTGGCGGGGAACGACTTGCCGTTGAGGGCGAAGCCGATCACGCCCGCGTCGTTCAGCACCATCGGCAGCTCCTGGCTCACCGTCACGCCCTCGGGGACCGGCATGTCACCGACCAGGAAGGCGCCGAGCATGCCGTTGGGCACACCCCGGTGGGCGTGGTGGTGCGGGTGGTACATGGCCACCGCGGGCCGCTGCGGGTTGTACTCGTAGACGAAGGTCTGGCCGGGCTCCACGAAGGGCTGGGTCAGGCCGGCCACGCCGTCCTGCTCGAACGGCAGGTCGATGCCGTGGGCGTGGAGGTCGGTCGAGATCGGCAGCTCGTTGTGCAGGACGATCCGCACCCGGTCACCGACGTCGACCTTGATGGTCGGGCCCGGCACGACGCCGTTGTACGTCCAGGCCTGCACGACCCGGCCGGGCTCGACCTCCCAGTCGGTGATGGCGGCGGTGAGCTCGAACTCCTTCGTGCCGTCGGGCAGGATCCGGGGCGCGAGCAGCTCGCCACCGAGGCCTTCGGTCTCGGCGGGGAAGGCGGCCAGGCCCTCGGCCATCTTGCGGTCGAGCCCGCGCCAGTCGACGTCGCCGTGGTCGCCATGGTCGCCGTGGTCGGCGGGGTCGGCGACGACCGCCCCGTCGCCCTCGGTCACCGTGAGCGTGGCCTCCATGCCCGCCGGCCGGTGACCGGGGACCTCGCAGTACAGCGTGTAGGTGCCGGGCGCCAGGACACCGAGGTCGAGCGAGGTCCGCTCGCCGGCGTCGAGCAGCGGTGTGGCCGCGCCGGTCTCGACCACGTGCACGTCGTGGGGTGCGACCCCGCCGTTGACGACGTCGAGGACGACGCGGCCGGCCGGCGCCGTCAGCGCCGCCGGCTCGATGTAGTTGTCGCCCAGCGTGACCTGCAGCGTGGTGGTCGCCCCGCCGGCGCTCACCGGGGCGGTGCCGGGACGGCCCATGGCCACCACGGCGAACACGAGGGCCACCACCGCCGTCAGCGCGCTGAAGCCGGTGAAGAAGTCACGGTTTCGGGGTTCCACGTCTCTCCTCGGATCGGGGGAACCGCCCACGGCGGACGGTGCGCACGAGCGTGCACGTCGTGCGCGGGTGCCGGGCAGGGAGGTGCGTCACACCGACTAGGGCCTTTGGTCCCATCCGCCGGCGACCGACGGCCCTCGTCCGCCGGGGCGGGGCGCGCCATGGTGGGGGCATGACCACGCTCGTGCTGTCGGTGGTGGCGCTCTGGATCGTCGTGGGTGCAGCGGCCGGCCTCGTGATGGCCCGGCGCGGCCACAACGTCCGGGCCTGGGTGGTGCTCGGCGGCGTGTTCGGGCCGTTCGTGGTGCCCTACGTGCTGGCCAGCCTGCGACGCGAGGCGGAGGCCGCGCCCGTGGTGGTCACCGCGGGCGAGGCCGGCACCGGACCGGTCGACGTGCTCGTCGGCATCGACGGCTCCCCCGAGTCCCGGGCCGCCGTCGTGGCCGTCGAGGAGCTGCTGGGCGACCGCCTCGGGCGGTTCACGCTCGTCACCGTCGTCGACTTCGAGACCGCCAGCTACGACGACCTCGGCCCACCGCCGTATCCGGCCGACGCCGAGGCGGCCCGGGCGCGGGCCGAGCAGATTCTCGCCGACGCCGCCGCCCAGGCGACGCGCCGACCAGAGACGCTCGTGCTGGCGGGCGCCCCGGCGCTCGTCCTGGCCCGCCACGCCGTCGAGGGCGGCTACGACCTGGTCGTCGTCGGCCACCGGGGCCGCGGGCTGTCGCGGGCGATCCTCGGTAGTGTCGCCCGCGAGCTCGCCCGGGACGGCAAGGTCCCGGTGCTGATCGCCGGACGGTGACATGGGTGAGATCGACGGCCAGCTGCGCATCGACCGCGTCCTCGTGGGCGTCGACGGGTCCCGGAACGCCGAAGCGGCGCTGCGGTGGGCCGTCGGCCTCGCCCGCCGGTGCGGGGCCGAGGTCCTCGCCGTGCACGCCGTCGGGCTCCTCGCCCACCTCGGCCCCGACGAGGTCGTGCCCAGCCACTCCCACCGCGACCAGATCCGGGCGGCGTTCGAGGGCCTCTGGTGCGCCCCGCTCGTCGAGTCCGGCCTGGCGCACCGCCTCCTCCTGGTCGACGGGTCACCCGTGAGCGCCCTGCTCGACGTGGCCCGGGACGAGGCGGTCGACCTCATCGTGCTCGGCACCCGGGGGTTGGGGGGCGCCCCGGGGCTCGCGCTGGGCAGCACGGCCCACCAGGTCGTGCAGCTGGCCCGCTCGCCGGTGCTGGTGGTCCCGCCCCCGCCGGAGCGATGAGCCGAGGAGGCGCCGTGCCCAGCGAGTCCACCGTCATACCCGGGACCCTCGAGCCCATGACCGAGGAGGAGTGCTGGCGCCTGCTGCGGCTCACCCGCCTCGGCCGGATCGCCTTCGACGCCGAAGGCGGGCCCGACGTGCTGCCCGTGAACTTCGTCGCCCACGACGACCGGCTCCTGTTCCGCACGGGACCGGGCGTCATCCACGACGCCGTCGGAGCCGGCCGGCACCTGTCGCTGCAGATCGACGGCGTCGACGTCCACTACCACTCGGGCTGGAGCGTGCTGGCCAAGGGCCCGGCGGCCTTCGTCGAGCCGCCGGGCGTCGAGGAGCAGTCCGCCATGCTGCCGCTCGAGCCGTGGGCCCGCGGCGAGCGCAACCAGTGGGTGGCGATCGCCGTCGCCCGCGTGACCGGCCGCCGGCTGCGCTGACGGTCGCGGCCGGGGTGCTCTGGCGGGCGGGCGGCACCGGGGATACGCTCGGGCCCGAGACACGGGAGCCCGATGTCATCGGGCTGAGAGGGTGGGCTCGGGAGCCCCCGACCGTCAGAACCTGATCCGGGTCATGCCGGCGCAGGGAGTCGGTACGCAGGTCTCCCGTCCCCGCCATGGGAGCGTGCCATGGGAGCCAGCGGATGACGGCGAGCGGCGAGGGCGCCGCCCCGCGCGACGTCGTCGTCGTGGGCGGCGGGGCCGTCGGCCTGGCCGCCGCCTGGCAGGCGGCCCGGGCCGGCTGCACGGTCACCGTGCTCGACCCCCACCCCGGCCGGGCGGCGTCGTGGGCCGCCGCGGGCATGCTCGCCCCGGTCACCGAGGTCCACTACGGCGAGGAGGCGCTCCTCGCCCTGAACCTGGCCGCGGCCCGGCGCTACCCCGGCTTCGTCGCCGACCTCGAGGCCGCCACCGGACTGGACGTGGGCTACCGCACGTCCGGCACGCTCGCCGTGGCGATGGACGGCGACGACGCCGCCGTGCTGCGCGACCTGCACGACTTCCAGCTGCGGCTGGGCCTCACCGTCGAGCCGCTGCGCGCCAGCCAGTGCCGGGCCCGCGAACCCCTGCTCAGCCCCCGGGTGCGCGCCGGGCTGCTCGTCGCCGGCGACCACCAGGTCGACAACCGCCGCCTCGTGGCGGCGCTGCTGGAGGCCTGCGCCCGGGCCGGTGTCGAGGTGCTCGCCGACGCCGCCGCCGCCGTGACCGTCGCCGGCGAGCGCGTCACGGGCGTCCGGACCACGGGCGACACCCACCTGACCGCCGCCCACGTGGTGCTCGCCGCCGGCTGCTGGTCCGGACGGATCGACGGCCTGCCCGAGCACGCCCGCCCCCGGGTGCGCCCCGTGAAGGGCCAGATCCTCCGGCTGCGCGGCCCCGCCGGCGGTCCGCTCCTCGCCGGTACAGTCCGGGGCCTGGTCCACGGCAACAGCGTGTACCTCGTGCCTCGCGCCGACGGCGAGCTCGTCATCGGCGCGACCGTGGAGGAGCAGGGCTTCGACACCCGGGTCACCGCCGGCGCCGTGCACGAGCTGCTCCGCGACGCCTACGAGCTGGTGCCCGGGATCGCCGAGCTCGAGCTCGTGGAGGCCCTCGCCGGCCTGCGACCCGGGTCGCCCGACAACGCCCCGCTGATCGGCCCCGGCGCCCTCGAGGGCCTGGTGGTGGCGACGGGCCACCACCGCAACGGCATCCTCCTCGCCCCGCTGACCGCGGATGCCGTGACCGCCCTGGTGACGGGCGCGGCGGTGCCCGAGGCCGTCCGCCCCTTCCGGCCCGACCGCGCCATGGGGAGGACGTGATGGAGCTGGTCGTGAACGGCGAGCCCGAGACCGTCGCCGCCGGCACCTCCGTCGGGGCGCTGGTCGACGGGCTCGGACGGGGGCGGGCGGGCATCGCCGTGGCCCGCAACGGCGAGCTCGTGCCCCGCAGCGCGTGGGACGGCACCGAGCTCGGCGCGGGTGACCGCATCGAGATCCTGACCGCGGCCCAGGGAGGCTGACGTGGACGACCCGTTCCTCATCGCCGGCGTCGAGCTGCGCTCGCGCCTCATGCTCGGCACCGGCGGGGCCAGCAGCCTCGACGCTCTCGACGCCGCCCTACGGGCGTCCGGCGCCGAGGTGGCGACCGTCGCCCTCCGGCGCGTCGACCCCGCGGCTCAGGGCTCCCTGCTCGACGTCATCGAGGGCGCCGGGGCCCGGGTGCTGCCCAACACCGCCGGCTGCTTCACGGCCCGCGACGCGGTGCTCACCGCCCAGCTCGCCCGGGAGGCCTTCGGCACGGACTGGGTGAAGCTCGAGGTGATCGGCGACGACCGGACCCTGCTGCCCGACCCCGTCGAGCTGGTCGTGGCCGCCGAGCAGCTCGTCGACGACGGCTTCGTCGTGCTGCCCTACACCAACGACGACCCCGTGCTCGCCCGGCGCCTCGAGGACCTCGGCTGCGCCGCCGTCATGCCGCTCGGATCGCCCATCGGCACGGGGATGGGCATCAACAACGCCTACAACCTGCGCCTGATCGTCGAGGCGGCCACCGTGCCCGTCGTCCTCGACGCCGGCATCGGCACCGCCTCCGACGCCGCGCTCGCCATGGAGCTCGGCTGTGACGCCGTGCTGCTGGCCTCGGCCGTCACCCGGGCCGAGCATCCCGCCCGCATGGCCGAAGCCATGCGCCTCGCCGTCGAGGCCGGCCGCCTCGCCCGGCGAGCGGGCCGCATCCCCCGGCGCCTGCACGCCCGGGCCTCCAGCCCCGACACGGGGCTGGCCGAGCTCACCCCACCCGACCCCGACCCCGGCCGCTGACCGCGGCCGCACGAGGAGCCCCCATGGACCCGACCACCGCGGTCATCGCCGCCGCCCTCACCCTCGCCCTCTTCGCCGCCGTCGGCGTGCGCGCCGGCCGCACCGGCGCCCGCGACCGCGACGCCTACCTCGCCGCCCGAGCCACGCAGCGCTCGGGCGCCCTGGCCCTGTCGTTCTTCGCCTCCGGGGCGGGGGCCTGGGTGCTGTTCGCCCCGCCCGAGGTGGGTGTGCTCGCCGGAGGGCTGGGCGCGCTCGGTTACGGCCTGGCCGCCGCCGCGCCGTTCGCCGTGCTGGCCTGGCTCGGCCCCCGGATCCGTGCCCGGGTGCCGGCGGGGGTGACCCTCACCGACTTCGTGCGCCTGCGCTTCGGCCGGCCCGTGCAGGCGTACACCGCGGTCGTGTCGGTGGCCTACATGTTCATCTTCGTGACGGCCGAGCTCACCGCCATCGGCGGGGTGCTGGCGCTGCTCGCCGGCGTCGACCCGTGGATCCCGATCGTGGCCGTCGCCGCCGTGACCGCCGGCTACACCGCCTACGGCGGGCTCCCGGCGTCGCTGCGCACCGACCGCTGGCAGGCGTGGCTGGTGCTGGGGCTCGCCGCCGCGGCGGTCGTGGTGGTGAGCATCGACGACGGCGCACCGCTCAGCCATGCCCGGGCCGGCGGGCTGTTCGAGCCGACGGTCGGCGGCCTCGAGGCGCTGGTCGTGCTGGTCATCGCGGTGACGGCCGCCAACCTGTTCCACCAGGGCTACTGGCAGCGCAGCTGGGCGGCGACCGACGACCGTCAGCTCGCCCGGGGCGCCCTCGGCGCCGCCCTGCTGTCGGTGCCGGTGGTCGCCCTGCTCGCGGCGCTCGGCACCGTGGCCGCCGGGGCGGGCGTGGTCGAGGTCCCGTCGCTCGCCTTCTTCAGCCTGCTGACCGACCTGCCCGCCGCCGTCGTGCTGCTGGTCGTCGTCCTCGCCGTCGCCCTCGTGTGCTCCAGCACCGACACCCTCCAGAACGGCCTCGTCGCCCTCGTCTCCCAGGACGTGGCCGACGGCCGGCTCCGCCTCGGCGCCGCCCGGCTGGTCACGATCGCCCTCACGGTCCCGGCGGTGGTCATCGCCGTGCAGGGCCACAGCGTGCTGCGGCTGTTCCTCGTCGCCGACCTGCTCGCCGCCGCCACGGTGGTACCGGTGCTGCTCGGCCTCTGGCGGCGGGCGACGGCCGGTGGGGCGCTCGCCGGGGCGGTGGCGGGCCTGCTCGCGGTCGTGGCCGTCGGCTGGGCCGGCACCGGTTCGGTCGCCGGTGGGCTCCGTCTGCTGACGCTGCCCGACGGGCTCGACCTCGGTGCCTTCGTGGCAGCCCCCGTGGCGTCGACGGTGGTCAGCCTCGCCGCCGGCGTGCGCCGGTCGCGCCGGTCGGCTGAGCCGGCCGACCCCGTGGCGGCCACGTGACGCTGAAGCAGCGGTCCTCGAGGTGGCCCGGAGCCCACCACGGCCAGAGCCCGAAGAACGTCCGGCGGGTGCGCTCGATCCACGCCCGCTCCTGGGGGCCGCCGACCAGCCGGCTGACCTGACGGATCCCGGCTTCGTGGACGGCGTAGCCCGTCCAGGTGCCGAGGTGGTCCTTGGGCGCCCCCACCTCGGTGACCGTCAGCGGCCCGTGGGCGTGGCGGCGGTGGCGGTGGCTGTGGCCCGACGTGACCAGCGTCGCCGGGTTCGCCGCCGCCACGTCGTCGAGGAACCGGCTGGACGACGGAGCGGGGATGCCGGGCGGCCACATCGTCGGCACCGGCAGGCGCTGCGGGTAGTGGTGCAGGCCGAGCAGGGCGCCGCCGGGCGCCCCGGCGAGGGCGTCGAGCACGTGGGCGCGCCGCTCGGCGATGCTGCCCACCCCCCGGCCTGGCACCGTCGTGTTGGCCACGACGACCCGCAGCCCGGGCAGGTCGTGGCTGGCGACGTCGTAGGTGATGGGCACGCCGTGGGCGGCGAGGGCGGCCGTGCCGTCGACGGCGCCGCGGACGGTGTCGTGGTTGCCGGGCACCGCCAGCACGGGCAGGCCGCACGACGCCAGGATCGCCCCGGCCTCGTCCCACTCCTCCAGCGCCCCCTGCTCGGTGAGGTCGCCTTTCACGACGAGCAGGTCCGCACCCCACGCCGCGATGTCGTCGAGCGCCGCCCGGACGCAGCGGGCGGCATGGTCGCCGTGCGGGTCCCGGATCACGGGGAGCTTGCCGAAGTGGTCGCTGCCGACGTGGATGTCGCTGAGCGTCGCCACCCGGCAGAGCTGGGCGCCGGGCGGCGGCGCCAGCGTCGCGACCCGGGCGAACGTGCGCTCGGGCCCCCTGCCCACCCGCACGGCCACGTCGACCGGGGTGGCCGGGCGCAGCCCCTCGAGCCAGGCGATCCCCGGGCCGGGGGCCCGGCCGCCCTCGACGGTGACCGTCACGTCCCCGGCCCGCAGGCGCACGGTGCCGTCCGGCAGCCGGCGCCACGCCAGCTGGACGGCGGTGTCCTCGACGGCGACGACCTCGACGGCCGGCGTGCTCACCCCGCCAGGGCGTCCGCGAGGCGCCCGGCCTCGCGCTGGCGGAGCGCGACGTTCACCCGGAGGCGCTCGAGGTGCTGGCGGACCTGCAGCCGCCCCTGGGGCACGTCGTGCTCGGCGAGGAACGCCTCGACGGCGGCGGCCTGCTCGGGCTGGGAGAGCCGGGTGACGCCGCCGAGCATCCGCGGGACCGAGCTGGCCGGGAAGCGCTGGTTGATCTCGTCCCAGTGCTCGCACACGAACCGCCACGTCGGCGGACCCGAGCGGCGGCCCTGGAGCAGGGCGAGCAGCAGGAACGGCGCGTTCTGCGTGCGCACCTCGTCGAGCGCCATGGCGAGGGTGCGGGCGACGAGCTCGTCGTCGTCGAAGAGGGCGAGGGCGTACAGGTAGCGCAGCTGCTCCTGCGGCGACTCGCTCGTGCGGAACCGCTCCACGAAGGCCTCGTGGTCGGCGGCGCCGCCGGCGTGGGCGACGACGCGCAGCGCGGCGGCGGCGACGTCGGGGTCGACGCTGCCGGGGGCGTCCTGGTGGCGGCGGAGGGCGTCGCGGGCTGCCGACTGGACGTCCGCGTCGTCGCCGAGGATGCCCGCCGCCTGGATCAGCGTGCCCCGCAGCTGGCGGGTGAGCTCGTCCTCGTCGGGCGCCGGCGCCCACCCGAGGTCCGCAAGGACGGGCCCCACGAGCCCGCGCACGGTCTCCTGGAGGGCGGCGCGGGCGTCGCCGTCGAGGATGTGGTCGAGCTGGCCGAGGCCCTCCAGCAGCGCCGCCCACACCGTGCGGTGGCGCTCGCCTGCCAACCGGCCGGCCAGCGTGAGGAAGTCCTGGGCGGCCACGTGGCCGGCCAGCACCGCCGCCCACGTGTCGTCGACGAGCTGGGCGCGCTCGACGGGCTCGAGCACCTCGAGCGCCCGGTCGCCGAGCGCCGCGAACAGCTCGCCCTCGTAGCGCACCCGGTAGAAGCCGTGGCCGCCGGCGTTGGCGACGACGGGTCCCGTGCCGGGGAGGTCGATCTCGGTCCGGGCCGTGTCGAGCAGGACGGGTACGGCCTCGCCGCCCGCCCGGCGCACGAGCAGCGGGATCGCCCACGAGCCGTCTCCGGCGGTGGCGCCGGCGGCACCGCCGCCCGCGTAGGTGAAGCGCTGCTGGCTGACCACGATCCGGGTGCCCTCGCCCGCGGCCACCGTGACCAGCGGGTGGCCGCCCTGGAAGACCCAGCTGTCCATGATGCGGCGCACGGGCTCGCCGGTGGCGGCCTCGATGTCGTCGAACAAGTCGGTCGTCTCGGCGTTGCCGAGCTGGCGGGTCTTCAGGTAGTGGCGGATGCCCTCCCGGAAGCGGGGCTCGCCCAGGTACTGCTCGAGCATGCGCAGCACCGAGCCGCCCTTCTGGTAGGTGAGCACGTCGAACATGCCGTCGGCGTCGTGGGGCGAGTACACGGGGTACTCGATGGGGCGGGTGCTCTCCAGCGAGTCGACCTCGAAGGCGCCGGCCCGCTCCCGCGAGAACGCGACCCAGCGCTGCCACTCGGGCCGGTAGGCGTCGCACGCCGCCAGCTCCATGAACGTGGCGAAGGCCTCGTTCAGCCAGAGGCCGTTCCACCAGCGCATCGTGACCAGGTCGCCGAACCACATGTGGGCGATCTCGTGGGCGACCACGTCGGCCACGCGCTGCAGCTCCGCCTGGGTCACGGCCGCGGGGTCGATCAGCAGCAGGGCTTCGCGGAACGTGATCGCGCCGAGGTTCTCCATGGCGCCGGCCGCGAAGTCGGGCAGGGCGATGAGGTCGAGCTTGTCGCCGGGATAGGGCAGGCCGTAGTAGTCGCTGAACCAGCGCAGGCAGAACGCCCCGACCTCGAGCGGGTAGGCGGTGAGGTGGCCCTTGCCCGGCGGGTGCACCACGCGCAACGGCACGCCGTCGACGTCCACCGCCTCGGTCACCTCCAGCGGGCCCACCACGAACGCCACGAGGTAGGTGCTCATCGGGATGGTGTCGGCGAAGGTGACCGCCCGCCGTCCCGAGCCGGCCGGCTCCTCCCGGACCGGTGCCGTGTTGGAGACGGCCAGCAGGTCGTCGGCGACCACCAGGGTCACGGCGAAGGCGGCCTTGCGGTCCGGCTCGTCCCAGCAGGGAAAGGCGCGGCGGGCGTCGGTCGCCTCGAACTGGGTGGTGCCGATCACCCGGGTGCTCCCGTCGCCGTCGACGAACGTGCTGCGGTAGAAGCCCCGCAGCTGGTCGTTGAGCACCCCCCGGAACGACACGTGGAGCACGGCCTCGCCCGGACCGGCGGGCCCGGGCAGGCCCAGGTGGAGGCGCTCGGTGTCGGGGTCGAGGTGCACGTCCAGGTCGGTGCGTCCGCCCTCCGCCTCGAGCCAGGCGTCGTCGATCTCGAGCTCGGCGGCGTTCAGCACGATCTCGTCGACCGCCTCGGTGAGCTCGATCTCGACGGCCTCCCGCCCTGTGAACGTGGCGGCGTCGAGGTCGGGCTCGATCGTGAGCTCGTAGCGCCGGGGCACGACCGTGCGCGGCAGTCGGTAGGTCGACTCGTCGACAGGGGCAGGCTGGGCGTCGGCCACGGGGTCCGTCCTTCCGCCGGTTCCGGGACCTGGCGAGCGTAGTGCCGTGGGCGGCTACCGTCTCGGGCCGTGGCTCCCCCCGAGGCGTCCCCCGCCACCCACGACGTGCTGGCCATCGGCCACGCGCTCGTCGACGTGCTGACCCACGCCGACGACGGCTTCCTCGACCGCCACGGGCTCGAGAAGGGATCGATGGCCCTGATCGGCGAGGACGACGCCCACCGGCTCTACGACGCCATGGGCCCGGGCGTGGAGGTGTCGGGCGGCGCGGCGGCGAACACGGCCGCCGGCGTCGCCTCGCTGGGAGGCCGGGCGGCCTTCGCGGGCCGTGTCCGCGACGATCAGCTCGGCGAGGTGTTCACCCACGACATCCGCGCCGCCGGCGTCGACTTCCCGCTGCCGCCCGCGCGCGCCGGGGCGCCGACGGGTCGGTGCCTCGTGGTGGTCACGCCCGACGCCGAGCGCACGATGAGCACGTTCCTCGGCGCCGCCGTCGAGCTCACCCCCGACGACCTGCCCGCCGGGCTCGTGGAGGGGGCGGCCGTCACGTTCGTGGAGGGCTTCCTGTGGGACCCGCCCTCGGCGCGGGCAACCGTGCGCGTCGCCATCGACCGGGCCCGGGCGGCCGGCCGGACGGTCGCCTTCAGCCTGTCCGACGCCCACCTGGTCAAGCGGCACCGCCCGGCCTTCAGCGCCTTGCTCGAGGCCGGCGAGGTGGACGTGCTGTTCGCGAACGAGCGGGAGGCGCAGGCCCTCTTCGGTCCCGGCGACCTCGACGGCATCGTGCGGGCGGCAGCCGAGCGGTGCCGGGTCGCCGTCGTCACCTGCAGCGCCGCCGGGTCGGTCGTGGCGTGCGGGGGTGAGGTGCACGAGGTGCGGGCGGCGCCCACCACGGTCGTGGACGCGACCGGAGCAGGCGATCTGTACGCCGCCGGGTTCCTCGTCGGGCTGGTCCGGGGTATGCCGCTCCCCGTGTGCGGCGAGCTCGGCGCCCTCGCCGCTGCCGAGGTGCTGAGCCACCTGGGCGCCCGCCCCGCCCGGAACTTGGCCGAGCTGGCCGGCCCGCTGCTCGCGCGCTGAGTCACCGTCCGGGACGCCTGTATCGGCAGGAGTCGGGTGTTCGCGCGCGTTCTGTAACGGAACCGTAACAGGAATCGCGCGTAGCGAAGCGGAAGTCGGGGAACACCGGGGCTAGCCCGCTGTGACTAGTCACAGAGGGTGACCTGACACCCAGACGGCGGATGACGGAGGACAGAACGTGCACCACAGCACCCGCACGCGCGTAGGCGTGTTCACGAGCCTGCTCGGCGCGACCAGCTTGGCGCTGGCGCTCGTGGCGCCCGGCGTGGGCGCCACGCCCGAGGGCGACGCGCCCGGCACCAGCGGCACCACCCCGGCGGCCGAGCACCGCCAGGACGGCCGAGCCGCCTCGGCCGGCGGCGGCACCGGGACCGACGGCACCAGCGGCGGCCGCGACGGCGAGGCCACGGCGCAGGGCAGGCCCGACGACCCCGGGTCCCACGGCCGTGACCGCGCCACCCAGGCCCAGGAGGGCAACGGCAACGGCGACGGCAACGCTGCGACCGGCAACCGCGGCACCGTGAAGATCAAGACCCCCGGCGAGGACGCGTTCCCGCCCGCGAACCGCCCGCATCCGGGTTGTGACTTCGAGGTGCACGTCTACAACGCCCCGTCCACGGGCGCGAGCCTCGAGTTCACCCTGCACCCGCCCACCGCCGGTCCTTCCGTCACCCGGTCGATCAGCGGCCTGACCGTCGCCGAGCCCGGCGACGGGCTGGTCCACTCCGGCTACGAGGCGTTCAACCTCGTTGCCCTCTTCGGTTCCGCCCTCGACGGTGTCGAGCCGCACCCCCAGCACGGCTACCACGTGAAGCTGACGCTCACGTGGGACGACGGGCCCCAGGCCCCCGGCAACCGCAAGCACAAGGTCTTCTGGCTCGACTGCCGCGACGAGGGCGGGGTGGCGGAGCGGCCCGAGGTCCGTGACGAGCGGCAGGTCCGTGACGAGCGCGAGCAGCCCCTCGTCACCGGTTCCGACGTCACGCCCCTCGCCATGGCCCCGCAGGTCCTGCCCGGGTCGATCACGGCGCCGGAGGCCGGGCCCGAGGTGGCACCGCAGGTCCTACCCGGGTCGATCACGGCGCCGCAGCCCGCCACCGAGGTCGCCCCGCAGGTGCTGGGCGTCGAGGAGCGCCGGCAGCTACCCGTCACCGGCAGCGCCCTCTCGGCCCTGATGGTGCTGGCCGGCGTCGTCCTCCTGGCCGGCGGCACGATGCTCACCGCCGAGTCGCAGCTCCACGCCCGGCGGCGCCCCGCCCGCTCCCGGGTCTGACCGCCGTCTGGGTCAGCAGCAGGTCGCAGCCCCGGGCCCCGGTCCGGGGCTGCGCCGCGTCCCGCCCCGTCCACCTGGCGGGCGCCGGCACGACGCACCGCCGGGCTCGAGGGCAGGACCGTCCCGGGCCGGCACAGCCGTGCCGGAGGAGTCAGTCGTCGAGGTCGGGGTCGGCAGGCAGGTAGGCGAGCTGCAGGTCGCCCAGGCGCACGAGCATCCCGGCGATCCACACGCCCATCGTCGAGAAGTGCTCGTCGAGCACC
>SIRW01000056.1 GCA_004366205.1 Actinomycetota bacterium | reverse complement strand
GAGCCCGGCGGGACCGACGCCGGCGTCGTCTGGCCCGCGAAGGCCGTGGTGGTCGTGGTGGCGGGGGCCCTCGTGGTGGTCGTGGTCGCCGGCGCCGGTGCGGTGGTGGTCGTGCGGTCGGGGTCGACCTCGTCGCCGGCGGCGTCGTCGCCGCCGCAGGCCCCGAGGGCGATGGCCAGCAGCGGCGCGAGCGCGGCGAGCAGCAGGCGCCGGCCCGGCCGGCCGCAGGGCGAGGTGGTGGCGGGCATGGCCCCAACGCTACGGCCGGTGAGCAGGAGCCGGCTACCCGCACGGCGAAGGGGGAACAGATGAACCCGATGGCCCTTCGGCGGATCCAGGGCACCTCGGTGGGGGTGGTGCTGCTCGGGACGGCCGTCGCCGCCGTCGTCGCCACGGCTGGGCTGGTGGCGCTGGAGCCGGCGCCGGTGGGCGCCATCGGGCCCGTCGGCGGGCCGTCGGAGTACCGCAACCCCGTGCACGAGCCTGACTTCCCCGACCCGTTCGTGCTTCGGGCGGGCTCGACCTACTACGCGTACGGCACCCACCGGGGTCTGGCCAACATCCAGATCCTGCGGTCCGACGACCTCGTCTCGTGGCGCGACCTGGGCACGGCGCTTCCGTTCCTCCCCGACTGGGCCGCCGGGCCGTGGGTGTGGGCGCCCTCGGTGCTGGCCCGTCCGGGCGCCCACGTCCTGTACTACGCGGTGGCCGAACGGGCGAGCGGGCTGTTCTGCGTCTCGGCCGCCGTGAGCGTCCACGGCCCCCAGGGCCCGTTCATCGACCGGTCCCGGGAGCCGCTGGTCTGCCAGCGCGATCGCCGAGGCACGATCGACCCAAGCCCCTTCGTGGACCCCGCGGGCACGCCGTGGCTGCTCTTCAAGAGCGAGGGCATCGAGCACCGCGAACCCACCCGCATCTGGATCCAGCAGCTCGCTCCCGACGGCCGGTCGCTCGTGGGCCCGAAGCACGAGCTGCTGGCCACCGAGCAGGCCTGGGAGGAGCCCATCATCGAGAACCCGGCGATGATCGCCGCCGACGGGCGCTACTTCCTCTTCTACTCGGCGAACCGGTGGCGGTCCGCCGACTACGCGGTCGGCCACGCCGTGTGCGACGCGCCGACCGGACCGTGCCGGCGGGTGGGTGACGGACCCCTCTTCGCCTCGGCCAACGGCGCCGCCGGCCCGGGCGGCGTGGAGCTCTTCACCGACCCCGACGGCGGCACGTGGATGGCCTACCACGCCTGGACCGCGGGGCAGGTCGGCTACCCCGAGGGCGCCCGCTCGCTGCGCATCGACCGGGTCACGTTCGCCCAGGGCCGGGCCTGGGTCTCGGCCCCCACCACGGGCCCCACCTCGTTCCGCCACATCCCCGGCCCCCCGCCGGCACCGGCGGCGCCCGCCCCGCCGCCCGCACGGGGCGTCGAGGAGGCGCCGCCGGCGCCGCCCGGGCATCCGGGCGAGGAGCGCGGTGCGCGCCGCACCGAGCCCGCCGCCGCGGGTCCGGTCCCCGGTGAGCTGGCGCCCGCCGCCGCTTCCGCACCGCCGGGAGATGTGGCGCAGCGGCTCGGTCGGGCGCTCCCCGAGCTCCACCCTCCGGCTGGCACCCGCATCGACCAGGCTCGCGCCCTCGGGACCGGCGAGGCGCCCCCCGGCCTGCGGGACCCGCACCGGTTCGATCCCGCCCGCGGGGGTCACGAGCTGGCGCTCGGGGGTGCGGGCGGCGCCGGCGATGCGAGCCCGCCGGTCGCCGTTTCGGTCGCGGCGGTGGCCCTGGTGGTGACGGGGATCGCCGCGGCCCGGGCGTCGCGACGACCCCTGGCATCCGCCGGCTGAGGCCGGTCAACCGCCGGTCAGCCGTGGCGAAGCGCTTGGAGGAGCGCGCCGCGTGGGGCATCCGCGCTGTCCTGCTGGTACGAGAACAGCACCGCGCCGGCGGTGTGGGCCAGCGCCTCCCGGGCCTGGGCGAGGCCGGCGGGCACGGCGTTCAGCCAGGCGCCGACGCCGACGGCGACGTGGGCGTCGGCGTGGGCGCCGTCGAGCTCGGCGGCGTAGGCGACCCAGTCCCGGAACGCCTTGGCCTGGGCGGGCACCGCTTCGCGCTGGTAGGCCATCAGCACGACGAGGTCGATCAGCCCGCCGGCGACCCACCCGGCCCAGTCCTGCTGGAGGTCCCGGTACGCCCGCGTGCCGGCGAAGCCACCCGTGGCCGCCGGACCGTCGCCGAGGGCGATGACGGCGGCGCTCAGCAGCGCCTCGGGCCGGGCGGCGGCGAGCGCGGCTTGCGCCCGCGCCACGATCGCCCGGCCCTGGGCCCGGCGCCACGCCGACCACGTGGGGTCGTTCGGCCCGGGGACGCCCTCGAAGCCGGTCTCGGCGGCGAAGCGCTGCAGCGCCCGCGGGTGGTAGCCCCACTCGGCGCCGTCGTAGCGGAGGTAGTCGAGGTGCACCCCGTCGACCTCGTAGCGGGCGATGTCGGTGACGACGGCGGCGACGTGGTCGTGCAGCTCCAGCAGGCCGATGTCGAAGTACTCGCGGCTCTGGGTGCCGTCGTGGGACACGGTCATCCACGGGTCGGCGCTGCCGGGCCCGTGCTCCCGGGTGACGTGCCCCGGCGGCAGCTCCAGGTTGGCGTAGGTGTGGTGCCACGCCGTGGCGACGTTGAACCAGGCGTGGATCTGCAGGCCCCGCGCCCGACCCCCCTCGACCGCCGCGGCCAGCACGTCGAAGCCCGGCGCCAGCCCCGGATCCGACGTGGGGGGCAGGTGCTGCGAGGTGTAGTAGGCGTCGTGGCGGCGCGCCACCTGCACGAACACGGCGTCGAGCCCGGCAGCAGCGGCGTCGTCGAGCACCTGCTCGAGGCCGGCGGGGGTCTTCAGGCTGTCGTCGAACAGGTGCACCCACACGCCGGTGAACGGCCGGGGCAGCCGGACCCGGGGCGGGGGGAGGGGCGGGGGCTCGGTGACGGGCGGTGGTGGCGGCTCCTCGGCGTCCGGCGCCGTGGTCGGCGGCGCGGCCGGCGAGGTTGTGGTCGTCGTGCCGCGCGCCAGGTCGGGTCCGGTCCCCTCACCGGCACAGGCGGCGGCGACCAGGCCGAGGGCGGCGGCGAGCACGGCGAGGACGGCAGCGGGGGGTCGGCGCACGGGCACCTAGCATGCCCGGAACCGACCGCTTCGGAGGACCGCCCATGTACGAGTGGAGTGACGAGCACCTGATGGTGCGCGACGCCATCCGGCAGTTCGTCGAGAAGGAGGTCAAGCCCAACCTCGAGGAGCTCGAGCACGGCGACACCCCTCCCTACGACGTGCTGCGGAAGCTGTATCGCACGTTCGGCCTCGACGCCATGGCCGCCGCCCAGTTCGACGCCCGCATCCAGCGGGAGAAGGCGCAGGCGGCCGGCGAGGAGGTCCCCGAGCGCGAGGGCGGCGCCGGGCCGGGTGGCGACGGCGGCATGATGATGATCCCGATCATCGAGCTGTGCCGCTACTGCCCGGGCATGGTCACCGCCATGGGCGTCTCGGTCGGGCTGACGGCCTCGGCGATCATGTCGAAAGGCACGATCGCCCAGAAGGAGCGCTGGGCCCGCGACCTGCTCACGCTCGACAAGATCGGGGCGTGGGCGATCACCGAGCCCGACTCGGGCTCGGACGCCTTCGGCAGCATGCGGTCGACCGCCCGGCGCGACGGCGACGAGTACGTGCTGAACGGGTCGAAGACGTTCATCACGAACGGCCCCCACGCCGACACCATCGTGTTCATCTGCAAGCTCGACGAGGGCAACGACCCCAAGGACCGCAAGGTGCTCACCTTCGTCCTCGACCGGGGCATGCCCGGGCTCGAGCAGTCGCCGCCGCTGCGGAAGATGGGCCTGCACTCCTCACCCACGGGCCAGCTGTTCCTCGACGACGTGCGGGCCGGCAGGGACCGCCTGCTCGGCGAGACCGAGGATGCGGGCTCGTCGCGGGAGGGTGCGAAGGCGACGTTCTCGATGGAGCGGACCGGTGTCGCCGCCATGGCCCTCGGGATCGTCGAGCAGTGCCTCGAGCTGTCGGTGGACTACGCGCGGGAGCGGGTGCAGTTCGGCCGGCCCATCGGCGAGTTCCAGCTCATCCAGCTGAAGCTGGCCAAGATGGAGGTCGCCCGCCTGAACATCCAGAACCTGGTGTTCCGCCAGATGGCGATGGCCCGGGACGGCAAGTCCATGAGCCTGGCCGAGGCGTCGGCCTGCAAGCTCTACAGCGCCCAGGCGGCGATGGAGGTGGCGCTGGAGGCGGTGCAGCTGTTCGGTGGAAACGGCTACATGGCCGAGTACCAGGTCGAGCAGCTCGCCCGGGACGCCAAGGTGCTCCAGATCTACGCGGGCACCGACGAGATCCAGGTCACCCACATCGCCCGCAACCTCCTCGGCTGGGACTGACCACCGGTGGCGAAGAGGCATCGGGACGGTCCGGTCTCGCCGCGTCGGGAAGAATTCTCACGGATTCTCAGGCAGAGCAGGGGCTGAGGCGGGCGCGGAGGTCGGGCGCTCGCTCCCGGTTCGGTGCCGGCGACCCCTGAGCATTGCGGAGAGTTCTTCCCGACGGAGCCCGGCGTGGGTGCCCTGGCGGGCGGGCCGGACGGAGCCCGACTTCCTCAGGTGCCGCTGGGGGATGGCCCCTCGCCGTCGTCGGGGGGCGCCTGCCACGGCCGGGACGACGCCAGCCCGGCGATGCCGAGGCCGATCAGGAGCAGGGGCCAGATCCAGCGCACGTCGAGGGCGAGCGCGTCGATCCGGTCGAGCAGGAACAGCGCGCCGATGGCGATGAAGAGCATCCCCGCGATGAGCGACGTCGCGTCCAGGTCGTGCCTATCCACGGCGCACCTCGATCCGTCCGATGCCCACCTGGGCGTCGATCTCCAGCTCGTCCCCTGGCTCCACGTCGTCGGGGTCGCGGCCGGCCCCGGCGTCGGCCACCCGCCGCTCGACGCCGACGCCACCTTCGGAGTGGCCGAACAGGTCGACCTCACCGATGCCGGAGCGGGCCGTGACCACGACGGGTGCGTCGAAAGGCAGGACGACGACGAGCTCGCCGATGCCCACGCGGGCCTCGACGGGGGCGATGCGGCCGGCGTCCAGGTCGCGCAGGTCGAGGGTGAGGCTGCCCATGCCCAGCCGGTACCGGTCGTCGACCTCGCCCGGGGTGGCGGGCCGCGCGACCCGCTCGCCGATGCCGCCGGCGACGTTGACGTCGACGACCCGGGCGAACCCGAGGAGCAGCGTGAGCACGATGCCCAGGGCGACCAACCCCCGGGCCCGACCCCACCAGGCGCCCACGACAAGGCCCGCGCCGGTGAGGATCAAGGCGACCGCCAGGAAGCCGACGAGGGACACCTCCACCGCGCCCGAGACGTCGAGCAGCGCCGCGCCGCCGCCGACGATGAGCAGGACGCTCAGCACGGTCGGCCCGAGCGGGGAGCGCGGGGCGCGCACAGGCGGCGGGGCAGGCGGGGGTGCGGGCGCCGGTGCGGGCGCCGGTGCAGGCGGAGGTGGGGCGGGGGTGCTCGTGGCTGTGGCGGGGGCGCTCCCGGCGAAGGGAGTCGTCCCGCTGGCGCGGTCCGGGGGCGGGGCGTCGCCACCGGCACCACCGTCCTGGCGTTGGGAGACGAGCACCCAGACACCGAGGCCGATCAGGGCGAGCGGGAGCAACGGGAGCCCGAAGCCGGGCCAGAAGCCGCGTGCCGGGCCCCACGGGTCCCCCATGCGGGCCAGCCGCTCGAGGAGCAGCAGGCCGCCGACGACGAGGAGGACGACGGCGACCGCGACCGTGCTCCCATCCCTGCCCGCGCGGGATGCCGGGGGTGCGCCGGGCTGGCCCTCGGGCATGGCGATCCAGCCGATGACGTACAGCAGGATCCCGGTCCCGCCGCCCAGCAGGGCCAGGGCCACGAAGGCGATCCGGAAGATCACGGGGTCGAGACCGAAGTACCGGCCCAGGCCGCCGGCGACGCCGGCGACGACCTTGTCGTCCGGGGTGCGGGTGAGGCGCGCCGGCGCGGGCTCGTCGGTCGTGCTCATGCCGCCATCGTGCGCCTGGCGCGCACCGTCGGGTATCGGGGATCCCCCTGAGACGGCGCCCAGGGCGGTCAGGATGGCGGCCAGGGCCCTACCGGCGAGCCGGCGCCGAGCCCGTCTGGCAGGCTCGAAGGTGGTGAGCGCGTTCTCCACGCACCAGCCGACCCCGGGTCCGCCGCGCCCTGCGTCCCTGCCGCCGCGGCTGACCCGCAGTGTCGAGGACCGGGTCGTCGCCGGTGTCGCCGCCGGACTCGCCGAGCGGTTCGGCATCGACGTGGTGGCGGTGCGGGTGGCCTTCGTCGTGCTGGCCCTTGCCGGGGGCTCGGGCGTGGTGCTGTACCTGCTGGCGTGGCTGATGGTGCCCCGCCGGGACGCCTCCGCGTCGATCGCCGCGGCGGCGGTCCGGCGCCCCGCCGACGCCGGGCACCTGGTCGCTTTGGGGTTGCTGGTCGCCGGCGGCCTGCTCCTCGTGCGCGAGCTCGGGCTGTGGTTCGCCGACGCCCTCGTGTGGCCCGTAGCCCTGGCGGCGGCCGGCCTCGCCCTGCTCTGGCGCGAGCAGCAGCAGGACCTGGCCGCCTCGGGCAGGGGCGGCGCCCCGGGGCCGCCGCGCCCGCTCGCCCTGGCGGGCCGGCAGGCGGGACTGCGAGTGGCCGTCGGCGTGCTGCTCGTCGCCGGCGGGATCGGGGCCTTCCTCGCCGCCAACCTCGACCTGGCCGCGGCGACCGAGGTCGTGCTGGCCGCCGGCGTGGCCGCCGCCGGCATGGCGCTGATCTTCGGACCGTGGGCGATGCGCCTCGCCCGCCAGCTCGGCGAGGAGCGGCGGGAGCGGATCCGCACCGAGGAGCGGGCCGAGCTGGCCGCCCACGTGCACGACTCGGTGCTGCAGACCCTCGCCCTGATCCAGCGGACGGACGATCCCGCCACCGCGGCCCGGCTCGCCCGCCGCCAGGAGCGCGAGCTGCGGTCCTGGCTGTACGGGGAGCGTGCCGGCGCCGCGACGGCGGGAGGAACCGAGAGACTCCGGGCCCTGCTCGAGGCCGCCGCCGCCGAGGTGGAGGACGACTACGGGGTCACGGTGGAGGTGGTCGTCGTCGGCGACCGCCCCGGCGACGAGGCCGCCCACGCCCTGGTGCTGGCCGCTCGGGAGGCCATGGTGAACGCCGCCAAGTTCTCGGGCGAGCCCAGCATCGCCCTGTTCGCCGAGGTGGAGCACGACGCCGTGTCGGTGTTCGTCCGGGACCGGGGCGTCGGGTTCGACCCCGCCGTGGTGCCCGCCGGCCGGCGGGGCCTCGCCGACTCCGTCGAGGGTCGCATGGCCCGTCTGGGCGGCCGGGCCGTGGTCCGCTCCGCACCCGGCGAGGGCACCGAGATCGAGCTCTGGCTGCCCGGAGGCGGCGCGTGAGCGCCGATGGGCCGGCGAGCGGGGAGCGCCCGCCGGTGCGGGTGTTCCTCGTGGACGACCACGACCTGTTCCGGTCGGGGGTGCGCACCGAGATCGGCCACGCCGTCGACGTCGTGGGCGAGGCGTCCGAGGTCGATCCCGCCATCGAGATGATCCTGGAGCGGCGTCCGGACGTGGTCCTGCTCGACGTGCACCTGCCCGGGGGCGGCGGCCTCGCCGTGCTCCACGCGGTCGGGCGGGCCGATCCAGACGTCCGGTTCCTCGCCCTGTCGGTGTCGGACGCGGCCGAGGACGTCATCGCCCTCATCCGCGCTGGTGCCCGAGGCTACGTCACGAAGTCGATCTCCGGCCCCGAGCTGGTCGACGCCGTCAGGCGGGTCGCCGACGGCGACGCCGTGTTCTCGCCGCGCCTCGCCGGGTTCGTGCTCGACGCCTTCGCCGGCGTGCCGGTGCCGCTCGCAGACCCCGAGCTCGACCAGCTGACCGCCCGGGAGCGGGAGGTGCTGCGTCACCTCGCCCGGGGCTACACGTACCGAGAGAACGGGCGGCGCCTCGAGATCTCCGTCAAGACCGTCGAGACGCACGTCTCGGCGGTGCTGCGCAAGCTGCAGCTGTCGAACCGCCACGAGCTGACCCGGTGGGTCGCCGATCGACGGCTGCTCTGAGATCCGCTGGAATGGAGGCATGGCGACGACCCCGATCGACGACAGCCGCGACGCCGAGTACCGGGAGCGGCTGACGCCCCAGCAGTACGAGGTCACCCGCAAGGGCGGCACCGAGCCGGCCTTCACCGGCGAGCACTGGGACCGCAAGGACGACGGCACCTACCGGTGCGTGTGCTGCGGCGCCCTGCTGTTCGAGAGCGGCACCAAGTTCGACTCGGGCACGGGCTGGCCGTCGTTCTGGGAGCCGGTCTCCGACGAGCGGGTGCGGACCGTGACCGACACCAGCTACGGGATGATCCGCACCGAGGTGCGCTGCGCGGCCTGCGACGCCCACCTCGGCCACGTGTTCCCCGACGGCCCGGCCCCCACCGGCCTGCGCTACTGCATGAACTCCGCGGCGCTGGACTTCCAGCCGGCGGACGGGGGGTGACACGGCGGGGCCTCGGCCTGGCCCACGTGCCGACCCCGGTCGAGGCGATGGACCGCCTGGCCGCCGCCCTCGACATGGCCGAGGGCGCCCTGCTGGTGAAGCGCGACGACATGACCGGCCTGGCCGGGGGTGGCAACAAGGCCCGCAAGCTCGAGCACCTGTGCGCCGACGCCCTCGCCCAGGGGTGCGACACGCTCGTGACGGGCGGCGGCCGGCAGAGCAACCACGTGCGGATGACGGCGGCGGCGGCCAACCGGCTCGGCCTGGCGTGCACGATCGTGCTGTCGAGCGGGACGCCCGACCTGCCGAGCGGCAACGTGATCCTCGACCTGCTGCTCGGCCCCGAGATCGTGTGGGCCGGCCCGGTGGGCTACTCGGGCACCGAGGAGGCCATCGCCGCCACGTGCGAGCGGCTCCGGGCCGAGGGGCGCACGCCGTACCCGATGCCGATCGGCGGCGCCACGCCCGTCGGCGCGCTGGGGTACGTGGACGCGGCCGACGAGCTCCGGGCCCAGGTGCCGGACGTGGCGCTCGTGGTCACGGCCGACGGCTCCGGTGGCACCCACGCCGGGTTGGTCGCCGGGCTCGGTGATGCGGGGATGGTCCTCGGGGTCGACGTCGGCGCCCGGGGCGACCTCGACGACTACGTGCCGGCCACGGCCGCGAAGACGGCGGCGCTGGCCGGGCGGCCGGAACCGGCCGGCGACGTCACCGTCGACCACGACCACGCCGGGCCCGACTACGCCGTGCCCACCGAGGAGACCTGGGCGGCGATCGAGCTTGCGGCGCGCACGGAGGGGCTCGTCCTCGATCCCGTGTACACGGGCAAGGCGCTGGCCGGGCTCGTGACCGCCCGGCGGACGGGCCGCATCGGCCGCCACGACCGGGTCGTGTTCCTCCACACCGGCGGCACCCCCGCGCTGTTCACCGCCGCCACGTCGCGCGCGCTGGCCGAGCGGTACGGTCCGGGCGACTGCCGGTAGGTCGCCCGGCGGGCCGCCGCTCGCGGCGCCGAGAGGCCGGTGGGCGCCCTGCCCGAACCCGGGCCGCGCAGCGGCCCCGGGCGGCCGCCGGTGCCGGCGCCCGTCCGGGGCGGTGCTGGCGGTCCGACGCCCCCGCATGGCCCCCCTGTCGGGGGCCACCAGCGGGCGCCGGCCCTGTGCGGGCGAGGAGTCCCGGGCACGTCGACCGTCGGGCGGTCCGCTCCCGGGGCTCGCACCCCGGTCCCGGCCGTCCCTGGCCTCCCTGCCCGGCGAGCTCGGCTCGTCCGGTACCCAGACGATGCGCGACCGGGCGGACGGCGTCAAGGGGTGCGCGCGAGATCCCCAGCCCCGTCCCCAGGATGCCCGCGAGATCCCCAACCGCGGGCCCGTCACCCACAACCTCACCCACAGGGCGGCGTCGTCGACGGGTGACGGATCAGGGGCAGGCGCCGTGGGCCGGGTCGGCCCAGCGCCACCCGCCCAGGGCGGCCCGGGGGTGGGGCGGGGCGGACCCGGTCGGCACCGAGAGCTCGGCCTGCCACTCCAGCCGGTCGCCGGCGGCCAGGCGCACGGGCTCGTCCAGGGCGTCGTCGGTCACCTCGGTGCCGTCGATGACGACGTGGGCGAGGATCTCCTCGATCACGGCGTCATGGTCGGGGTGGCCCTCGACGACGCCGCGCACGATGAGCACCCACCCGGCGAAGTCGAGCTGGGACACGGCGGCGGTGGTCGTGATCGTGACGGTGGGCGGCGGTACGGGGCAGGCCAGCTCGCCGGGCGGGTCGGCGCCGAGCGGGCCGGGCACCGGCGAGGTGGGCTCGGCGGCGGCGGGTCCGGGGGTCGTCGTGCCCGGCGACGGGGACCGGCCGGCGGTCGTCGTCGTGGTGCCGGTGCCAGCCGTCGAGCCGGCGCGGGGCAGCGGCGGGGTGCGGCGGGCGTGTCGGGTCACGAGGCCACCGAGGCGATCGAGATCGTCGAGCACGGGGCCGGGTCCCGGGCTCGGGGCGGTGACGGGGGCGGTCGGTCCCGTGGCCACCTCGACGGGCGCGGTGGCCCGCCCGCTGCCGAACAGCAGGGCGGCGAGCCCCACGACGACGACCAGCGCCGCGGCCACGAGCACCGAGGAGCCGACCGGACGGTCGGTGGGTTCGACGGGGGTGGGCAGGGTGGCGAGGGTCGGGACCCGCTCGGGGCTCGGTCCCGTAGCCGCCGGCGCCGGTGCGTCGGGTGCGGTGGGGGTCTCGGTGCCGGCGAGGACGGCGGCGGTGGGGGTCTCGGTGCCGGCGAGGACGGCGGCGATGGCGTCGAGGGCGTCGGCGGGCCGGAGGCCCTGGCCGTGCAGATGGCGCGCACCGGGGACCGACCAGCCGTCGCCGGTCGGCCGGAGCGCGCCCACGCCCTCGAGACGCTCGTAGGCGTCCCGGGTGGCGGCGGGGTCGAGCCCGAACTCGCCGGCGAGCGTGTCGGGGCCCATCCGCAGCTGCTCGTCGCCGCTGGTGTGGTCGACGATCAGCCCGAGGATGCGCAGGACGCGCAGTCGCTCCATCCCGACGACACCGGCGGCGAGGAGCCCGGCCGAGGCCGCGCCGATGGGATCGTCGACCGGGGCCTCGTCGGCGCCCGCCGCCTCGGCGTGGTGGGGATCGGTCGTGATCGTCGGCTCCTCGGGCTCGCCGGCCCGCCGGTGGACGGACCGTCTTGGCCAGTCTGCCCCGCTCCGCCGCCCGCCTACCCGGAGACGGGATCATCCACTAGTTCGACGCGTGGAGGCCTAGGGCCTGCTCCAGATCGGCGGTCTCCACGCCGGGCTCGCCCACCACCGCCTCGAGCCAGGCCGGGCGACCGAGGGCGCAGACGCTGATCGGCGTCGTGAGCCCGGAGAGGTGTGTGGCCTGCCGGGCGAAGCTCGTGGCGTAGTCGGGGGGGCGCACGTCCCGGGCGAGCTCGAGCAGGGCGAAGGGGTCGGGCGGGGTCGGGACGGTGCGGTCCAGCCGCACGACGGTCGGCGATCCCGGGTCGGGACCACCCCCGGCCAGGCCCGGCCCGTCGCAGAGGATGGCGCCGCGGACGTGCTCGGGGCGGGCCCCGGCGATCAAGAGCGCCACGTAGGCGCCCAGGCCCCGGCCGAGCACGGTGACCGGCCCCAGGTGGGCGATGGCGGCGTCCACGTCCCCCATGAGCACCTCGCAGGTGTACCCGCCGCCGGCTGGCACGGTCGACTCGCCGTGACCCGTGAAGTCGAGGGCGTGGACCGGTCCGGGCCAGCCGGCGACCGCCGCCGGCACCTCGCGGGGGGCCCGTTCGCCGAGGCCGTGCAGGAGCAGCAGGGGGCGGCCCTCGCCGGCCCGCAGCTCGTGGAGGGCGAGCTCCACCTTGTTGTGGCGCAGGCGGACCACGGGGTTGCGGGTCCCGACCTCCGGTCCGGCCGGCGGCGCCGTCACGAGAGGAGCTCCAGAACCAGCTCGGCGACCTCGTGGGGGCGCTCGATGTGCACGAAGTGCCCCGTGCCCTCCATGGGGACGAAGCGGGCGCCGGGCGGCAGGAACGGCACCACGTCGTCGGGGGTGGTACCCCAGCCCATGTCCTCGGGCTCGAGGCCGAGCACCCCGAGCATGGGCACGCCGAGGCCGGGCATGCGCAGGAGCGACCACTCGGGGCGCCAGGGCCCGAACCCGCCGAACCGCAGCGCCGGGTCGATCTTCCAGCGCCAGCCGTCGGGGTCGCGGCGGGCGCCGATGGGCACGAGGTAGCGGAGCCACTCGATCGGGAGTCGGGGGTTCATCCGGGCCCGGCGCCGGGCGAGCTCGTCGAGCGTCCCCGGCTTGCGCTCGGCGGCGGCCGCCGAGCGGCGGTGGTCGAGCCACGCGGTCAGCTCGCCGGCGAGCAGCCGCGTGCGCTCCCGGTCGGCGACGTCGGGGTGGCGGCGTCGCGACGGCAGCCCGTCGAGGTTCACGAGGTGGCTCACCCGGTGTGGTGCCGACTCGGCCAGCTGGAGCATGAGTCCCCCGCCCTTGGAGTGGCCGATCACGGGCACGGGGTCGTGGGTGACGGTGTCGAGCACGTCAAGGGCGTCGCGCACGTCGGCGTCCCAGCTGTAGAGGGGCGCGTGCTGCGAGTCGCCGTGCCCCCGCTGGTCCCACGACACGACCCGCCAGCCCTCGTCGGCGAGCAGGGGGGCGAACACGTCGAAGGTGCCGGCGAAGTCGAACCCGCCGTGCGCGAGCAGGAGCGGACGGGCCCCCTCGTCGCCCCACTCGTGGACCGCCAGGCGCAGGCCCCCCACGTCGACGGTGCGGGTGCGGTCGGGTCGGTGCGCGCCGGGGAACGTGGGCAGCGGTTCGTCGGCGTGCGGCTCCGGGGACGGAGCGTCGGCGGCGGGCACGGCGGGAGGTTACGGGATGGTCGCGGACCGCCACGACATCGTCATGTGACCTCGTGAACGGCCGCGGGGTCCAACTAGTGGGCGGATCGAGACAGGAGGTCCGACATGTACCACTTCGCAATCCTCGCCCTCATGGCGCTGGCGACGGTCAAGCTCGTCGACTTCGCCGTGGACAACCTCCCCGGGGCCGAGCGGCTCCGGTCCCTGCTCACCTTCGTCGTCGCCATCGGCGCGGTGTGGGCCCTCGACTACTCCATGTTCGCCGGGTTCGGCGTCGCCATCCGTGACGCTACCCTCGGCGTGTGGGTCACCGGCTTCGTTGTCGCCGGCATGACCGTGCCCTGGCGGGCCCTGTTCGGGTTCCTCACCCACGACAAGGCCACGCTGGACGAGTCCCTGGGCCGCCCCACGCCCATCCGCCGGGCGGCGTAGCCCGGCGCTCAGCGGACGGCCCGCCGTCCCCTGACCGCCCCACGGCCCCGGCCGCGGCGCCCCCGCCGCCGGGGCCGCGTGGGCGACGATGGGGTTGTGCAGGAGGGTCTCGGGATCGGCACGGGCACCCGGCGCCGGCGGCTCGCGCTGCTGACGGCTCCCCTCGCCGCCCTCGCCGCCAGCGCTCTGGCCGGCAACCTGCTCGTGGCGGCGTTGGTGCACTCGCACCCGCTCGTGCTGCTCGCCCTCAACGCCACGACCCGGCACCTGGTGCTGACGGCGACCACCGTCGATCCCGTGCCCTATGTGCTGGTGGCGCTCGTACGCCGGTCGCTGGAGAACCCGTTCCTGTATCTGCTGGGCCGGTGGTACGGCGACGACGCCGTGGCGTGGATCGACCGGCGGGCCGGAGGCGGGTGGTGGCTGCGGCCGGTGCAGCGGGGGTTTCGCACGTGGGGGATCCCGATCGTCGCGCTGTTCCCCGGCGGTGTGGTCTGCGTCCTCGCCGGTGCCAGCGGGATGCACTGGGCTACCTTCGCCACGCTCACGGTGGTGGGCACGCTGGCCACCGTGCTGCTGATCCGGAGCTTCGGCGGCGCCATCAGCGGGCCCGTTGAGCTGCTTGTCGAGTTCGCCGCTCAGAACTGGGTGTGGCTGACCGTGCTCACCGTGGCTCTGGCCGGGTTGTGGTGGCGCATGCGGCGCCGCCCGGTGCGGCCGGGGATGGCGCCGCAGTAGGGTCCGCCGGCGTGCCCGCCGCCGACGCTCCCCGACCCACCGGCGACCCTTCCGCCGCACCCCCCGGCCCTGCCGCGGCGGCAGCCGCCGAGCCGCTCACGGCGCTGAGCCGGTCGATCGCCGGGCGGGTGGCGATCGTCACGGGGGCGGCGAGCGGCATCGGCCGGGCCACCGCCCGGGTGCTGGCTGCGGAGGGCGCGCGGGTGGCGGTGTGCGACCTCGACCAGGCGGCCTGCGACGCGGTGGCGGGCGAGATCGCCGCCGCGGGGGGCACCGCTGCCGGCTGGGCGCTCGACGTCGCCGATCCCGAGCGCATCGCCGCCGTGGTGGCGGACGTCGCCGGCCGCCTGGGGCCCGTGGACATCCTGGTGAACAACGCTGGTGTCAGCCTCCCGGCCCCCATCGACATGGACGGCTACGAGGCGGCGTGGGAGCGCACCATGGCGGTGAACCTGCTCGCCCACGCCCGGATGGTGCGGTCGTGCCTGCCCCAGCTCGCCCGGGCGGGGGAGGGCCGGGTCGTGAACATCGCGTCGACCGAGGGCCTGGGCGCCACCGCCATGATCAGCCCGTACACGGCGAGCAAGCACGGTGTGATCGGGCTGACCCGGGGCCTCGCCGTCGAGCTCGGCCCGCGGGGGGTCACGGTCAACGCCGTGTGCCCGGGGCCCATCCGCACCGGCATGACGGCCGCCATCCCCGAGGACGCCAAGGCCACCTTCGCCCACCGGCGGGTTGCGCTGCGCCGCTACGGCGACCCGGAGGAGGTCGCCCACGCCGTCGTGAGCCTCACCCTCCCGGCGGCGTCGTTCATCACCGGCGCCGTGCTCGTGGTCGACGGGGGGCTGACGGTCCGCAACGCCTGACGCGGCGCCGGGGCGGCGGGACCGCCGCCCCGGGCTGCTGGCCGGATGCCCGGCTCGCCGCCCGGAGTTGATCGCGCTCTAGCATGGGCGCGCCATGACCGCCCCCCGCGTCTCCCCCCGGGCCTTCGCGCGGCTGTCGCTGGCCGCTCTCGTGTTCCAGGTGGCGATCATCGGCACCGGCGCCGCCACGCGCCTCACCGGCTCGGGCCTGGGTTGCCCGGACTGGCCGCGCTGCGAGGCGGGGTCGTTCGTGGTGCAGGAGCTGCACTACCACGGGGTCATCGAGTTCACGAACCGGCTGATGAGCGGCCCGGTGGTCCTGACGGTGCTGGCCGTGCTCGTGGCGGCCCACCTGCGCGACCCGAAGCGGCGCGACTTCGTGCTGCTCGGCTGGGCGCTCGTCGCCGGCACCGCCGCGCAGGTCGTGCTCGGCGGCGTCACCGTGCTGACCGAGCTGCGGGCCGAGGTGGTGATGGCCCACTTCCTCATGTCGATGCTCCTGCTGTGGGCGGCCACGGTGCTGCACTGGCGGGCGGGCCGGCCCGACACCGAGCCCCGGCTCGTCGTGGAGCGCGAGCAGCTGGTGCTCGGCCGGGTGGTGGTCGCCGCGGCCGCGGTGGTGGTGTTCACCGGAACGATCGTCACCGCGGCGGGCCCCCACGGCGGCGACGAGCACGTCGAGCGCCTGCCGCTGTACCTGCCCGACGTGGCCCGCGTCCACGGCATCTCCGTCGTGCTCCTGGTCGCCCTCACCGTGACGCTGGTGTTCCTCCTGCGCTCGTCGCACGCCCCGGCCGGGGTGCAGCGCCGGGGGCTGATCGTGCTGGGGATCCTGGTCGCCAACGCCGCGGTCGGCTACGTGCAGTACCTCACCGGCGTGCCCGAGGTGCTGGTCGGGGTGCACATCGCCGGGGCGGTGGCCGTGTGGATCGGCGTGCTGCGCTTCCTGTGCAGCATGCACGAGCGCGTGCCGGTCGAGCCGCAGGTGCAGCCTCAGCCGGTGACGGCGATGACGAACAGAGCGGCGACCACGGCGAGCACCAGCAGCACCCCGTAGGTCGCCATCACCGCCGCCGTCGAGCGGGGCAGCTCGTCGCCGGGCGCCGGTTCGCGCCAGGCCCGGACGCGCTGGACGACCACGAGCGTGATGGCCGCCACCGATCCCACGAGGAGGAGCAGCAGCGGGGCGAGGCGCGCCATGGCCCCTCCAGCGTAGGGCGCGCGGCCTCCGAGCGAGGCTCGGCCCTGCTCTGCTCTGCTCTGGTCTGCGCCAGGATGGTCCCGTGCCCACCCCCGATGCCCACCCTGCCGCCGCCGGGGCGCTCGATCTGCTCGCCACGACCCGGGCGATCCGCCGGATCCGTCCCGACCCGGTGGCGGATGACGACCTGCGGGACGTGCTGTTCGCCGCGACCCGGGCGCCGTCGGGCTCGAACCGCCAGCCGTTCCGCTTCGTGGTGCTGCGGGACGGCCCCCGCGCCCGGGAGGCGAAGCGACTGCTCGGCGAGTCGTTCCGGGCCGCGTGGTCGGCCAAGCGCCGGGCCGACGGCTACGACGAGGGTTCGGGCGCCGAGCCCGGCTCGCCCAAGGCCCGCACGGCGGCGGCGATGCAACGCTTCGTGGATCACTTCGAGCAGGTGCCCGTTGTCGTGCTGGCCTGCCTGGTCCGCTACCGGGAGCCGCACCCCACCGAGGGGGCGTCGCTCTACCCGGCGTGCCAGAACCTGCTGCTCGCCGCCCGCGCCCTCGGCTACGGCGGGGTGCTCACCATGTGGCACCAGCTGGTCGAGGCCGAGCTGCGGGCGCTGCTCGGCATCCCCGACGGCGTGGCGATCGGCGGGTGCATCCCCCTGGGCGTACCCGAGGGCCGCCACGGCCCGGTTCGGCGCCGCCCCCTGGCCGAGCTCGTGTACGAGGACGGCTGGGAGCAGGCCGCCGGCTGGGCCGTCGACCCGCCCGGCACCCGGCACACCGCCGCCGGCCCGCCCCGCCGCTGAGGGCCCGGTCGCGCCTGTTGACCTCCCGGCGAGTCAGACCGGGGTGGCGTCGAGGAAGTCGAGGACGGCGTCGACGAACTCGAACTGGCGGGGCGTGGCGAAGTGGTCGACGCGCCGGAGCGTCTTCACGCGGCCGTCGGGCAGGGCGGCGGCGAGGGGCTCGGGATCGCCGGCGATCTCGTCCTGCGCGCCGGTGAGCACGAGGACGGGGCAGGTCACGTTCGCCAGCACGTCGGGCGTGAGCTGTGTCATGGGCCGGCGCAGGAACGCCGCGAGCGCCTTGGGGTCGTTGCCCTGGTCGGCGGCGAACCGGGTGAACAGGCGCAGCACCGCCGGGGCCTCGGGGCCGGCCTCGGCGCCCTGCTCGATGGCGGCGGCCAGCACGCCGGGCTCGCCGGGGGACAGCAGGTTCGCCCCGACGCCGCCCGCCACGATCCGGCGAAACCGCTGGGGCTCGGCGGCGGCGAGGGTCAGCAGGATGCGCGCCCCCATCGAGAACCCGACGGCGTCGACGGCGCCCTCGGCGGGGAGCAGCGCTCGCACCCGCTCGTCGACGTCGGCGTAGGCCTCGGGGTCGTGGGGCTTGGCGGCGCGGCCGTGGCCGGGGAGGTCATCGCCGATGACGGTACGGCCGGCGTCGGCGAGCAGGTCGACCAGGCCGGGCTCGCGCCAGTTCTGGTCGAAGGACGAGGCGAAGCCGTGGACGAGCAGCACGGGCGGTTCCATGGGGATGACCCTACGCCGCCCGCCGGGAGGCGCCGGCCCGTGGAGGCGGTACCCGCCGGCCCGCCCGGTGGGCGGTACCGTCGGCCCCGTGCCGGACGCCGACGACGAGCGGGTGCTGCGGGTGAGCCGCACGTGCGCCATCCCCCTCGCCGAGCTCGAGTGGCGGTTCAGCGGGGCGGGCGGGCCCGGCGGCCAGCACGCCAACACCGCCAACACCAGGGCCGAGGTCCGCTTCGACGTGGCGTCGTCGCCCTCGCTCGGGCCCCGGCAGCGGGCTCGGCTGCTCGAGCGCCTCGGGCCCGTGGTGCGGGTCGTCGCCGCCGACGAGCGCTCCCAGGCCCGCAACCGCGCCATCGCGCTCGATCGGCTGCGTGAGCGCCTCGCCGGCGCCCTCCGGCGGGAGCGTCCTCGCCGGCCCACGCGCCCCAGCCGGGTCGCCGTGGAGCGCCGCCTGGAGCAGAAGCGCCGCCAGTCCCAGAAGAAGCGCCTCCGGCGCGAGCCGCCGCCGGGGTGGTGATCCCGTGATCGACCCCGACGAGCTGACCCCGCCGGCGCGCGGCCGCCTCTCGCTCCACCTCGCCCTGATCCGGGTGCCGCAGTGGAGCAAGAACCTGTTCGTGCTCGCGCCGCTGTTCTTCTCGCAGCAGCTGTTCGAGCCCCACGCCGTGCTGGAGGCGATCGCCGCCGTGGTCGTCTTCTCGCTCGTGGCGAGCGCCGTGTACATCGTGAACGACGTCGCCGATCGCGAGCACGACCGCCAGCACCCCGACAAGGCCTCACGCCCGCTGGCCGCCGGGCAGCTCCGGCCGGGCGAGGCGTACGTGACGCTCACCGTCGCCCTCGCCGGCTCGGCCGCCGTCACGCTGTTCGTGGGCTACCGCCTGGCGTTCGCGGGCGTGATCCTCAGCTACCTGGTGATGAACCTGGCGTACACGTTCTGGCTGAAGCACGTGCCCCTCGCCGACGTGTTCGTGATCGGGAGCGGGTTCGTGCTGCGGGTGGTGGCGGGATCGCTCGCCATCGGCGTGTTCCCCACGTCCTGGATCATCCTGTCGACCGGGCTGCTCGCGCTGTTCATGGCGCTGGGCAAGCGCCGGGCCGACCTCGAGGTCGAGGACGGCTCGGGCCGGGGCGCCCTCGCGGGCTACTCGCAGGGGTTCATCGACGTCAGCCTCGGCGCCCTCGCCGCCGCCATCATCGCCTTCTACGCGCTGTTCACCGTGTCGGACTACAGCCTCGAGCAGTTCGGGTCGGAGCACCTCTACCTGACCACGTTCCCGGTCGTCGCCGGCCTGCTCCGCTACCTGCAGGCGGTGATGGTCGAGGGGCGCTTCGGCTCGCCCACCGAGATCGCGCTGCGCGACCGGCCGCTGCAGCTGATCGTGGCGCTGTGGCTGGCGATCTTCTTCGTGTTCGCCTACGTGTAGCGGGCCTCAGCCGGCGAGGCGGGTGGTGGACCAGCCACCGCCGGCTCCGCCCTCGACGCGCCGCACCCGCACGATCTCGGCCGTGCGGTAGCTGGCCAGGCGCACGCTCCACGAGTCGATCACCTGCCGGCCGGGGTCGGTGGCGAAGAACGTGGTGAGCGGGCCCTCCTGGCAGTACGTGTCGGCGTCCTCGATCAGCTCGGCTGCGCCGTCCCGGGTCGTCACCTCGTAGCCCATGGGCCGAGTATGCGGGCACCCGCCTGTGGGGAACCAGGGGGTCAACCCTGGGGATCTGCCTGGGGATCGTGGTGGGGACGGCGGCGCCGCTCCCGGGTCACGTCGACACCGGCGTGGACCCCGAGGAGCACCAGGCCGACCCAGGCGAGCAGGTGGGCGCGGTGGAAGTGGGCGGGCCAGCCGAAGTCGGGTGGATAGCCGTGGCGGGCCTGGCGGGCCACGACGTAGGCGCCGGCGAGGGCGATGGCGCCGGCCGCGCCGGCGCCGAGCAGGACCCGGCCCCGCCCGGTCAGCAGGCCGAGCAGGGCGGCGCCGAGGGCCAGGAGCCCCACCCACGGCCGTACCATCGCACCGGCCAGCGCGGCGGCGCCGAGGGCCACGAGGACGGCCGGCACGACCGGCGGGCGGGCGCCGACGGGGGCCCAGGGCGCATGGAGCACCGGGAGGGGGCCGCCCCACCCGGGGGCGTCGCCGGCGGGCGCAGCCGGCGGCCGGCGGCGTGCGCGCCGGTCGCCTCGAGCGAGGGGCGGGAGCCACGGGCTGAGGGCGATGAGCAGGCTGGCGAGGAAGGCGACGGCGGACAGGGCGAGCGCGGCCCACACCATGCGCTGGGGGGTCCAGCGGAGGGCGACGGCGAGCTCGGTGCGGTCCCCGGGGTCGATCAGCCAGCCGTTGGCGTACCCGTCGACGATGACCGGGTCGCCGAGGTCGCCGAGCCCATCGACGCGGGCCCGCCAGCCGGGGTTGTGGCTCTGCGCGAGCACCAGCCAGAACGGACCGTCGATGCCCGTCAGGCGGACGTCGGCGGCGGTCCGGCCCTCGCCCGTGACCGCGAGGGCCGGCGGCGGGGCGCGCCGCGGCTCCTGCGCTCCCGGCGAGGAGAGCACGAGCCGGTCGAGGTCGACGCCGGTGTCGGCGCCCGGCGCGGCGAACAGGTCGTGGTCGCCCGCGGGCAGGACCAGCCCGCGGGCGTCGGGCCCGCACAGCTCGACCGTCAGGGGCCGGCGGGCGAGGGCGTCGGCCACGGTCCCCGCCACGCGCACGTGGACGGGCCGGTCGCCGAGCCGCAGGAGGTCGGCCCGGCACGGCGCCGGCAGGGCCGCCGATCCAGGGTCGCTGGCCCCGTCGCCCGTCTCCGGGCCGGGCGTCGCCGGCGGAAGGCCGGGGATGCGAACGCCGGCGATCGCGACCGGCAGCTCGCGGGGGTCGTGGCTGAACGAGTCACTGCCGTGCACGGGCCGCACGTCGTCGACGACGAGGCGGATCGATCGGCCCACGGCCCCGCCGACATCGACCGTCACCGTCGTCGTGGCGCCCTCCTCGCTGCCGTCGCGGACCGGGGGCAGCTCGGCCCGGGCCACCACCTCGCCGTCGACGACCACGAGCAGGGCCGTGGGCACGGAATGGCGGCCATCGGCCACCACGTCGACCTCGACGCGCTCGACGGCCAGCGCCTCGGGCGAGTGCACCTCGAGCCACTGGCCGATCTGCTCGCCGAAGGCCGCGATCCAGGCGGTGGACGGGTCGCCGTCGAGCACGGCCGCGGCCCGTGCGCGGGGCAGGCCGGGCAGCCGGCTCGACGACCGCGCCACCGGCCCGGTGGCCCCGAGCACCTCCTCGAGGACGTGGTCGGGCGCGTCCGCCGCCAGCCGGGCGTGGCCGGCGAGCGTGAAGGTTCGGGGGACGGGCAAGCGGAAGGTCCGGGCCAGGGCCGGCTCGGGGTCGCGGCGCTCGGTCTCCAGCGGGTTGGCCCGCCACCGGCCGAGCACGATGTCGAGTGGGGCCCGGCGGGCCAGCGTGCCCTCTCGTGACTCCCGGGCGTGGGCGGCCCGGGTGAGCAGGTCGAGCGGGAGGCGCACGACCTCCTCGACGCGCACGTCGCCGAGGCGCACCGCGGCGAAGCCCGCCGGGCTCCAGCCGGCGTAGTCGGGGAGGGGCCCGACGTTGTCGGCGGTCACGATCAGCTGCAGCAGCGAGACGGGCCGGGCGCCGAAGGCGAGGTCCTGGCCCTCCGGTGTGCGGGAGCGGTCGTCGAGGGCGTAGGTGCCGACGGCCTCGCCGTCGACCCGGACCTCGACCTCGGTGATGAAGCGGTTCCGGTGGCCGTGCAGGGGCTGCACCACGTTGACGTGGTCGACGGTGACGGGTGCCTCGAGCTCCACCTCCCAGCGCTGACCGACGACGGGGCCGAACCCGCCGACCCGCCACGCCGTGTCGAGCCGGCCGTCGAGGGCGAGCGCGGGCCGGTCCTCGGGTGTGTAGCTGATCGTGTTGCCGTAGGCCGTGGCGTCGACCCGGCGCACGCCTCGCTGCTCGATCACCGTGCGGGCGTCGTCACCTGCGCCCGGGAACACAGGTAGGCGGTTGTCGCTGATGTCGTCGACCAGCGGCTCCTGGCCGGGTCGCTCGGTCTGGCCGGCCGTCTCGCGCACCGTGCTCCACCTCCGGGCCTGCCGCCGGTTCGTGTCGGTGAGGACGAGGCGCTCGACCAGGCCGCTCCCGGCCAGGCGGGACCACTGCGCGGCGTCGAGCCCGGCCGAGTACAGCAGTGGTGCGGGGCCGTCGAGCAGGCCGGCGGCGGCTGCCTCCACCACGCCTTCGCCGTCGCCGGCGAGGACAACGGCTGCGGGGGGGCGCGCCCGCAGGATCGGTTGGGCGTCGCGCACCGGGAAGGCCGCCACGGGCGGTGGGTCCGGTGTGCCTGCCGGCACGGCGAGGGTGAGCGCGTCGATGAGCGGCGTGGCGCGCGAGGGCTCGTTGGGGGTGGGCGGGCCGAAGGCGACAGGGTCGCCCAGGCCGTCGGGCGGCGGCGTCAGGAGGTCCCAGAGGTGACGCGGCCGGGGCGTGCGATAGCGGTCCCACTGCAGGTCGGCGCGCAGCACCACGTCGCCCACGGCCATGAGCCGGGCGACCGGAGCGATGGCCGCCGGGTCGAGGACGCCCTCCTGGAAGCGCCGGTCGAGCGCGATGAGGAGGTCGGCCGACGGCGGCGACCCGTAGGGGATCAACTCACGCGCCACGTAGGGCCGGTCCATCAGCCCCGGGGTGATCGGATCGACGGTGTTGCCCCAGCGGTACGAGGCGAAGTCGCTGCCCGGCACCTCGAGCACGCGCGTGTCGTGGCCGCGTTCGTCCAGCCACGCCGCGGCCTCCCGCCAGTAGCGCGGCACCTCCTCGGGACGTTGCAGGTTCTCGCCGATCATCTCGCCGAGCCACAGCGAGGGCAGGCCCGCCATGGCGAGGGCCACGACCGCGAGCGCGGCGGCCGTGCCCGCCCGCGGCAACCTCCGGCCGAGCGCCGCCAGTCCGGCGGCGACGAGCACGGCCAGGCCGAGCACGACGAGGGGCACGGCGCGGGGGGTGCTGCGCATCGCCAGCCCGACGGTCGAGGTCGTGGCCAGGTCCCGGAACACGCTGCCGGCGGGGGAGGGGTCGTTGAAGGGGTACGCCCCGACGGCCACGGCCGTGCCGGCCACGACGAGCGCCACGAAGAACGCCCGGTACCGCCACTGCGCGCTCACCCCCAGCACGGCGGCGAGCGCGGGGACGGCGAAGCCGGCGGCGATGAGCCACAGCTCCTGGGTGTGGCGCCGCCCGGGCTCGATCCAGGGGCCGAGCAGGTCCCCGCCGTAGAAGAACCAGTAGCCGAGCCCCCGCAGCACCTCGGAGGCGAGCGACGTGCGGGCGACGGTCTCGACGGTCTCGGTGTAGCGGAGGATGTCGATGCCCCACCCGCCCTGCACGGCGAGGCCGGCGATCCACCACAGCGAGCAGGCGGTCGTGAGGACGCCGATGCGGGCGGCGGCCGCCAGGACGGCCCGGGGAGGTGCTTCGCGGTGGACGAAGGCGGCGAACGCGAGCCAGAGCAGCGGGCCGATGCCGGCGAGCACGAGGGCGGTGGCGTTCACGCCACCGACGAGCGTGACGGCGATGGCGAAGGCGGCCGGGTGCCGCCAGCTCCCTGTGCGGATCGCCCGCTGGGTCAGCCCGATCAGCCACGGCAGCGCGGCCCACGGCAGCAGCAGCACCGAGATGCGCGCCGAGTAGTGCAGGACGTAGGGGCTGAGGGCGTACAGCACCGCCCCTGCCAGGGCCGCTGCCCCCACCGCCGCCCGCGCCGGCGTGGCTGCTCCCGCCACCGCCCGCGCCCACGCCGCTGTCCCCGCCACTGGCCACCCCCGAGCGCGTTTTATCGATTCGCCCACCGATTCGGTGCCCGATTCGGTGGCCGATTCGGTGGCCGAATCTGCGACCGATTCGGTGGCCGATTTGGTGGGTGATTCGGTGGGTGATTCGGTGGGTGATTCGGTGGGCGAATCGGTGGGCGAATCGATAAAACGCGCACGGGTGGGACCAAGGGTGCGCAGGAGGAACAGCACGCCGGCGCCGGCCAGGAACATGATCGTGGCGAGCCAGAGGCGCTGGGCGACCCAGTCCGGCGATCCGAGCCGGTCGAAGAGCCAGTACCACGGCCCCATCGGGAACAGGTAGCCGATGTTCTGGTGGGTGACGGTGCCCAACCCGATGTTGGGATCCCACATCGACGGCGCCCGCGCGAGCAGGCGCCCGGGCTCCAGGTACAGGTACGTCTTGGTGTCGGCCGCCACCTGCCCGGGTGCGGTCAGCAGCAACGCCGGGTAGCAGAGCGCCGCCAGGACGGCGTGGTGCACAAGCCCGTGCCGGCGCCGCCACCACCAGGGCCGGTCCTCGGGTGGGCGCGCCGCCTGGCCTGGGCCTGGCGTCATCGCCGGCGGCGGAGCGCCTCGGACGCGAGGGCCGTGAGGGTGCCGGCGGCGGTGGCCTCCCACGTGAACCGGGCCGCGTGCTCGAGCGCGCCGGCACCGAGACGCCGGCGCAGCTCGCCATCGCCGAGAACCCGATCGAGCCCCTCCGCGAGCCCTTCCGCACCCTCGGCCAGCAGCCCGCTGCGCCCGGCGGCGACGGCGTCGCGGTGCCCGACGATGTCGGTGACCACGGCCGGGGTCCCGCACGCCGCCGCCTCCGTGATGCTCATGTTCCAGCCTTCCCGAGCCGAGGCGCTGGCCAGCACCCACGCCCGGCGGTACAGCGCCAGCAGCTCATCGCCCGTGACCCGCCCCGGGAGGCGCAACCAGCCGGCGGCGTCGTGGTCCCGGACGCGCTCTTCGAGGGCGAGGCGCTCGTAGCCTTCACCGGCGATCACCGCCTCGAGGGTGGGGTGCCGCGCCCGGAGCCGGGCGAGGACGTCGATCAGCACGTCGTAGCGCTTCACCGGGACGAGCCGGCCCACGGCGAGCACCAGCGGGTGCGCTGCCTTCTCCCCGGCGGGCGAGTACAGGGGGTCGATGCCCGGGGGCACCACGTCCACGCGCTCGGGACGGAAGCCGAGCTCGTGCACCAGCTCGTCTTTGGAGGACGACGACAGCGTGACGATGCGGGTGCGCCGGTAGATGGGCGGGGCGACACGCCGCTCGAGCGCGTCGCCGAAGCGGGCCAGGTTCGGGGGCAGCACCATGTGCCACATCTCGGCGTGGACGTGGTGCAGGAAGGCGATGCGGGGCCCCCTCGCCCACAGGGGAGAGAAGAAGGGCATCCCGTTCCAGATCTCCACCAGGCCGTCGCGGGGGCCGGCCCGCCCGCTGAGCTCCCACAGCGCGGCACGGGGGAAGATCAGGTAGCGCCCCGCCCGGCGCACGACCTTGTAGCCGTCCCGGACGATCGTGGGGGGGTGGCCCTGGGCATAGGAGGTACGTAGGGTCACGTCGATGCCGGCCTCGGCCCACAGGCGGGCGACGGTGCTGGCGTGGACCTCGGACCCGCCCGCCTCGACGTCGTCGAGGTCGCGCCACGACAGCATGTGGATGCGGCGCAGGCCCGCCGCCGCGGCGATGTCGCCGAGCTTGGCGACGGCGGTGTCGTGGTCGGAGGCGCGTGGCAGGGACGGGTCGGTCATGGGGTGCGCCGGACGGCGGCCGTATCCTAGGCCCGCCATGACCGCACCCGACGGCACCTCCGCCGGCACCTCCGACGGCACCTCCGACGGCTCTCCTACCGGCACCTCCGACGGCGCACCCGGCGGTGCCTCCACCGGCGCCTCGTTCGACGCCACCCTGCGCGCCGTGGCCGGGGTCGAGGGGTGGATGACCGACGGCCAGGCCCGGCGCCTCTGGGACCGGGCGCGCGCGCTCGCACCCGGCAGCCGCATCGTCGAGATCGGCAGCTACCGGGGTCGGTCGGCCATCGTGTTGGCGTCAGCGGCGCCGCCCGGGGTGGCCGTCGTCGCCATCGACCCGCACGCCGGCAACGACCGGGGCCCGCGGCAGATCACCGGCACCGCCGCCGAGGGCCAGGCCGACAACGACGCCTTCCGGGCGAACCTGGCTCGAGCCGGGGTGGCGGGCCGGGTCGAGCACGTGCGCCTGCCCTCGACCGAGGCGGGCGACGCCGTGCCCGGCCCGATCGAGCTGCTCTACATCGACGGCGCCCACCGCTTCGGGCCCGCCCGCGACGACATCGTGCGGTGGGGCGCCCGGGTGCCCGTCGGCGGGACCCTCCTCGTCCACGACGCCTTCAGCTCGATCGGCGTCACCCTGGCGCTGCTCACCACCCTGTTCGCGGGCGGGCGCTTCCGCTACGTCGGCCGGGTGGGGTCGATGGCCGAGTACCGCCGCGAGCCGCTCGGCGGCGTCGCCCGCGCCGGCAACGCGCTCCGCCAGGCCGCCGAGCTGCCCTGGTTCGCCCGCAACGTCGCCGTCAAGGTCCTGATCGCCGCCCGCCTCGGCCGCCTCACCCGGCTCCTGGGCCACCGCGACCCCGCCGTCTGGCCCCACTGACCCGCCGCAGCACCCGGTCCCGGAGGCCCCACCAGGTCACGAGGACGAGCTCCTCCACCATGACGCTGAGCGACATCTTCGAGTAGCCCCGCACCCGGTCGGTGAACTCGATGGGCACCTCGGCGAGGGCCCGGCCCTGACGGGACACCCGGTACGCGGTCTCGATCTGGAAGCCGTAGCCCTTGGCCCGGGTGGAGAACACGTCGATCGCCTTCAGGGCGTCGACCCGGTAGGCCCGGTACCCCGACGTGGCGTCGCGCACGGTCATGCCCAGCACGAGGCACGAGTAGCGGTTGCCGTACCGGGACAGCGCCCGCCGGTACCACGGCCAGTGCGGGATCGAGCCGCCGGGGATGTAGCGGGAGCCGATGACGGCCTCGGCGCCGTCGTCGATCGCGCGCAGCAGCGCGGGGATGGCGGCGGGGTCGTGCGACAGGTCGGCGTCCATCTGCACGAGCACGCTGTAGCCCCGCTCCAGGCCCACGCTGAACCCATGGCGGTAGGCGTTGCCCAGGCCCTCCTTGCGCTCCCGCACCAGCACGTCGATCTGGCCGAGCTCGTCGGCGGCCGCCCGGGCGAGCGCCGCCGTGCCGTCGGGGCTGTTGTCGTCGACGACCAGGACGTCGAGCTGCGGCGCCGCGGCCCGCACCCGCTGGAGGACCTCCACGATGTTGGCCGCCTCGTCGTAGGTGGGCAGCACGACCAGGGTGCGCACCGGCCGAACGATACCGCTCAGCGGGTCGCGGTCAGCACCGCACGTACAGCGCGTAGAGCGGCCGGCCGAACGGCCCTTCGCCGTAGGCGCTCACCCGGCAGAAGAGCTCGGCGAGCACCTCGTTGGGCTCGTTGGGGCCGAGGTCCCGCGAGGCGTTCGGTTCGTCCCAGTCGTCGCGGATCGAGGAGAGGATGACCACGTCGGCGGCCCGGAGCTCGTCGGCCAGGCCCGAGTCGGGGGCGTTGGCGACCCCGGGGTCCATCTCGATGTAGCGCGTCGCGGGCGGCAGCTCGGGCAGCAGGTAGTACAGGAACGCCTCGCTGTACGGGGTCTTGCGCAGGTCACCCGTGCCGACGAACAGCCGGTCACCGGGCGTGGCGACGCGCTCGACGTCGGCGAGGATGCGCTCGACGGCGGCGACGGCGTCGGCCCGGCCGTACCGGAAGATGCGCCCGTCCCGCTCGAGCACGTACGAGAGGCGGTGGTACCCGAACGTCTGGGCCACGTAGTCGGCGTAGGTCCGCCACGTGAAGTGGGGGACGAGGGCGAGCAGCAGGACGAGCGGGACCGCCACCGCCACCGCCGCCCGGGCGCCGTCCCGCCAGGCCGGCCAGCGCTGCGCCAGCAGGTGGGCGAGGGCGCCCACGGCGAGCCCGAAGGGCACGGCGCTCGCCCACGCCAGGTGCGTGGAGTCGGCCCGTTGCATGGCCTGGGGGAGCAGCCCCACGCTGAACAGCGCCAGCGCCAGCAGCCGCAGGTGGCTCACCGCCGGCACCGGCGGCGTGCCGGCGCCGCGGCGGGCGGCGCGGACGCCGACGGCGAGCAGGAGCGCCACGCTCGCGACGAGCAGCACCAGCCAGAACGTGAGCTGAGGCGGGCCCGGGGGCGCGGGCAGCGGCCAGGGCAGCTCGCGCAGGGTGCCGGCGCGCTGGAGGAACCCGTCGAAGCGGTCCCACGACGGGGGGAGGGGGAGGGCCCGGCCGGGGCGGAGCTCGAACACCGGCTGGATCACGAGGCCGTGGAAGGCGGTCCCGAGCCCGGCGGTGGCGACGTGTACGAGGTAGGGGGCAACGCCGGCGGCGAAGCCGGCGAGCAGCCGGACCCGCCCACCCCGGTCGAGCCCCCGGAGCAGCACCAGCCCGGACAGCCCGATCGCCACGACCAGGTCCGGCCGGTAGAGGAGGGCCGCGCCCGCCAGCAGGCCGGCGCCGACGGGGACGAGGCCCCGGCGGCCCGGTCCGTGCTCGACGGCCCGCAGACCGGCGTTCAGGTACCAGAGGCCGAGGGCCACGCCGCCGACCCACGCAAGTGCGGTCAGCCCGATCGGCGGCACGATGATCATCGCCGCCACGGCGCCGCCGGCCCCGGCGGTCCAGCGGCCGAAGGGGCGAAGCAGGGCGAACACCCCGAACGCCACGCCGAGCTGCTGGGCGAAGCCGACCAGGCGCTGGACCTCGAGCGTGGTCCCGAACACCCCGTAGGTGCCGGCGAGCACCCAGAGGCTCCCCGGGCCGTACAGGTGCAGGAAGTCGCGGTGCGGCACCCACCCGTTGAGCACGAGCTCGGGGAACACGAGCATGAAGCCCTCCTCCATCGGAGGGCCCGGGGCGCGCCAGAGCCCCCAGAACGGCAGGAGGGCGGTGGCCGCGACGACGGCGAGCGGCCCCCACCGGTGGAGCGGACGCATGGCGGCCGCAGGCTACCGGCCCCGCCACCCCGCCCCGGGTGCACCCATGGGGCCGGCGCGGCCGGGGCGGGCGGCGACGGTACGGTGGCGGGCCGTGCTGCGCTTCGAACACCGGCTGGTCGACGCCCTGTGCACCGCGCCCGAGCCCGAGCGGCGAGCGGGTGTCGAGCGGTTCGTCACGGGGACCCTGGCGGACATGCCCGAGCACCTGCGCCTGGGGGTGGGGGCGCTCTCGCTGGTGCTCGGCCTGTGGGACCGGGCCCGACCGGGCCGGACCGGATCCGAGCTGGTGGCCGCCATGGAGCACTCGCCGCTCGGGCCGGTGCGTCAGCACGTGCGGCTGTTCCGCTCGCTGGTGCTGTTCGCCGAGGAGGAGCTGGCCGGGGCCGGGGCCCCAGCGGGGGCCACCCCGGCGTCCCCGTGACGCGCGTCGGCACCGACGTGCTCGTCATCGGCTCGGGGGCCGGGGGCGCCACCACTGCGGCCCTCCTCGCCGAGGCGGGACGGACGGTGACCGTGGTGGAGGAGGGCCCCTGGATCGACCCCGGCGCCTTCGAGCCGTTCTCACTCGAGGAGATGGCCCGCACGTACCGGCACCACGGGTCGTCGGCCGCCCTGGGCGTGCCCCCCGTGGCCTACGCCGAGGGCCGGTGCGTGGGGGGCAGCACCGAGGTCAACAGCGGGCTGTGGCACCGCCTCCCTGCCGAGCTCGTCGAGGCGTGGCGCCGGGACTACGACATCGACGAGTTCACGCCCGATTCGCTCGACCGCCACGCCGAGGCGCTCGAGGCGGCGCTGTCCGTGCGCCGCCTTCCCGGCGACCTGCCGCCGTCGTCGGCCGTGCTCGCCCGGGGAGCGGCCGCGCTCGGGTGGCGGTCGGTCGAGTTCGCCCGGGTGTTCCGCTACGGGCCGGACGGCCGGGCCGAGAAGCAGACGATGGCCCGCACGATGATCCCCCGGGCGGTGGCCGCCGGGGCCACCATCCTGCCGGGGTGCCGCATCGACCGGCTGGTGACCCGGCCCGACGGGCCCGGCTCGCGCCGGGTCGTCGCCGCACGGGGACGGCGGCGCCACGACGACGGGTCCGTGGGCGACCTGGTCATCGAAGCCGACCACGTCGTGGTCTGCTGTGGGGCTGTCCAGACGCCGGCGCTGCTCCAGCGCAGCGGGATCCGCCGGGGCATCGGTCGCGGCCTCAAGCTCCACCCGACGGTGAAGATCGCCGCCCGCTTCCCGGACGTGCTCGACCACGACGACGTGCCGCCCTACCGGGTCACCGAGTTCTCGCCGGCGGTCGCCATCGGCGGTTCGGCCAGCCGGCGGGGCCACGTGGCCCTCGCGCTGGCCGACTCGGGCGTGCCCTTCGCCGGCGCTCTCGCCGACTGGGAGCGGGTGTTCGTCTACTACGCCGCCATCCGCAGCGACGCCGGCGGGCGGGTCCAGGCGTTGCCCGGCCTGCGGTCGCCGCTCGTCACGTACCGCCTGACCGACAGCGACATGAGCAGGCTCGCCCGAGGGCTCGTGCACCTCGGTGAGCTGCTGCTCGCCGCCGGCGCCACCGAGCTGTACCCCTCGGTCACCGGTGGGCCGGTCGTCCGGCGGGTGGACGACCTCGGTGCCTGGTGGGACGCGCTCACGCCCGCCCGCGCGAACCTCATGACCGTGCACCTGACCTCGACGGTCCGCCTGGGCCAGGACCGCACCCGCACCGGCGCCGACAGCTTCGGATCGGTGTGGGGCCACACCAACCTGCGGGTGAACGACGCCTCGCTCGTGCCCGACGCCCCGGGCGTCAACCCCCAGGCCGGTGTCATGACCATCGCCGCCCGCAACGCCGAGCACTTCCTGGCGACCACGTGACGATGGACGTGCAGGCGCCGGAGACGGCGGTGGTCACGGGCGCGGCGGGCTGGCTCGGGCAGAACCTCGTGCGGGACCTCCTCGCTGACGGCCGGCGCGTCCGCGGGCTGGTCCGCACCGACGAGGAGGCCGCGCTGCTCGAGGTAGCCGGCCGGGCGGTCGAGACGGTGGTGGGCGACGTGCGGGACCCCGCCACGCTCGACCGGCTCTTCGCCGGCGCCGCCGGCGCCACCGTGTTCCACGCCGCCGCCGTCATCCACCCGGCGGGACGCACCCGCGAGCTGTTCGACGTGAACGTCGGCGGGACCGCGCTCGTCCTCGACCGGGCCCGGCGGGCGGGCGTGCACCGGTTCGTGCACGTGTCGTCCAACTCGCCGTTCGGGTTCAACCCCCACCCGGGCCACCGGTTCACCGAGGACTCGCCCTACGCCCCCTACCTGGCCTACGGCCGCTCCAAGCACGAGGCCGAGCTGCTGGTGCAGCAGGCCCACGACCGGGGCGACCTGGCGACGGTGATCGTGCGGCCGCCGTGGTTCTACGGCCCGCACCAGCCCGAGCGCCAGACCCGCTTCCTCGCGGCGGTCCGCCGGGGCCGCTTCCCGATCGTCGGCGACGGCTCGCAGCGCCGGTCGATGGCCTACACGGGCAACCTCGTGCACGGCTTGCGCCGCGCCGAGGTGGCGGCCGCCGCGCCCGGTCGCGCCTACTGGATCGCCGACCCGCAGCCCTACGAGCTGCGCGCCGTCCTCGACACGGTGCGGGCGGCGCTGCGGGCCGAGGGGCTCGCCGTGACGGCCCGCCAGCCGCGCCTGCCCGCCGTGGCGGGACGGGTGGCGGTGCGGGTCGACACCGCCCTGCAGGCCGCCGGCCGCTACGTGCAGCCCATCCACGTGCTGGGCGAGCTGGGCGAGACGATCGCCTGCGACGTGACCCGCGCCGTCGACGAGCTCGGCTACCGCCCGGCCACGACGCTGCTCGACGGCATGCGGGCCAGCATCCGCTGGTGCCTCGAACGGGGCCGCGCCTTGTGAGCACGCTGCTGATCACGGGGGGCGCCGGGTACTTCGGGACCGTGCTCACCGAGCAGGCGGTGGCGCGTGGGTACCGGGTGCGCATCTTGGACGTGAACCGGCCCGCCGAGGCCGCCGCCGGCGTCGAGGTCGTGGTCGGCGACGTCCGGGACCGCAGCGCGCTTCGAGGGGCGTGCGAGGGCGTCGACGCCGTGCTGCACAACGTCGCCCAGGTGCCCCTCGCCAAGGACCGCGCCCTGTTCCGCTCGGTGAACGTGGTGGGCACCGCCAACGTCCTGCTGGCCGCCCGGGAGGCGGGCGTGGCCAAGGTCGTGCACACCTCGTCCAGCGCGGTCTACGGCATCCCCGACTCCAACCCCGTCGACGAGGACACCCCGCCGCGCCCCCTCGAGGCGTACGGGCGGGCCAAGCTCGAGGCCGAAGCCCTGTGCCGGGAGGCGACGGGCTCGGGGCTGGACGTGACGATCATCCGGCCCCGCACCATCCTCGGCCACGGCCGTCTCGGGATCATGGCCGTGCTGTTCGAGCTGGTGGCCGCCGGCGCGCCCGTGTACGTGCTCGGCCGGGGCGACAACCGCTACCAGTTCGTGCACGCCGCCGACCTCGCCGACGCCTGCCTGCGGGCCGCCGAGCGGCCGGGCCCCGCCGCCTACAACGTCGGCGCCACCGAGTTCGGCACGATGCGCGAGACCCTCGAGGCGCTCGTCCGCCACGCCGGCACCGGGTCCCGGGTGCGGGGGCTCCCCGCCCGCCCGGCGCAGCTCGCCATGCGGGCCGTGGCGGGGATCGGCGCGGCGCCCTTCGCCCCCTACCACTGGCTGCTGTACGGCGAGTCGCTGTGGTTCGACACGACCCGGGCCCGCAGCGAGCTGGGGTGGGAGCCCGCCCACTCCAACGCTGACATGGTGATCGAGTCCTACGAGTGGTTCCTCGCCCACCGCGACCGGCTCGGCGTCCCGGCCGAGGCGGGCGGGCCGGCGGGCTCGCACCACCAGTCGCCTGTCCGGCTCGGCGTGCTGCGCCTCCTCCGGCGCCTGCCCTGACCGCCTCCATCGGGCCCGGTTCCGCGGTCCGCGGTGCTCCGGGGCGGTGCCCGAGCGTCGGTATGCTGCCCGGCCGTGCCCCCCGTCCCCGCACCCGGCACCGCAGTCGCGGAGGGCCAGCCCGGCGAGGATCCCGACGCGCCGCCGCCCCGCGAGCCCACCGCCGGTGGCGTGCTCGCCGGGATCCGGCGCCGACCGCTCGCCGTCGGTGGCGCCGCGCTGGTCGTGCTCTTCGCGCCCCTCCTCGTCGCCCTCGTGGCCCTGCGCCGGACCGAGTGGTTCCCGATCCTCGACCTGGCCATGACCGAGCTTCGGGTGCGGGACGTGGGCTCCCGCCACACGCCCCTCATCGGGCTCCCGGGCCGCATCGGCGTGATCGGGGAGCAGGGGAGCCACCCCGGCCCGATCAGCTTCTGGGCGCTCGCCGGACCTTACCGGCTGCTCGGCTCCGCGGCGTGGTCGCTGCAGGCCGCCGCCGTGACCCTGCACGCGGCGGCCATGGCGACGGCGCTGTGGATCGCCCACCGGCGGGGCGGCGTGCGCCTCGTCCTCGGGATCGGGGTAGTGCTCGCCATGCTCACCCGGGCCTACGGCACGGGCACGATGACCGAGCCGTGGAACCCCTACATGCCGGTGCTGTGGTGGTTCGTGCTGCTGCTGGCGGTGTGGTCGGTGCTCGACGACGACCTGGCGATGCTGCCGCTCGCGGCCTTCGCCGCCACGTTCTGCCTGCAGACCCACACCCCCTACGTCGGGGTGGTGGCGGGAGCGTCGCTGCTCGCCGTGGTCGCCGTCGCCGCTCGCTCCTGGGCCCGCCGGCGCGACCCCGCCTGGCGTGCCCGCGCCCTGCGCTGGACGCTCGCCGCCGCCGGGGTCGTGGTTGCCCTGTGGGCCGCGCCGGTCGCGGAGGAGCTCACCCGGGACCCCGGCAACCTCACCAAGCTCGTCGATCACTTCGCCAGCCCCACCGAGGAGACCGCCGGGCTGCGCCGGGGCGCCGAGCTCGTGCTGCTGCACCTCGACCCGTGGCGCCTCCTCACCGAGCAGCAGGTGGCGACGGGCTCGCTCGTGGAGGCCTCGCAGTCACCGGCAGGGTCGCTCGCGCCCGGCCTCGTCGTGGTCCTGGCCTGGCTGGCGGCGGTCGCGGGGGCCTGGCGGCTGCGCCACGGCCTCTTGCTGCGGCTCCACCTGGTGCTGGGCGTCGCCCTGGTGTTCGCCGCCGTGGCCATCAGCCGCATCTTCGGGCAGCTCTGGTACTACCTGATGATCTGGGCGTGGGGGATCACCGCCCTCGTGCTGTTCGCAACCCTCTGGACGGCGGCGGCCGCGCTCCACCGCCGCGTCCGAGCCACCCCCCGCGAGGTGAGCCTGGTGCGCGCCGGCGTCGCCGGGCTCGTCGTGGCCGGAGCGGTGTCGGCGGCGGTGTTCACGGTCGACGCCGCCGGCGCCGAGCCACCCGCCATCGGGCTGTCGGACACCCTGGGCGTGCTCGTCGGCCCGACCGTCGCCGCGCTGCGCGGGGGGGAGGGCCCTGCGCCCGGGCCTGACGGCCGCTACCTGGTGACCTGGTCCGACGCCCTCTACATCGGCTCGCAGGGCATCGGTCTGGTGAACGAGCTGGTGCGGCGGGGCTTCGACGTGGGTGTCGCCCACGGCTGGCGGATCCCCGCGGGCCCGCACCGGTTCCGCACCGCCGACGAGGCCGACGCCGTCGTGCACCTGGCCACTGGTCTGCACGTGGAGCGGTGGCGGGCGAAGGAGGGGGTGGTGGAGGTGGCGTACCACGATCCCCGCTCGCCCGCGGAGCGGCGAGAGTACGACCAGCTGCGGGCCCGGGTGCTCGCCGACCTCCGGGAGCTCGGGCTGACCGACCGGCTCGTGGACGTGGACGAGAACCTGTTCGCCGCGGCCATCGACACGCGGGTCCCCCGGGCCACGCAGGACCGCATGAGCCGCATGCTCGACCTCGGGTCGCCCGCCGCGGTGTTCCTCGGACCACCGGATGCCGGCTACTGAGACCGAGCCCACCGAGGCGGGGCGGGAGCGGGGCTCGGCTCGACCGGACGGCCCCAGCTCGCGGTCGGGCCGGGGGCGGCGGCGATCGAGGCGAACGGGAGCGGACGGGGCGCCGGGCCGGGAAGCGCGGGCGATCCTCGCCGGCGCGCTCGCCGTGGCCGCCCTGCCGATCGTCGTCGCGGCCGCTCGGGGGCTGGCCCGCGGGTGGGTCCCGGTCGGCGACAACGCCTACTTCGTGATCCGGGCCCGGGACGTGCTCACCGAGCACCATCCCCTGCTCGGCACCTGGACCTCGGCGTCGCTCACCGCGGGGGTGCACATGAACAACCCCGGGCCGCTGCTGTTCGACCTCTACGCCATCCCCGCCCGCTTCGGGGTGGGCGGCGCGGGGATCGCGGTGGGCGCGGCGGCGCTGAACGTGGTCGCGGCCAGCCTCGTCGTGGTGTTCGCCTGGCGGCGGGCCGGGGCGGTCGGAGCCGGGGCGGGGGCCGTCGCCGGCGCCGGGCTGGCCTGGTCGATGGGCAGCGAGCTGCTCTACGAGCCGTGGCAGCCGCACAGCCTCCTGTTGCCGTTCCTGCTCTTGCTGGTGCTGACGTGGTCGCTCGTCGACGGCGACCTGGTGGCGCTGCCGTGGACGGCGGTGGTCGGCAGCCTGCTCGTGCAGACGCACTTCAGCTACTTCCTGCTGACCGGCGTGCTGGTCCTCGTCGGCACAGTGGCGTTCGGGGTGCATGCCCGAAGGCGGTCCCGTCCCACCCCGCGGTCCAGCAGTGGCTCCCCGCCGCGGGCCGGGTGGATCGCCGTGGTCGCGGTCGGGGCGCTGGCGCTGTGCTGGGCGCAACCGGTCCTCGAGCAGATCCGCTACGGGGGCGACGGGAACCTGGCCCGCCTGGCCGAGGGGGCGGGCAGCTCACCGGTTCGGGTCGGCGCCGTGGACGGGTTGCGCATGACCGCATCGGTCGTGGCGCTCCCGCCGTGGTGGGGGCGGCCCTCGTTCGAGGACGCCTTCCTCCCGGACCAGGCCGTCAATCGGGTCGATCCCGAGCTGCTCGAGCTGCCAGGGGCCGCGGCGGCCGGCACCTCCCTTGCCCTTCTCGTCGCTGCCCTGGCCACGGTGGCGGTGGCGGCACGAGCACGCTCGGACCGCACCCTCGCATCGGCGACCGCGGTGAGCGCTGTCGTCCTCGCCGCCGGGACGGTCACCGCCGCCAGCATGCCGATCGGCACGCTCGGTGTCGCGCCCCACCAGTTCCGGTGGCTGTGGCCGATCGCGGTGTTCGTGACCGCCACCATCCTGCTGGGTGTGGTCCGCCTGGCGCCGCCGCTGCGGGCCCGGCCCCGGCTCGCCGGCGGGCTGCTCACCCTGCTGGCGGCGGTCCTGGCCGCTCTCAACCTGCCCACGCACGAGGGGCAGAGCGGCCCGGCAGCCGACGCCTGGGCGATGCCCGTCGTCCGCCAGCTCCTGGCGGGTATGGACGTGCTGGAGGGGGAGGAGCCCCTCGTGGTGGACCTCCGGGGTGTCCGGTTCGCCGAGCCCTACAGCGGACCTGTGATGGCCGAGCTGCAACGGCGGGGCGTCCGCTTCGTCGTGGGGCCCGGCGACGAGGGGCTCGAGCGCCAGCTCGGACCCGGACGCCGGTACGACCCCGCCGTCACGACGGCGCTGCGCATCCGGGAGGGGAACGCCGCCCGGCGAGAGCACGATGGCGAGCGGCGCGTCGTCCTCGTGGAGGGAGCGACGGACCGCGAGACCGTCGGGCTGTTCCTCGGCCCCCTCGACCCCCCGGCCGCCGGCTGAGCACCCACCACCTCCCACACCCGGGCGCGTTTTATCGATTCGGTGACCGATTCGACGGCCGATTCGGTGACCGATTCGGTGACCGATTCGCTGGGTGATTCGGTGGGTGATTCGGTGGGTGATTCGATAAAACGCGCACGGGGGCGGCAGGTGGGTTGCATTCGGCATGGTCGGGCCCGGCGGCTGGAAGGGCGTACGCTGTGCCGTGGCCTCCGCGACCTCCTCCGAACGCTCCGGCGCGGGCGACCGCCACCGCAGCTTGGGCGTCGTCGTACCCGTCTACGAGGAGGAGGAGCGGCTGCGGGACTACGGCAAGGCGCTGCTCGCCTTCATCGCCGATCAACCCCCCGGGAGCGAGCTGGTCCTCGTCGACGACGGCAGCACCGACGGCACGGCCGCCGCCGTGGAGCGCCTGCTCGCCGACGCGCCGGGCGTCCCCGCCCGGCTCCTCCGGCGTCGCCACGCCGGCAAGGGAGCGGCCGTCGCCGCCGGCCTCCGAAGCTTGCGGACCGACGTGGGCGCGTTCTGCGACCTCGACCTGTCGACCCCGCTCGATCAGCTCGAGCTGGTCGTGCGGGCCGCCGAGCGGGCACCGGTGCTCGCCATCGGCTCACGCGACCTGACGGGCTCGACGTTGCTGCGCCGCCAGAGCCGGCTGCGCGAGGCGTTGGGCCGCACCTACAACCGGCTCCTCCAGGCGACCGTGACGCCGGGCGTGGTCGACACGCAGTGCGGCGCCAAGGCGGCCCGCCTCACGGTGTGGCGCGCCATCCTGCCGCACACCCGCGAGCACGGCTTCGCCTGGGACGCCGAGCTCATCGCCGTCGCCCTCGCCCGGGGGATCGAGGTGCACGAGGTGCCGATCGAGTGGCGCCACGACGACCGGTCCAAGGTGCGGGTCGGGCGCGACGGCCTGCGCATGGTGGCGGCCACGCCCCGGATCTGGGCCCGGGCTCGATCGGCCCGGTCGCTGCCCGCACCCGCGCCGGTCGCGGCCAGCGAGGCCGCGGCGCCGGGCGTGTTCGACGCCGGCAACGCCGAGCTGCTCGCCGGCGCCGACCGCACCCACTGGTGGTTCCGCAGCAAGGCGGCGTTCGTCGCCACGGCCCTGCGGCGCACCGGGGGCGCCCGGCGGGCGCGCGGGTGGCTCGTCGACGCGGGCGCCGGCTCGGGGGGCGTGACCGCCATGCTCGGCTGGCGCCCCGACAGCGTCGCTGTGGTGGAGGGCAACGTCACCCTGGCTGTGCGGGCCACCATCGAGCACGGCCTCGCCGCGACCCAGGGCCAGGTGGACCGGCTGCCGCTGGCCACGGGCTCGGTGGAGGTGGTCTGCCTGCTCGACGTGATCGAGCACCTGGCCGACCCGATCGCCGCCCTCCAGGAGGCGCGCCGGGTCCTGGCGCCCGGCGGCCGGCTGGTGGTCAACGTCCCCGCTCACGGGTGGTTGTGGAGCGCGGCCGACGAGGTGCTCGGCCACCACCGCCGTTATGACCGGCGGGGCCTCCGCCACGAGCTCGACGAGGCCGGCTTCGAGCCCGAGGTCATCACCCACGTGTTCAGCTGGCTGGTCGCCCCGGTGTGGCTCCGGCGACGCTTCCGCTCGGCCCGGGCCGGCGGCGGCAGCGACGGCGACGGCGCCCGGCGAGCCCAGCTCGGCCTCGACGCCACCTCACCCCTGCTCGACCGGACCGCCCTGGTGCTCACCGCCATCGAGCGCCAGCTCGTGGGGCGGATCTCCCTGCCGCTCGGCACCTCGATCCTCGCCGTCGCCCGGCCCGCCCCGGGCGAGCCGCGCCCCCTCGGTCCCTCCACCCCGGGCGCCCCACCCCCGGCGGCGGGCGACGGCCTCCACGGCGGCGACCGCGGCGACGGCGGCGAGCACGAGTAGGGCGGGCTCGGCCGCGGCTCGGAACCGCTGGTTGCCGTAGGTGGCCACGGCGGTGGCCGACACGACCACGACGCCGGCGAGCAGCGGCGCCAGCGGCACCCGCCGGCGCCAGAGGACGGCAGCGCCTGCGAGGGCCAGGGCGAGCACGCCCCAGTGCACGACGCCGGCCGCCCGGGCCCACCCGTAGGGGCGACCCTCGAGGGACTCGAGCCGGGCCTGCTGCTCGGGGGCCCACAACCCCCACACCCGCAGCAGGCGCACCGCCGCCACCACCGGCAGACGGTCGGCGTTGTCCCGCAGGTGGCGCAGCCCCCGGGCCCGGTGGTCGGCCGCCACGACGGCCTCCCCGTCACGGGCCAGCGCGGCCTGGTCGAAGCCGCCGAAGCACGGCCCCTCCTCGGTGTACAACCAGAAGCCGATGTAGGGCCCCTCGTAGGTGGGGGGGCAGTTGGCGCCGTCGAGCACCGTGCCCAAGTTGTTGGAGACGGGCACGAAGGCGTCGAAGCGCACCTGGTTGCGGACCGTCCACGGCACCAGCACCGCGACCATCGCCAGCAGGCCCACCGCGCCGAGACCGACCCGGCGGGCGGGTGGCACCCGCCACGACCGGCGGGCGGCCAGCGGCACCAGGAGCAGCGGGCCGAGCAGCAGTGCCTCGGCCCGGGCGAGGGCGGCCACGCCCGCCAGCGCCCCCACGGCGGCGAAGGCGGTCGGCACCGGGCGGGCAGCGGCGTGGTGCGCCACCAGGACGGTCGCCGCGACCAGCGCCATGAAGAGCATCTCGGGCATGAGCGTGGCGTCGCCGATCAGCAGTGCCGGGTGCACGGCGGCCGCGCCGGCGGCGACGAGCCCCACAGCGGTCCCGGCCACGCGCCGGCCGAGCAGGCCGATGAGCACGACGGCCGCGACGCCGAACAGTGCGGCGACGAGGCGCTGGCCGGTGACGGTCGTGACGCCGAGCCGGGCAGCGATCGACAGCAGCCCGGGGAACAGCGGCGGGTACTCGGCGGTGGGCCGCACGGCGCCGGCCAGCACCAGGTCGAACGGTCGGACGTACCCGTACCCCTCGGCCAGGTGGTTCGCCAGGTGGTGGTACGCCATGGCGTCGCCCACCTCGGGCACCTGCGGGTCGACCCCGAGCACGAACGCCCATCGGGCGCCCACCGCCACGAGGGCGATCAGGCCGAGGGCGAGGGCAAAGCGGCGGGCGTCGGCGGCCATGGGCCCGCCGATCGTACGGCGGTCACGGACGGGGCGTGACCGGCCGCCAGGCGGCGGCCGGCAGACGGCGGGCGGTCAGCCGTCGGGCCGGGTGCGCCGGCGGGCGCCGGTGCCGGCGGGCACCACGGGGGCGGTGCGGCCGGTGCCGCCGTCCTCGGGACCCTCGGCGGCCTTCTCCTCGTGGTACTCGGCCTCGACGTTGACCGCCCAGATGTCGTGGTCGCCGAGGCCCAGGATGTTCTCCACGGTCAACACGGCGGTGAGCATCGAGTGGTCCTGGTTGTTGTAGCGGTGCATGCCGTTGCGGCCGACGGGATGCACGTTGGGCACGTGCTCCTCCAACCAGCGCCGGATCACGCCCACACGCTCGTCGTAGCCCTCGTCGTAGACGGGGTACGCCTTCGGCATGCGCACCACGTAGCCCGCTTCGACCTTGTCGGCCTCGACGAGCCCGAGGGTCGCCAGCTCGCGCCGGCCCAGCTCGACGAGGTCCTCGTCGGCCATGGTCCACAGCTCGTCGCCCTCGAACACGAAGTACTCGAGCCCCAGGCAGGTGCGCCGCTCCTTGATGAGGTACGGGGACCACGACCCGAAGTTCTGGATGCGCCCGACCTGCACGTCGGGGGAGTGCACGTAGATCCAGTTGTCGGGGAACGAGTACGCCTCGGGCACGACGAGGGCGACCGTGAGGAAGTCGCGGTGCGAGGTGCCGTCGGCCGCGGCCAGCACCTCGGGCGCGGCGGGCGGGTCCATGATCCGCACGAGGTCGGTGATCGGCATCGAGGAGATCACCGCCGTGGCCGGGTACTCGGTGACGCCGCCGTCGTGCTCGGCCTCCACCGCCACGGCCCGGCCGCCCTCGTGGCGGATGCGCCGCACCGGGCTCTCCATGATCACCTTCGAGCCCGCCGCCTCGACCTTGTCGCGGCAGACCTCCCACATCATCCCCGGCCCGTACTTGGGGTACTGGAACTCCTCGATGAGCGAGGTGATCTCCTTCTGGTTCCGCCGGGGGAGCAGGGCGTTGACGATGGCGTTGAACAGCGACAGGTTCTTGATGCGCTGGGCGGCCCAGTCGGCGGAGATCTCGGTGGCGGGGACACCCCAGACCTTCTCGGTGTAGGTCTTGAAGAAGTGGTGGTACAGGCGGCGGCCGAACCGGGCCGAGACCCACCCCTCGAAGTTCGACTGGTCCTTGGGGGGCCGGACCCGCGCCCAGGCGTACGACGCCACGCAGCGGACCGCCTCGACCACCCCGAGGTTGCGCAGGGCGTTCATGGCCCGCAGCGGGTAGTCGTAGTACTTGCCGCCGTAGAAGATGCGGCTCATCCGGGGGCGGAGCAGGAAGTCCTCGTCGGGGAGGATCTCGTGCCAGAGGTCCTCGACGACCTGGACCTTGGTGAAGAAGCGGTGCCCCCCGATGTCGAAGCGCCAGCCGTCGCGCTCGACGGTGCGGCTGATGCCGCCGACGGTGTCGTCGGCCTCGAGGACGGTGGCCGTCTCGCCGTGCTTGGCGAGCTGGTAGGCGGCGGTCAGGCCGGCGGGTCCGGCGCCGATCACGACGATCTGGTGGCCTCCGGCTCGACCGGGACCTGGCTGCGACGGGGGTGCGGGGTCCGGATCGGTGCCCGGGACCATCGTGGTGCTCCATGTCTGGGTGGGGATCGGGACGGGCACATCGTAGTGGTGGCCCCCAGCGCTCCCGGGCATCGGGGCATCGCAACGGCGGGCCCGTGCCCGCCGGTGGTTCGGCGGCGCCGCCCTCCGGCGCGCACGGGAGCCGGGCACCTCGCGGCTACCGTGCGCGACCGTGCGCACGCGGTCCGCTCCTGCCGCCGGGGCGGCGCGCCCTCCCGCCGGCGGCGCCGGCGGCGGACGCACCCTCCGGGTCGTCGTCGCGGCGGCCGCGGTCGGCGCGGTGGCGGCCGGCGTGGTGCTGCGCTTCGTCGCCACGAGCGACCTGTGGCTCGACGAGGCCCTCAGCGTGCACATCGCCGAGCGGGCGGTGAGCGACATCCCCGCAGCGCTCCGCCAGGACGGCCACCCGCCCCTCTACTACTGGCTGCTGCACGCCTGGATGCGCCTCGTCGGTGACGGCGACCTGGCCGTGCGCGCCCTGTCGGGCGTGCTCGCCGTGGCCACCCTCCCGGTGCTGTGGGTCGTGGCCCGCCGGCGCTGGGACGCGACGGTGGCCGGCGTCGCCGTGCTGCTGCTGGCCAGCTCGCCGTTCGCGATCCGCTACGCCACCGAGGTTCGCATGTACGCCCTGGCGATGCTGCTGGTCGCGCTGGCCTGGCTCGCGCTCGACGAGGCCTGGCGCCGGCCGCGCCTGCCCGGCGCACCCGTGCTGGCGGCCATCGCGACCCTCAGCGGGGCGCTCCTGCTGACGCACTACTGGGCGCTCTACGTCCTCGGCGCCGCCGGCATCGGCCTCGGGGCGCTCGCGCTGCGGCCCTCGCTCCTGGCCTGCCGGCCATCGACGGCAGGGGACGGCGACGGCGGGCTCCGCGGACCGGACGGACCCGCCGGCAGCCCGGCGGGCGGCGAGCGGGCGCGCGACGTGCGGGCCCGGGCGCTGCGGACCCTCGGCGCCGTCGCCGCCGGCGGGCTCGCCTTCGTCCCGTGGCTGCCGAGCTTCTGGTACCAGGCCCAGCACACCGGCACCCCGTGGACCCGGCCCGACCGGCCCGCCAACGTCGTGATGATCTCGCTGACCGACCTCGGCGGCGGCCCCTACGGCGAGGCCCAGCTGCTCGGCATCGGGCTGGCGGCGCTGGCCGTGCTGGCGCTCACCGCTCGCCCCGTCGGGCGCTGGTTGGTGCAGCTCGACCTGCGCACGGTGCCGGGCGTTCGCCCCGAGCTCGCCGCCGTGGCGGGCACGCTCGCCCTGGCCGTGCTCGCCGGCTACGCCACGGGCAGCGGCTTCGCCAGCCGGTACATCGCCGTGGTCGTCCCCCTGTTCCTGGGCGCCGCCGCGGTGGGCGTGGCCCGCCTGCCCGGCCCGGCGCTGCGGGTCGGGTTGGTGGCCGCCCTCGTCGCCACGGGGCTCCTCGGCGGCGTCCGCAACGCCCTCACCGAGCGCACCCAGGGCGGCGAGATCGGCCGCACCCTGGCCGCCGAAGCCGGACCCGCCGACGTCGTGGCGTTCTGCCCCGACCAGCTCGGCCCCGCGGTGGCGCGCCACCTGCCGCCGGGGCTCGCCGTCCGCCCGTTCCCGACGGGAGACGACGCCCGCCGGGTCGACTGGGTCGACTACGCCCAGCGCATGGCCACCGCCGACCCCGAGGGGTTCGCCCGGTCGCTGCTCGACCAGGCCGGCGCCGGCGACGTGTGGGTGGTCTGGGCATCCGGCTACCGGACCCTGGAGGACAGCTGCGAGCGGATCGTCGTGGCCCTCCAGGGCGAGCGACCGAGCGGCACCGTGGTCGCGTCCCGTCCCACCTTCGAGCACGCGACCCTGACGCGGTTCCCCGCGCCGTGAGCACCCTCCTCGACCGGCCTCGGCGCATCCTGCGCCGGCAGCGCCAGCGCCCCTGGGCCAGCCACGTGGCCCCCGCGGTGTGGTCCTGGGCGGTGGCCCGCGTCGTGGTGGCCGTGGGCTTCGTGGCCGCGGTGGTCGCGGCCGACGAGCTCGCCGAGGAGCGACCGCTGCCGCTGCGTCAGGGCCTCTTGGCGTGGGACGGCGCCTGGTACGACGAGATCGCCACCGACGGCTACGACCACCTCGCCCCCGACAGCCTGCGGTTCTTCCCGCTGCTGCCGGTCCTCGGGAGGATCGCGGGGGCGCTGCTGCCCGGCGGCCCCGAGGTGGGCCTGGTCGTGATCGCCAACATCGCCGCTGTGGCCCTGGGGCTCCTGCTGCACCGCCTGGTGCGGGACGAAGGCGGTGACACCGCCCTCGCCGCCCGCACGGTCTGGCTCGTCGCGCTCTTCCCGGCGTCGTTCGTGCTGGTGTTCGCCTACGCCGAGGCGCCGGCCATGGCCCTGGCCGTCGGGACGTTCGTGGCCCTCCGCGGCGGTCGCTGGGGCTGGGCGGCCGCCACCGGGCTCCTCGCCGCCCTGTGCCGCCCGGTGGGCGTGCTCCTCGCCATCCCCGCGGCCATCGAGGCGGGCCGGGGCCTGCGCGCCGCATCCTGGCGTCAGCGGGGCGCGCGGGTGGGCGCCGTCCTGGGGCCGCTGGCGGGGATGGCGTCGTACCTGGCGTGGGTGGGCATCCGCTTCGACGACGCCCTGGCCCCGATCCGGGCCCACGAGACCGGCGACCTCCGTGGCGGCTACGTGCTGCCGCCCGTGCGGGTCGTCCGGGCGGTGGCCGACCTGTTCGGGGGCGAGGCGCTCGGCGCCGGGCTGCACGTGCCGTTCATCGCCTTGTTCCTGGTGCTGCTCGTGGTGTGCTTCCGCCGGCTCCCGGTGTCCTACGGCGCCTACGCCGCGGCGGTGCTGTTCGTCGCCCTCTCGGCCGAGAGCCTCGGCTCGTTCGAGCGGTACGCCCTGTCGGCCTTCCCGCTGCTGATGGCCCTCGCCGCCGTGACGGTCCGCCCCGCCCACGAGCGGACCGTGCTCGCCCTCGCCGGCGCCAGCCTGATGGGGTTCACGACCCTCACCCTCCTCGGCGTCTTCGTCCCCTGAGCGAGCCGGCTCGACGCTATGCGGTCGCCGCCGCGGGCTCGGGCGGGAGCCGGTCGAGGAAGGCGCGCAGGTGGCGGGCGAGCACGCCGGTGCGGATGCGGTAGTCGATCAGCGAGCGGGCCTCGAGGAGCTCGCCGGCGGGCAGGCGCTCGGCGAGCTCGCGGGCGTCCTCGAGGGCGTGCAGCGGGTCGCCGCCGTGGCCGATCACCAGCGCCGGCATGGTGAGGCGGGCGAGGGTGGCGTCGTCCTCGGGAACGGGCTCGTCGGTCAGCAGGCCCTGGAGCAGCGCGGCGGCGGCGCGGGGGTCGGCGGACAGCACGTCGCGCACGGCCACGAGCTCGGGCACCCGGGGGAGGGGGATCCGGCCCACGCCCCGGGCCACCGGCGTGAGGACGGGCGCCGTGCCCCGGTAGAACCGGGCGAGGGCGCCGAAGGCCCGCTCGCCGATGTCGTGCCCGCGGCTGAGCACGGGCATCTCGATGATCATCGCCCGCACCCGCTCGGGTGACCGCACGGCCGTGGCCAGGGTGACGTTGGCTCCCAGCGACAGGCCGCCCACCACCGCCCGATCGAGCCCCAGGTGGTCGAGGAGGGCGACGACGTCGGCGGCGAGCTCGTGCCAGGCGTAGCGGGCGGGGTCGGTCGGCCGGGTGGAGGGTCCGTGGCCGTGCAGGTCGAGCAGGAGCAGCCGCCGGTCGGCGAGGTGCCCCGCCAGCCGGTCGAGCATCCGGGCCGACCACAAGAGGCCGTGCAGCAGCACGACGGGTTCGCCCGCGGGGTCGCCCCGCTCGGCGTAGTGGAGGTCGAGGTCGTCGCGCTGGAACCACGGCACGGCGCCGCAGCGTACCGGCGCGCCGGACGTCCGGCTCAGGCGGCGGGCCGCTCCTCGACCGTGACCGAGCGCATCACGTCGCCCACCGCGATCGACCGGGCGACCTCGATGCCCGAGGTGACGTAGCCGAACAGGTTGTAGCTGGGCGCCAGCTTCTGGCGGCAGTCGTCGATGCAGATGAAGAACTGCGACCCGTTGGTGTCGGGACCGGCGTTGGCCATGGCGACGGCGCCGAGCGTGTACTCGCCCCGCACGGGCTCGTCGGCGAACCGGTAGCCGGGGTTGCCGCGCCCGCTGCCCTCGGGGCAGCCACCCTGGATCACGAACTCGGGCACCACCCGGTGGAACGTGAGGCCGTCGTAGAACCCCTGGCGGGCGAGGGCCACGAAGTTGTTGACGGTGACGGGCGCCAGCTCCGGGTCGAGGTCGAGCACCAGGTCGCCCTTGTCGGTGGTGATGGTGACCTCGTAGCGGGCGGCGGGATCGATCTGCATCGGAGGAGGGGAAGCCATGGCTCCACCCTTGCACACCGGCTCCCGCCGGCCGCCGCCCGGTTGTTTCAGCCTACCGACCAGTAGGTAGGCTGCGGGCATGCTCGACTCCGATCGCATCCTGCTGCACGAGCTCGCCCCCACCGTCGAGCGCCTGCTCGAACGGCACCTCCGGAGCGCCCGGGAGTGGTTCCCGCACGAGATGGTGCCCTGGAGCCGGGGCCGGGACTTCGAACCGGGCTACGAGTGGGACCCGGCCGAGGCCGGGCTGTCGCCCGAGGTGCGCAGCTCGCTGTTCGTGAACCTGCTCACCGAGGACAACCTGCCGCACTACTTCCACACGATCGACACGATGTTCGGGGTCGACCACCCGTGGCGGGAGTGGACCCGGCGCTGGACCGCCGAGGAGGGGCGCCACTCGATCGTGCTGCGCGACTACCTCACCGTCACCCGCGCCGTCGACCCGGTCGCCCTCGAGCGGGGCCGCATGGTGCAGGTCAGCACCGGCGAGGTGCCCGAGCCCGGCCGCCCGTGCGACGGGATGGTGTACGTGACCCTGCAGGAGCTCGCGACCCGTCTCGCCCACCGCAACACCGGCCGGCTGCTCGACGACCGGGTCGGCTACGAGATCATGGCCCGGGTCGCCGGCGACGAGAACCTGCACTTCGTGTTCTACCGGGACGCCACCAGCGCGGCCATCGAGATCGACCCCTCCGAGGTCGTGCTCGCCATCGACCGTCAGGTGCGCGACTTCGAGATGCCCGGCACCGGCATCCCCGACTTCGGGACGCACGCCAAGGCCATCGCCCGCGCCGGCATCTACGACTTCGCCAGCCACCACGACCACGTGCTGGTGCCCGTCGTCCTCGAGCACTGGGGCCTCGAGCGCATCGAAGGACTGAACGCCGAGGCCGAGGAGGCCCGCACCCGGGTGCTCGCCCACATCGAGCGCCTGGGCAAGGCCGCCCGCCGCCTCACCGAGCGCCGTCAGGAGCGCGCCGCCAGGGGCGAGCCCGTCTCGGCCTGAGCGAGCCGGCCCGCCTTCAGGCCCCGGCACCCCCGCCGGCACCGTCGAGCAGCTCGACGGCGCGCTCGGGGGGCCTGCCGATGACAGCTCGGTCTCCGGCGATCACGATCGGGCGCTCGATGAGGATCGGGTGGGCGGCCATGGCGTCGAGCAGCCCGTCGGCGTCGGCGTGGTCGAGGTTGAGCTCCTCGTAGACGGCCTCGCCGGGCCGCACGAGGACCCGCGGGTCGTCGACGCCGAGCCGGCGCATCACGTCCTCGAGCTCGGCGCGGGTCGGCGGGTCGTCGAGGTAGCGGCGCTCGTCCACGTCGACGCCCCGTTCCCGCAGCAGGGCGCAGGCCCCGCGGCTCTTGGAGCAGCGGGGGTTGTGCCAGACCGTGACGCGCCCCGTGGCCATCGGGGGCGAGCGTAGCGGCGCGCCGTCAACGGGTGACGACGACGGTGGTCCCGACGGGCGCCCAGTGGTACAGCTCGGCCGCCGCTTCGCGGGCCATGCGGACGCAGCCGGCGCTGCGGTACTGGCCGAGCTCGGCCTCGCTCTGGAGGGGCCGGCCGCGACTGTCCGTCGGTATCGAGTGGAACCCGATGGCGAGCGTCGGGCCGTGGGCGAAGCGGGTCATGTACTCCATCGACGCCGACCCGCTCCCGGAACGGGTCCAGCGGGACTGCGAGAACACCCGGTACGTCCCCGGCGAGGGCATGCTCGGGTGGCCCGACACGGGCCAGGACCGCTCGACCATGCCGTGGGTCGCGACCAGCCACACCCGCTGCTCGGTGATGCTGTAGACGACGCGGCGGCCGGTGCCCGATGCCGGGGGCGGCGGGGGGTTCCGGGGCGGCGAGCGCAGCAGCCAGTACCCGGGTGGTGACGAGGTCGACCCGGCGGCGACCGGGACGGCCGCCAGCGCCACGACCGGGTTGTCGCCTCCACCGGTCGGGCTCGAGCCGTGGAAGGCGGCGTCGCCGAAGGTGAACACGCCGCCGTCGGCGGCGGCGAGCAGGTAGCCGCGACCCGAGGGGGTGGCGGCCAGGGCGACGATCGGCGCGTTCAGGTGCCGGTCGCCGAGGCTGCCGTGGAACGTGGCGTCGCCGAAGGTGAACACGCCGCCGTCGGCGGCGGCGAGCAGGTAGCCGCGACCCGAGGGGGTGGCGGCCAGGGCGACGATCGGCGCGTTCAGGCGCAGGTGGCCGAGGCTGCCGTGGAAGGTGGCGTCGCCGAAGGTGAACACGCCGCCGTCGGCGGCGGCGAGCAGGTAGCCGCGACCCGATGGCGTGGGGGCCATGCCCACGACCGGCGCGTTGAGGCGCAGGTGGCCGAGGCTGCCGTGGAAGGTGGCGTCACCGAAGGTGAACACGCCGCCGTCGGCGGCCACGAGCCGGTACCCGGTGTCGCCGCCCCGGCCGGCGCGGACGGGCGCGATCCCCACGATCGGCTCGGCGAGGGTCGTGCCGCCGAGGCTGCCGTGGAACGGGGCGTCGCCGAAGCTGAACACGCCGCCGTCGGCGGCGGTCACGTGGTAGCCGGCGCCCGACGACGTGGGCACGATGCCGGCGAGCGGCCGTTCCCGGGTCGCGGGCGGGTCGCCGAGCGCCCGGGCCGAGCCGAACGGCTGGACCCGCTCGGTGCTGGCGGCCGCCGGTTGGGTCGGGAGGAGCGCCGTCACCGCGAGGACGAGCAACGTCGCGAGGAGGGCCGGGAGGACGTGCGGGGTCCGTCGGAGCGCCGCCGTTCGGGGGGTCACAGGTGGGATCGTAGGCCGGCCAGGACGGGGATGGCGTCGATCTGCCCGTCGGTGAGGTCGTCCCAGATGATCCCGGGCGGGCGGGAGGCGCGCACCCGCCGGCACCGGCGGACGCCGTCGGGCGTGGCCACGAGGTCGACCCGGAAGTCGTGCTCGGTCTCGGGCAGGCGGCCGTCGAGCACCTGGAGCGGGTGGACGGTGGTGGCGATCACGGTG
>SIRW01000055.1 GCA_004366205.1 Actinomycetota bacterium | reverse complement strand
TGGTAGAGCGACCCGACTACGTCGTGAAGATGGTCCTCGTCCACTTGCGCGCCGCCGGCCGCTTGCCGTGAGCCAGCGGGTCGACTGTCCCCCGCGGGTCACCACGACCGGGCGGCCTTCGTGAACGGATTCCTGTGGCGGATCTTCTCCCTCCAGGGCGACCAGCGCGCACAAGAATCACGAAGCACGTGACACCGGCGGGAGCGACCAGCGGCGAGCTACCGGGCGGCGGGGGTAGCGGCGGAGGCGACGGTCCGGGCGTGGGCGGCGGCCTGGCGGGCGTGGTAGCTGGAGCGCGTGAGGGGGCTGGCCTCGACGTGCGCGATGCCGAGGGCCCGACCGGCGGCGGCGTAGGCGTCGAACGTGTCGGGGGTGACCCAGCGGGCAACGGGAAGGTGGTCGGCGGTGGGGCGCAGGTACTGGCCGACGGTGACGATGTCGGTGCCGACGCCGGCGAGGTCGGCGAGGGCGGCGACGATCTCGCCGTCGGTCTCACCCATGCCGACGATCAAGCCGGACTTGGTGGTGAGGCCGGCCGCCTTGGCCCGGGCGAGCACGGCGACGCTGCGGGCGTAGCCGGCCGACGGGCGGACCGCCCGCTGCAGCCGGGCGACCGTCTCGAGGTTGTGGTTCAGGACGTCGGGGCGGGCGGCGAAGATCGTGTCGAGGGCGCTCTCGTCGCCCTTGCAGTCGGGGATGAGCACCTCGACGGCGCAGCCCGGCCGTCGCCGGCGGATCGCCTCGATGGTGGCGGCGAAGGCGGCGGCCCCGCCGTCGTTGAGGTCGTCACGGGCGACGGCGGTGACAACGGCGTGGGCCAGTTCCATGCGTGCCACGGCCTCGGCGACCCGCTCCGGTTCGTGGGGGTCGGGCGGGCCGGGGTGGCGGGTGTCGACCAGGCAGAACCCGCACGCCCGGGTGCAGCGCTCGCCGTTGATCATGAAGGTGGCGGTGCCGTCGTCCCAGCACTCCGATCGGTTGGGGCAGCCGGCCTCCTCGCACACGGTGACGAGCCCGAGGTCGCGCACGGTGTGCTCGAGCTTCAGGTAGCCGGTGCCGATGCGGACCTTCGCCCGCAACCAGTCGGGCTTGCGCTCCCCCACGTCGAACCCACCGGCCACGCCCGCCTCGGCGAGCCGGCCGAGCAAGCGGAGGCTGCCCGTCCCCCCGGGCCGCCCCCCGCCGGCAGCGTCCCTTCGGGCGCCACTCCCTCGTCCGCCCCCCGGAGCATCTCCACCCCCGCGCTCCCCGGCGCGTTTTATCGATTCTGCAACCGATTCGGTGAACGATTCTGCAACCGATTCTGGAACCGATTCGGTGAACGATTCTGCAACTGATTCGGTGACCGATTCGGTGGGTGATTCGGTGGGTGATTCGATAAAACGCGCGCGGGTGAAGGGGGCGAGGTCGGTGCGGTGGGTGCGCCAGGCCACGTCCTGGCGGTCGACGGCGCCGTCGGTGGGGGGCCAGATGGTGGCGGCGTGGCGGGCGACGGCGTCGACGACCGTGCGCATGGCGGCGTCGACGCCCTCGGCGGCCAGGGACGTGACGGCCTTGTCGGCGATGCCGCACGGGACGATGTGGTCGAACATGGCGAGGTCGGGGTCGACGTTGAGGGCGAAGCCGTGCATCGAGCGGCCCCGGGTGATCCGCACCCCGACGGCGGCGATCTTGCGCGGCGCCGGTCCAGCGGGGTCGACCCACACACCGGGGTAGCCGTCGAGGCGGCCCGCGTCCCCGAGGCCCAGGTCGGCCAGGGCGTCGATCACCAGCTGCTCGACGGCGTGCACGTGGGCGGGTACGGCCCCCCGACCCATGGGCACGTCGCGGATGACGTAGCCGACGAGCTGGCCGGGCCCGTGGTACGTGACGTCGCCGCCCCGGTCCGCCCGCACCAGCTCGGCGCCCACGTCGGCCGGTGGGACCAGCACGTTGGCGAGGTCGGCCCGGGCGCCGAGCGTGTAGACGTGCGGGTGCTCGAGCAGCAGCAACCAGCCGTCGCGACCGTGCTCGTGCAGACCCCGCTGCAGGGCGTGCGCCTCCCGGTAGGGCACCCGCCCCAACCACCGGATGCGTAGCGCGGGCCCGCCGGGATCGGCGCCGGGGAGGGCCACCCGCCCGCCAGCAGGCACGGCGACGGTCGGGTGCGCCGCGGGCGAACCGCCAGCGGCCCGGCCCGCCACGGGATCACCGGCGGACGCCCCCACGGCTACAGCTCGACGGACCAGTCGCGGGTCTCCAGGATCTCCTTCATCTTGGCGAGGAAGGCCGAGGCGTAGGCCCCGTCGAAGGCCCGGTGGTCGAAGGAGAGCGCCAGGTTGCCGACCGGATGGATGGCGATGGCGTCCTGGCCGCCCTGCTCGACCACCACCGGGCGCTTCTTCACGCCGTCGGTGGAGAGGATGGCGACCTGCGGCTGGTTGATGATCGGCGCGGTGATGAGCGTGCCGAACGGACCGGGGTTGGTGATCGTGAAGGTCCCGCCCGTGATGTCGTCGGGCGACAGCTGCTTGGAGCGGGCGCGCTGGGCGAGGTCCGCGATCTCGCGGGCGATGGCCCGCAGCCGCTTGCCGTCGGCGCCCCGCACCACCGGAACCATGAGGCCCTGGAAGTCGAGGTCGACGGCGATCCCCAGGTTCACGTCGCCGTGCACGATGAGCTCGCCGTCGCCGACCGTGGCGTTGACGTGCGGGAACTCGGCGACGGCATCAACGATGGCCCGGGCGATGAACGGCAGGTAGGTGAGGCTGATGCCCTCCGCCGCCCGGAACTCGTCCTTGGCGGCGGTCCGCACCCGGTCGACGGCCGCGTAGTCAACCTCGATCACGACGAGCGTGTGGGCCGAAGTCGCCTTCGAGCGCACCATGTGCTCGGCGGTGCGCTTGCGGATGTTGTTGAAGGGCACCACCTCGTCGCGCTCGCCGGCCCTCGGCGCCGGCGCGGGGCGCGGCTCCTGGGCGGCCGCCGGCTGCGGGCGCTCAGCGGGCTGCTGGGCTGCGGGCTGCGCCGGGGCGGCGGGCTGCGCCGGGGCGGCGGGCTGCGCCGGGGCGGCTGGCTGGGCGGGGGGCTCGGGTCGGCGGGCGGAGGCGCGACCTTCGACCACGGCGAGCACGTCGTTGCGGGTGATTCGGCCACCGGCCCCGGTGCCCTCGATCTGGTCGGGGTCGAGGTCGTGCTCGGCGATGAGCCGGCGCACGACGGGCGACAGCAGGTGGCGGGCGCTGCCGGCGGCGCCATCGCCCCCACCACCGTCGGCTCCGTCGCCGGACGGGGCAGGGCGCACGCCGGCATCGGGCGCGGCGGGCTGGTCGCCGCCCGCGGCGGCCTCGGCCGTGTGCTCCACGGTCTCGGCCGGCTGCCCGCCGGCCTGAGCGGGCTGCGCCTCGGCGAGCCGGGCGCCGGACTCGGCGGGATCGCCCTCGGCGCCCGCGGCCTCGGCGTCCTGGCGGTCACGGGCGTCGGCCGGCGCGACCTGGACCGTGGTCCCCCCGCCGGCGGCGGCTGCGTCCCCCGCCGCCGCGCCGCCGGCGTCACCCGCCCCGGCGTCCCCTCGGTCCCCACCCTCCGCCGCCTCGCCCTCGGCGGCCGCCCCGCCGTCGCCGCCGGCGGCGCCGCCGGGGCTGTCGGCGATCACGGCGAGCTTTGTGCCCACGTCGACGGTCTCGCCCTCCTGGACCAGGATCTCGACCAGGTAGCCGGACTCGGGCGAGGGCACCTCGCTGTCGACCTTGTCGGTGGACACCTCGAACAACACCTCGTCGGCCTTGACCTCGTCGCCGACCTGCTTGAACCACTTGGTGATCGTGCCCTCGGTGACGGTCTCCCCCAGCTGGGGCATGGTGATGTCGGCCATCAGCCGTGCAAGCTCCTTCCGGTCAGCGAGAGCACCGTCTCGCCGAACACCTCGGACAGCGTCGGGTGCGGCTGGATGAACGCCGCCACCTCGTCCACGGTGGCCTCCCAGTTCACGGCCAGGTACGCCTGGCCGAGCTGCTCGGTCACCCACGGCCCCACCATGTGCACGCCCAGGATCTGACCGGCCCGCCCGTCGGGCCCCGCCGTCGCGATCACCTTGAGCAGGCCCTGGGCGTCCCCGATGATCATCGCCCGGCCGTTGCCGCCGTAGGCGTGCTTGGACACCACGACGTCGATCCCGGCGTCGCGCGCCGCCTGCTCGGACATGCCGGCGAACGCCACCTCGGGGTGGCAGTAGATGCACCACGGCACGCGGCTGTAGTCGACGGGCAGCACGGTCTCGCCGAGGATGCCCTTGATCGCCTGCATGCCCTCGACGAACCCGATGTGGGCGAGCTGCGGATGCGGCGCGTCCCAACCCCGTACGGCGATGACGTCGCCGACGGCCCACACGCCCTCGACACCGGTGCGCAGCTGCTCGTCGACCACGACGAAGCCCCGGTCGTCGACCTCGACGCCCAGCTCGGTGAACCCGAGGCCCTCGGTCACCGGCCGGCGCCCGACCGCAACCACGACGGCGTCGACCTCGATGGGGTCGCCGCCCTCCACCTGCACGGCCGTCCCCCCATCCCCCGGCGAGTGGCCCGTCACCTTCACCCCGGTGCGCACGTCGATGCCCCGGCGCTTGAAGGACCGCAGCACCACGTTCACGACGTCCTCGTCGCAGCCGGGCAGGATCTTCGGCAGCGCCTCGAGGATCGTCACCTCGGTGCCGAGGTCGGCCATGGTCGACGCGAACTCGCAGCCGATGGCGCCGCCGCCGATGACGACCGCCCGACGGGGCAGCGACCCGAGCGCCAGGAACTCGTCGCTGCTCAGCACGACCCGGCCGTCGACGTCGAAGCCGGGGATCGTGCGGGGCACCGACCCGGTGGCGATGATCACCGCCTCGCCCCGTAGCTCGACGTCGCCGCCGCCGGACCCCCCTTCGCCCGATCCTCCGCCCGTCACCCGCACGGTGCGACCGTCGCCCGCCAGGGACCCTTCGCCCGAGAACACCGTGACCTTGCGGTTCTTCAGCAGGCCCGACAGGCCTCGTGCGAGCTGGTCGACGACCTTCTGCTTGCGGGCCTGGGTGGCGCCGAAGTCGAGGCCGGGCTGGTCGGCGAGCACGCCGAACTCCTTGGCGCCCGCGACCGTACGGTAGACGTGGGCGGTCTCGAGCAGCTCCTTGGCGGGGATGCAGCCCCGGTGCAAGCAGGTGCCGCCGACCTTGTCCCGCTCGACCACGGCGATGTCGAGCCCTGCGCCGGCGCCGTAGAGGGCGGCGGCGTAGCCGCCGGGGCCGCCACCCACGATGACCACGTCGAACTGCTCGGCCGTCGGGACCACCTCCTCTGATCGTGCCCCTCCGTCAGCAGGCTACTGCCGCGCGCAGAGCGCCCGTCGCGAACAGGGCCGACTGCCCGTTGCTGTCCCGTTCGGGCCGGGATCCGACGTACCAACGGCGGCCGGCGGCGAGCGTGGCGTCATCGACCGCGGCCCGCGCGATCGGCGCTAGGTTCTGCGCCTCGAGGACCGCCGGTGCGAATCCTGTTCATCCCACCGCCCGCGAAGACGTCCCGCGAACTCGATCTGCTCCGGGCAGTCCCCGGCGCTGACGTCGTGGTCGCCGGGAACCCCGCGCATCACGAGGTGGACCTGCCGCTCTCCAGCGTCAAGGTGCCGATCCTGGGCTCGCCCGAGCGGTGGACAGCTGCGCTCGCGTGGCTGCGGGGCCTCCACGCGCTGGATCCCGGCCCGGTGGACCTGGTCGTCTCGATGGAGCTGTTCAGCGCGACGAGCGCGCAGGCGGCCGAACTGGCCCGGCGGCTGCGCGCGCCCCATCTCGTGGCCGTCTTCGAGATCCTCGACGACAACCCCCTCTACCGGCTTCCGCCGTGGCGGTCCTGGACGCACCGGGTCGCTGCCCACGCCAGCGCGGTGCTCACGTTCAACGGCTCCGGCCGCCGGCACGCGCTCAGCAAGGGCGTCGACGCCCGCCGGCTCCACACGGTGGCCCCCGGAGTCGACACGTCGTTGTTCAGCCCGCCCCCACTGCGACCACGTGACCCCGTCGCGGTGTGCGTGGGAGAGCTCCGAGCCGACAAGGGCGTGCTGGATGTCGTCGCTGCCGCCGACCTGGTGGCCGGCGCGGTGGGACCTCGGTTCCGCCTCGTCGTGATCGGCGACGGCCCCCTGCGCTCCCGTTTGGATGCCGCAGCCCGGAGCCGGCCGTGGCTACACCTTCGCGGCCGGCTGCCGCGTGCCGAGGTGGCAGCGGCTCTGCGCGCCGCTCGAGCGTTCGTCCTCGCTCCCCACCGGCGCCGCTTCTGGGCCGAGCAGTTCGGGTTCGCGTCGGTCGAGGCGATGGCCACCGCCCTTCCGATCGTCATCACCCGCTGCGGCGCCATCCCCGACGTCGTCCCACCGCACAACGCGATCGTCGACGAGCGCGACGTCGAGGGTCTGGCCGCCGGCCTCCGGCGAGCGCTCTCCGACGAGGGTGCCGGCTGGGGAGCCCGCAACCGCGCCCACGTCTGCTCCCACCACGATGTCGAGAGGCAGGGGCGCCGCTTGCGCGACGTCCTCGACGAGGTCTGCGAGCGCTACCGCGAGCCCCGTTGACTCGTGGCCCTCCGTCAGCAGGCTACTGCTGCTGCTGGGCCTGCTGGGCCTGGCGGTGCGGCCGCGGGGTCGGCGCGGGCGCTGCCGTCACCGTTCCCTTGCGGATCTCGACCGACACGTCGAGCTCGCACGTGGCCGACCCCGCGAACACGCCCCGCAGGGGCTGGACGTCGTCGTAGTCGCGGCCGTGGCCGATCTTGACGTGCCGCTCCCCCACCTCCTGCTGGTTGGTGGGGTCGAGGGCGATCCACCCGTGGCCGGGCACCGCCGCCTCCACCCACGCATGCGTCTGGACCTCGACCATCTCGCCTTCGGGGATGTCCCCGGTCGAGTCGTCGGCGGTGAACAGGTACCCCGACACGTAGCGGGCGGGGATCCCCAGGCTGCGGCACATGGCGATCATCACGTGGGCGTAGTCCTGGCAAACGCCTTCCCGCCGGGTGCACAGCTCCTCCACGTCCATCCCGACGTAGGTGGCGCCCGGGCGGTACGTGAACGTGGTGGCGACCCGCCGGTGCAGGGCGAGCACGACGCTGACGACGTCGGGGCCGACCAGGCCGGCCTGCTGGCGGGCCTCGGCCTCGATCGTCGGGCCCCACGCCGTGTGGGCGGTGCGCTGGAGGTACTCGACGTGCTCGTCGAGGAAGGCGGGGTCGGCCAGGCGCTCGACGCGGGGCGAGGCGGTGAGCAGCGGCTGGGGGCGGGTCTCGACCGACGACTCGGCCACGACCTCGAGGTGGGTGTGTGAGTCGCGCACGCCGAAGGCGTCGACGCGGGTGCCCCAGTAGTCCTCGAACGTCAGCACCCGGGCCGGGGGGGAGGTGGCGACCCGGTAGGAGATGAGCGACTGGCGGTCGTGGGGGGCGGGGGCGGCGCGCAGCTCGTTCTGGGACTCGCGCACGGGCTGGTCGTAGTCGAACCGGCAGCGGTAGCGGATGTCGAGGCGCATCAGAGCCGCCCCAGGGCGTGCAGCTCGAGGTCGACGTGGTGGCGGAAGAACTGGGTGGCGACGAGCTCGGCGACGCCCCGGATGTAGAACTGGGCGCCGTCGAGGAAGTCGTGCAGGTCGCGGTCGATGAGCTCGTGGACGTCGACGAACTGCACGTCGGCCCGCACCCGGCCGAGCAGGCGCTGGGCGTGGGTGAGCTCGCCGGGGGGGCACAGCTCGCCGAGGAAGCGCTCGGCCTCCTCCAGGCAGTACAGGACGCTGCGGGGGAACGTGCGCGACAGCAACAGGAACTCCACGACGTCGGAGCGGTCCATCGACGCCCGGTACGCCTTGCGGTACGCCTCCGACGCCGAGGCCGACTTGAGGGCGCCGATCCAGTCGTGGAAGCCGCTGGTCGGGTCCGCCTCGACGAGCTGGGCGAAGCGCACGTTCAGCAGCCGGCAGGTCATCTCGGCCCGCTCGAGCATCCAGCCGAGCATGAGGAACCGCCACCCGTCGTCGCGGGGCATGGTCTCCACGGCGGTGCCGGCCACGCCCTGGCAGCGGCGCTTCACCATGCCGTACAGCTCGTAGGGCTGCTGCTCGAGGTCGTGGCGCAGGTTCCGGGCGAACAGCTCCAGGTAGAAGGTGTTGACCGCCTCCCACAGCTCGGTGGAGATCATCTCGCGCACGCTCCGCGCCGACTCGCGGGCCCGGCCGACGGTGGACACGATCGAGCCGTCGTTGCCGGGATCGAGCACGAGGAAGCGGCTCACGGACGCGGCGTCAGGCTCGCCGTGGGTCGCCTCGAAGGCGGCGCGGGCGTCGAGCACCTCGAGCAGGTCGTACCAGGCGCGCCGGGCCTCGTCGGGCGGGGACTCGAGCAGGCCGTGGTAGGTGACGTCGAGCATGCGGGCGGTGTCGCCGGCGCGCTCGAGGTAGCGGCCGGTCCAAAACAGGCTCTCGGCGTGGCGGGCGAGCATCAGGACGCCGCCTCCTCGGCGGGCTCGAGGGGCTGCCCCTCGCCGGCGAGCACCCAGGTGTCCTTCGAGCCCCCACCCTGGGAGGAGTTCACGACCAGCGACCCCCGGCGCAGCGCCACCCGGGTGAGCCCGCCGGGGATCACCTCGACCCGCTCGCCGGTGAGCACGAACGGGCGCAGGTCGATGTGGCGGCCCTCGAGGTGGTCGTCGATGAGAGTGGGGTGGCGGCTGAGGCTCACCACCTCCTGGGCGATGTAGTTGCGGGGGTCGGCCTCGATGCGCGCCCGGAACTCGGCGATCTCGGCGTCGGTGGCGGCGGGGCCGATCAGCATGCCGTAGCCGCCGGACTCCGCGACGGGCTTGACGACGAGCTCGCCGAGCCGGTCGAGCACGCCGGCGCGCTGATCGGCGTCCCACAACAGGTACGTCTCCACGTTGGGGAGGATGGGCTCCTCGCCCAGGTAGTAGCGGATGAGCTCGGGGACGAAGGCGTACACCGCCTTGTCGTCGGCCACGCCGTTGCCCACGGCGTTGGCCACGGTGACGTTGCCGGCCCGGGCGGCGGCCATGAGGCCGGGCACGCCGAGCATGGAGTCCTGACGGAACACGACCGGGTCGAGGAAGTCGTCGTCGATGCGCCGGTAGATGACGTCGACGCGCTGCAGGCCCCGGGTGGTGCGCATGTACACGACGTGCTCGTCGATGACGAGGTCGCGGCCCTCGACGAGCTCGACGCCCATCTGCCGGGCGAGGAAGGCGTGCTCGAAGTACGCCGAGTTGTAGACCCCGGGCGTGAGCACGACGACCGTGGGGTCGCCGGCGGCGGGCGGGGCGACGTGGCGCAGGGCGCGCAGCAGCGAGGCGCCGTAGTGGTCGACGGGCCGCACCCGGCTCTGCCCGAACACCACGGGCAGCACCCGGGTCATGGCCGCCCGGTTCTCGAGCACGTAGCTGATGCCGCTGGGGTTGCGCAGGTTGTCCTCGAGCACCCGGTAGGTGCCGTCGGCGTCGCGCACCAGGTCGATGCCGGCGACCAGGCAGTGGGCGCCGTGGGGCACGGGCACGCCGAAGGCCTGGCGGCAGAACCCGGCCGAGGACGTGAGCAGCCAGCGGGGCACCACGTTGTCGTGCAGGACTGCCCGCTCGCCCAGGTAGAGGTCGTCGAGGAACCGGTTGAGGGCGGTGACCCGCTGCACCAGGCCGGCCTCGATGTGGGCCCACTCGTCGGCGGGGATGATGCGGGGCAGCAGGTCCATGGGGAACGTGCGCTCGACGCCCTCCTCTTCGCCGTAGACGGTGAAGGTGATGCCCGCGGACCGGAAGGCGGCGTCGCGGAGGCGCTCGCGCCGGGCCAGCTCCTCGTGGCTGAACGTGGCCAGCTTGTCGTACAGGGCCCGGTAATGGGGGCGGACCTCGCCGTCGGCGGTCAGCAGCTCGTCGTAGAACCCGTCGGTCGCGTAGCCGTCGAAGAGGTCCTGACCCACGCCCCTACGGTAGCCAGGCCACCGCGCCCGGGTTCCGGGGTCACCCGTCGGCGACCAACCCAGTCGCTCGCCGGCGGCGCTTCAACCGTCGGCGAGGCCGGCGAGGGCTGTGATGAAGGCATCGAAGTCGTCGAGGCCCGACAGGTGGGCGAGCACCCGGCGGTCGTCGACCTCGGCGTAGCGGTGCACGAGCAGGTTCCGGAAGCGCACGGCCGCGGCGAGGCGGTCGCCCAGCGTCGGGTTGAGCACGCCGTTCCGGGCGAGGGCGACCATGGCGTCGGCGTTGGTCTCGGGCACGCCGTACCCCTCCGAGGCGGCGACGTGGTGGGCGGCGTCGATGCAGCCTTCGATGGCCGTGACGAACAGGTACTTCACGTGGCCGAGCTCAGCGGGCGAGCCGAGCAGCTCGTCGACGGGACGGGCGGCGTAGGACCGGAGCACCTCGACGTCCTCGGAGATGCGCCGCAGCAGGCGGTGGAGGCGCTCAGGGTCGACCACGACGGGACCGGGCGAAGTCGGCCCGGGCCTGACGGCGCCGGGGCTCCTCGTCGAGGTACAGCTTGCGGGTCGTCGCCTCCCAGGCCACCCGGGCCGGCGGATCGTCGTCGTAAAGGAGCCGGCCCCCCGTGGCGACCCGCCCGGCGAGCTCGAGCGGGGCGCCGTCGAGGACCAGCAGGTCGACCCGGCCGGGCAGACCGGCGGCGACGGCGATGGCAGGACCGTCGACGGGTCGGCCGAACCAGGCGGCCACGTCGAGGTCGGAGTCCTCTCGATGGCAGCCCGACACCCGGCTGCCCCAGGCGTACGCGAACCGGGCGCCGGCGTCACGCAGGCCGGCGACGACGGCATCGAGCCGCACGCCCGGCGGCAGCGCCAGGCCCTCGGTGGCGTCCGGGACGGACCGTGCCATGCCCCCATGATGCCCGGACCCGACCGTGCCACCGATCGATGGTGCAGGTGCCGGGCTCCGAGCCGTCAGCGGGCGATGGTGACCTGGATGGCGAAGGCGAGGAGGATGGCGAGGCCGCAGGCCAGGGCCAGGCCGATCAGCATGCGGGTGCTCACTCGGCCGGCCGTCTCCCCGTGACCCGCCGCGACCGGTTGTTGCGGGGCTCCATCCTCGTCTTGGTGTCGTTGATCTGGCGGATGAGGTCGTCGCGCACCTCGACGAGCGCCTGGTCGACGTCGCTTTTGGTGGAGGTGGCGACCAGCTTGGGCCAGCCCACGATCGAGCACTCCAGCACCGTGCGGGGATCTCGGCTGTCCCGGCCCTTCATCGACAGCAGCAGGTCGGTGCCCTCGGCCGGGAACGTCTTCAGCCGTGAGTCGAGCCGGTGCAGCGCCGCCACCACCCGGTCCCGCTCGTCGGGGTCGAACCCCGCGCCCAGGCGGAGCTGCTCGGAGACGGTGGCGGGCGGGCGGTTGCCCGTCTGGAACCTGCTCATGGGACCTCCTGGTCGGTGACGGCCCCATCCTGCCAGGATCGCCCGCCCCTCCACTCCCCGGCAGGCGGCAAGGATCGGGGGCGCCTCGTGGTGGGAGATCGGCGCCTCAACAGGGGACGGTGCCGACCGCGTAGGCGGCGAGGCGGCGGTCGCGGGTGACGACGACGAGGTCCTCGAGCTGGGCCTGGGCGACGAGCATGCGGTCGAACGGATCGCGGTGGTGGTCGGGCAGCGAGCCGGCCCGCTCGGCGTGCTCGAGGGTGATCCGCAACGGCTCGAAGCCCGCCGCGGTGACGGCTTCGCCCAGCGAACCGTCGAGACGAACCTTGCCCAGCGCCCGTTTGAGGGCCACCTCCCACACGCTCGCGGCGCTCACGTACACGAGCGTCGCCGGGTCCGCGATGCGCTCGGCCGCCGACTCCTCGAGTGGATCGCCGGCGAGCCACCACAGCACGACGTGGGTGTCGAGCAGCAGGCTCACCCGCCACCCTCGAAGGCGTCGGTGAGCCAGTCGGGGGTGTCGTCGAAGTCCTCGGCGACCCAGATGCGGCCGCGCAGCGAACCGGGCTGCCGAGGCCCGATGTCCTCCCGGTAGGGGACGAGGCGGGCGACGGGCCGGCCCGCCTTCCCGATGATGATCTCCTCCCCCGCCGCGGCCCGTTCGAGCAGGCGCGACAGGTGGGTCTTGGCCTCATGGATGTTGACGAGCACAAACTAAGTCTAGTCCAGCTCTCTGGATCGGTGGCCGCGGTCTCCTGCCGGCCCGGTACCCGGCTGGCTAGCCTGGCGCTATGCGGGAGCGGCTCGTCGGGACGCTGGGGATGGCATTGCTCGCGCTGCTCGCCACCGCGTGCGGCACGCAGTCGGACCCCCTGGTGACCGACGACCCCACCGTCGCCGAATCGCCCGCCGAATCGCCCGGCGAATCGGCCACCGAATCAGATACCGAATCGCCCACCGAATCGCCCACCGAATCGCCCACCGAATCGATAAAACGCGCGCCGGGGGCAGTACCCGAGGTGCTGGCGTTCACGGCGGCGACCATCGACGGAGGCACCCTCACGGGGGCCGAGCTGGCCGGCCGGCCCGTCGTGTTCTGGTTCTGGTCGCCGTACTGAACGACCTGCAACCGGGAAGCCCCCGGGGTCGCGCAGGCTGCGCGGCGCTACGCAGACGAGGTACGGATCGTGGGCATGGCCCACCAGGGCAGCGCCGCGGATCGTGTGGCGTTCGTCGAGCGCCACGGGCTCGGCCACGTCACGCACGCCGTTGACACCGACGGGTCGCTGTGGGCGCACTTCGGCGTCGTCGCCCAGCCCAACTGGGCGTTCGTCACCGCCGACGGCCGGGTCGAGACGGTGTTCGGGGCGCTGTCGGACGACCAGCTCGAGCGCCGCATCCGCGCCCTCGACGGCTGACCGCGGCGATCCTCGCTCTGGAGGGTCAGTTGGCGGTGACGGCCCGCTCCACGGCCGTGATGAGCTCGGCCGGCTCGAAGGGCTTGCGCAGATAGGCACGGCAGCCCTCGTCCATGGCGCGGCGCTCGGCCCCGGCCTCGGTGTGGGCCGAGAACATCACGACGGGCATGCGGCAGCCGTGCTCGTTGAGCTCGCGCAGCACCTCCCACCCGTCGATGCCGGGCATGCGCACGTCGAGCAGCAGCACGTCGGGCCGTTCGCCGCCGGCGAGGCGTCCGAGTGCGGCCTCGCCGCTGGCGGCCTCGGTGACCTGCCAGCCCGCACCCTCGAGGATCACGCGGGACAACAGCAGCATGTCGGGTTCGTCGTCGACGACGAGCACCCGGCTTCCGGGGGGGTTCATGGCGCGGACTCCTTGCCGGTGGGGACGGGGAGGGTGAAGGTGAACGTGGCGCCCCGGCCGGGCTCGCTCTCGACCCAGATGCGGCCACCTTGCAGCTCGGTGTAGCGCCGGGCGATCGACAGGCCAAGACCGGTGCCGCGCACCCCGGAGGGCGGGACGTCGACGCCCTGCTGGAAGCGCTCGAAGATCCGCTCGAGCGCCTCGGGAGCGATGCCGGGGCCCCGGTCGATCACCGACACCTCGACCTCGCCACCGGCGGGCCGAGCCCGCAACGTGATGCGCGACCCGGCGGGCGCGAACTTGGCGGCGTTGGTGAGCAGGTTCCGCAGGACGTGCCCGACGGCGTCGGGGTCGGCGACGACGACGAGCCCATCGGGCACGTCCAGCTCGAGCTCGTGGGTTGCGAGCCGGTCGGTGAGGCGGTCGACGATGGCCTGCACCTGCGGACCGAGCTCGATCGGGCGCGGCTCGACCTCGGCCTTGCCCGCCTGCAGGCGTGAGTAGTCGAGAAGCTGTTCGACCATGTTGATCATCTCATCGGCGTTGACCACCACCCGTTCAAGGAGCTCGCGCCGCTGCTCCTCGGTCAGCCCACCAGGCTGCGAGAGAACCCGGGTCATGCCCGCGATCACCGTGAGCGGCGTGCGCAGCTCGTGGGACACCGTGGCCAGGAACTCGTCCTTCAGCTGGTCGACCTCGCGCAGGCGCTCGACCGCCGCTCGCTCGTGCCCGAGCGCCTCCTGCAGGCGCAGCTCGGCCATCTTGAGGTCGGTGACGTCGCGCAGCGTCGCCACGACACCCTCGACGTCGGGGTCGTCGACGCGGTTGACGGCGATGGCGTCGATGTAGCGCCACTGGTCGTCCCGGCCCGGGATGTGGCGGAGGCGCAGCTCGACCCGGCGGACGGTTCCTTGGGGTTGCTGCATCAGCTCGGTGACGACCGCCCGGACCCGTTCGCGGTCCTCGGGGTGGATGTCGGCGAAGGCGTTGCCGCCCTGGCTCTCGCCGGCGGGCTGGCGCAGGACCCGCTCGATGGCCGGGCTCACGTAGGCCACCCGCCCCTGCCGGTTGATCACCACGATGACGTCGGTGAGGTTCTCGACGAGCGCCCGGAGGCGAGCGTCGCTGCGGGCCCGCTCCTCCTCGGCCCGCTTGCGGTCGGTGACGTCGTGGAGGGTGACCACCACCCCGGCCACGGCGGGGTGGTCGAGCAGGTTGTTCACGTGGGCGACCATGTGGCGGTAGGTGCCGTCGCCGTGAAGGACCCGCACCTCCTCGGGCTGGGCGAAGCCGGGGGTCTCGAGGGCTTCGGCGTAGAGGCGGGCGGCGCGCTCGCGGTCGTCGGGGTGGATGAGATCGAAGGCGTTCGTCCCCGACATGACCCGCCCCTCGTAGCCGCTCAGCCGGCCGGCGGCGGGGTTCGAGTAGCGCAGCGTGCCGTCGGCGTCGACGACCGTGATGATGTCGGCGGTGTGCTCGAGGAGGGCCTGGAGGCGCTCCTCCTCGACGGTGAGGGCGGCGAGGGCGCCGGTGACGGCGCCGGTCTCGTCCCGCAGGGGGGCGACCCACACGTCACGCTGCACCGGCCCGAGGCTCGTCCCCAACCAGACCCCCACGTGCCGGCCGGCGCCGCCGGTCAGCGCCCGGCCGAGCACCGCGGGCAGCGTCGGCGCGGGGTCGGTGGGCTCGGGCGGCGCCACGTCGAGCATGAGGGCCGCCACCCGGCCGGGGTCCTCGCCCCCGACCAGTTGCCGGGCGGCGCGGTTGGCCCACACCCCGACGCACTCGAGGTCGACGACGACCACCGCGGACGGCAGGGCCTCCACCACCGCCGCCCACCCGGCATCGCCCAGCGCCTGGTCCTTCACCTGCTCGATGGCCCTGCCCCCTTCACGCCGACCACCGAGGGTACCGGAGCGGCCGCCGGTCAGAACCGCATGCCGTAGGCGTAGCCGTGGCTGCTGTCGCGCTGGTGGGCGTCACCGTCGCGCGCCGCCACCCCCGTCTTGCCCAGCACGATCACACCCGTCGGGCACCGGTCCACGCACAGCGCGCA
>SIRW01000054.1 GCA_004366205.1 Actinomycetota bacterium | reverse complement strand
GCCGAGGTGCTGAGCCACCTGGGCGCCCGCCCCGCCCGGAACTTGGCCGAGCTGGCCGGCCCGCTGCTCGCGCGCTGAGTCACCGTCCGGGACGCCTGCATCGGCACGAGTCGTCTCCCGTTTGATCGGTGGCCAGCCCGTCGCCGAGCCCGGCGCCGGGCTGGTCCACTCCGGCTGCGAGGCGTTCAACCTCGTGGCCGTCTCCGGTTCCGCCCTTGAGCGCGTCGAGCAGCACCAGCACGGCTACCACGTGAGCTGACGCTCACGTGGGACGACGGGCCCCAGGTCCCGAGCAACCGCAAGCACAAGGTGTTCAGGCGGGCGTCGAGGAGCGCCGGCAGCTGCCCGCCACCGGCCGCGTCATCTCGGCGCTGATGGTGCTGGCCCGTGCCGGCGAAGTCAGTCGTCGAGGTCGGGGTCGGCAGGCAGGTAGGCGAGCTGCAGGTCGCCCAGGCGCACGAGCATCCCGGCGATCCACACGCCCATCGTCGAGAAGTGCTCGTCGAGCACCGAGCCGTCGGCGAGCACCTTCTCCTCGAGCTCGTAGACGCCCTCGTACGAGACCTCGATGGCGTACTCGCCCTCGCCGAGGTCAGGGTCGAGGATCTGCTCGATGGTGGGGCTCGACCGCTGGAGCGCCTCGGGCCCGATCGTCGGGCTCTGCTCCGGCAGCACGGCGAGGACGACGGCAGGGTCGGGGCGCTGCTCCAGCCGCTGGATGCGCAGCACGATCTCGATCTCGATGCGGGGCGGGTCGGTGAACGGCTCGTCGATGTACCACGAGCGGTAGGCCGACTGGGCCCACGTCGGCCAGTCGAGCGTCAGGTCCGCCCGCACCCGCGGCGGAAGGCTCTCTCCCGGCAGGCCGTAGGAGGTCTCCCACGTGACGTCGCCGAGGAGGACGTCGACCTGGAACCGCTCCTCGAACGCCTGGCGCTCCAGCAGGGCGTTCTCGAGGGCGTCCCGCAGCGCGCCGATGGCGTCGGTGAAGACGTGGTCGAGCATGGTCGAGCCGAGGCTATTCGACAAACCGCTGGCGGGGAGCAGCCGGTCGAACCCATGATCCCGCCATGGAGCCCGCCGGTCTGGAGCTGCGTGACCACGACCCCCGGACCGCGCCCGAGCAGGAGATGGCGGCCGTGCTCGCCCTGCGCAACGCCCTGCAGGCCGAGGTCCAGCCCGACGACCCTCCCCGGTCGCTCGAGGTCGCGCTGGCCCGCGCCCGCAACGCCCCCTCCTTCTCCGAGGTGCGGGCCTGGACGCTGTGGTCGGGGGACCGCGTCGTCGCGCTCGCCGAGGTCGAGATCGAGCGCACGGGTGACAACGAGCACCTGTGCGACCTCACGGTCGGCGTGCACCCCGACCACCGGCGCCGCGGGCTCGCCCGGGCGCTCCTGGCCCCCGCGGTCGAGTACGTGCGCGCCGAGCGGCGGACCCACGTGCTCGGCGCCACGGTCGGGCACGAGGCGGGTGCGGCGTTCGCCGAGCGGCTCGGCGGGCGGATCGGCCAGGTCGATCGGGTGAGCGAGCTCTGCGTCGCCGACGCCGACCGGGACCTGCTTCGCACCTGGCTCGAGGAAGGCCCGGTCCGGGCCCCGGGCTACGAGCTGGTGCGCTGGGAGGCCGGGGTGCCCGAGGACGACATCGCCGAGTTCTGCCGGCTGTTCGACGCCACGAACACCGCGCCGCGTGACGACCTCGAGATGGACGACGAGCACCTGACCCCCGAGCAGCTGCGCGAGTGGGAGGCGAGCTTCGAGGCCGAGGGCGGCGAGACGATCAGCCACGTCGTCCGGCACCGGGCGACCGGCCGGCTCGTCGGGTTCACCGACCTCTACTGGTCGCCGCTCGAGCCCCACCGGGCGGAGCAGGGGTGGACGGCCGTCGAGCCCGAGCACCGAGGCCACGCCCTGGGCAAGTGGCTCAAGGCCGCGGCCTTCGAGCGCCTCACCGAGCGCTGGCCGGCGGTGGTGAAGATCAAGACCGACAACGCCGTCACCAACGACGCCATGCTCGGCATCAACGTCGCCATGGGCTTCCGGCCGGCGCGCGAGGTCACGATCTGGCAGATCCCCGTCGAGGGGATCGAGGCCTACCTGTCCTCGCCGGGGGCTTGACCGGGCCGGGGCTCGGGGGCGCTCATGAAGGCCACCCGGGTGCCGAGCCCGGCCTCCCTGCGCAACGTGGCGATCCGCCGCCCGGGCTGCACCGCCGACTTCACCCCGCCCAGCAGGTCCCCGAGGTGCCCGGCGGTGGCCTCGAGGTCGGCGACCGTGAACGCCACGCCCCAGAACACCGCGGGGCCGGCGCCCTCGGGCCGGCCCGGGCCGACCACCTCGAGGATCACCTCGCCGAGCCGGAAGAACACCTGCCGGCGGGGCGACAGCGGCGTGCCGAACTCGCGCGTCCGGCGAGGTTCGAGCCCGATCCCGGCGAGCGCCTCGACCGTGCGCACGATGTCGGGCGTGGCCACGACGAGGTGGTCGATCGAGCGCACCCCGTTGGGGTGATCGGCGGGCTCGGCCGGCCCCCGGTCGCTGTCCATCGTCAGCAGGCCGTCGACGGCTCCGGCGGCGTCGAGGCCGTGCAGGGACCAGGCCACGATGCCTCGGGTCACGCCGGGCACGGCCCCGATCGCCAGGCGCACCCTGCCGGCCCGGCACGTCCCGTCGGCGTCGAGGTGGAACCCGGCGTCGACCCACCGGTCGGGGTCGGCGGCGATCGTGAGCACGTCGATGGTGGGGTCCACCGCCGGGAACCTACCGGCCGCGCCGCTCCTCGGCTTCGACGACCTTGAGCACGGCTCGCTCGCCGCGCCGCAGCCGCCCGGTCGACCGTGAACGCCGCCAGGCCTCGTGAAGGGCTCCCGACCGGTGAGCCTCGGGGACGGCGGGGTGGACGTAGGAGGCGCGGCACACGGCACGGGTGTTGCCGAGGGCGCCGGCCGCGGCGTCGATGGCCCCGAGGATCTGCGCGTCGGCGTCGACGCCCTCTGCCGGAGGTCCCAGCGCGGCGAGGGCCTCGGCCGCCACGACCGTCCCGCCCCACGTGCGGAAGGTCTTCGAGGTGACGGCCGCGCCGGTGCGGTCCCGCAGGTACTCGTTCACGTCGCCGGAGCTCACCGACACCGTGGCGCCGTCCTCGTCCTCGTAGCAGAACAGCACGTGACCCCGGAGCTCGTGGCACTGCTGCACGAGCCGGGCCAGGCGGGGGTCGCGAACGGCCACCACGTGCTCGGCGCCGCCCTTGCCGACGAACTCGAAGCGGACCGTGCTCCCCGTCACCTCGACGTGGTCGCCGGCGAGCGTGGTGAGGCCGTAGGACTCGTTGGTGTCGGCGTACTCGCTGTTGCCGATGCGGATGAGGGTCTCGTCGAGGAGCCGCACGACGAGGGCGAGGACCTTCTCACGGGGCAGGCCGCGCCGCCGCAGGTCGGCGTCGACGCCCGCCCGGAGGTCGGGGAGCAGGGCGCCGAACTCGCTCAGCCGGTCGAACTTGGTGGCGTCGCGGATCTCGATCCAGCGCGGGTGGTAGCGGTACTGCTTGCGTCCCTTGGCGTCCCGGCCGGTGGCGAGGACGTGGCCGTCGGGGGTGGGGCAGATCCACACGTCGGTCCATGCCGGGGGGATCACGAGCCCCTCGATGCGGTCCCGCTCGGCGGGATCGGTGATCGTCAGCCCGTCGGGGCCCACGTAGGTGAACCCGCGCCCGCACCGCCGGCGGCGGATCCCGGGGATCTCGTCGCTCACGTAGAGCAGGTCGGCCGCATCGGCCGCCCACAGGTCGTCGACGCGCAGGAGCGCCACGGCGCCAGGCGTACCCCTCGCCCGGCTGCCGGAACCGTCAGGGCGCGTCCGCAGCCCAGGCCAGAAGCTCGTCGGCGGGCATGGTGTTGACCACCCGGTCGGCCTCCACGCCGCACGCCGCGGCCCGGTCGCAGCCGAGCGGCGCCTCCACCGGGTCCACGGGGCGGGTCCTACCCCTGGCCGGGCCCGGCGTCAGCCGCGGCCGGCGTTGGGCTTCTTGCCGTGGTTGGCCTTGGAGGTGCGGGCCTTGAACTTCCGCTTGGCCGTCTTCTTCGACATGGCGATGAGGGTACCGGTGGCCGCTCCCGGGCCACGACTCGGATCGGGGGCGGAAGGGCGGCCGGTAGCCTGGCGGCGATGGAACGGCTCGGGATCGTCGGCCTGCCCAACGCCGGCAAGTCGGCGTTGTTCAACGCGCTCACGGGCGGCGGCGCCGTCGTGGCCGCCCACCCGTTCTCGACGACCGAGACCAACCAGGGCGTCGCCCGCGTGCCCGACCACCGGCTCGACGCGCTCGCGGCGATGAGCGCGTCCCGCAACGTGGTGCCCGCCACGGTCGAGCTCGTTGACATCGCCGGCCTGGTCGCGGGCTCGTCGGAGGGCGAGGGGCTCGGCAACCGCTTCCTCGGCGGGATCCGCGAGGTCGACGCCGTCTGCTACGTGCTGCGGGCGTTCGAGGACGACAACGTCGTGGGCGGCACCGACCCGCTGGACGACCTGCACACCCTCGAGCTGGAGCTCACCCTCGCCGACGCCACCAGCGCCGAGGGCCAGCTCGAGCGTCGCCGAAAGGCGGCCAGGAGCGACAAGAGCCTCGCCGGTGAGGTCGCCGTGCTCGAGGAGGCCCTCGCCGTGCTCGAGACGGGCACGCCGCTGTACCGGGCGGGGCTCGACGCCGATCGCCTCGCCGCCCTGCGTCCCTTCTTCCTGCTCACGACCAAGCCGGTGCTCGCCGTCGTCAACCTGGGCGAGGACCAGCTGAACGACGCGGATGCCATCGTCAAGCCTGTCGCCACCGAGCTCGCCGGGGTGGCCGACGTGCTCGGCGTGTCGGTGCAGCTCGAGGCCGAGGCGGCCCAGTTGCCCGCCGGCGAGCGTGCCGACATGCTCGAGGGCCTCGGTCTGGGCGAGGGCGCGCTCCCACGCGTCGCCCGCGCCGCGTACCACCTCCTCGGCCGGCGCACGTTCTTCACCACGGGCGACAAGGAGTCCCGGGCGTGGACCTTCCGGGCGGGCGCCCGCGCCCCGGAGTGCGCCGGGGTGATCCACTCCGACCTCGAACGGGGGTTCATCCGCGCCGAGGTCATCCGCTGGGACCTGCTGCTCGAGATCGGTTCGTGGCACAAGGCCAAGGAGGCCGGGAAGCTGCGGGTCGAGGGCAAGGACTACGAGGTCGCCGACGGCGACGTGCTCGAGATCCGCTTCAACGTCTGAGGCGGAGGCGCCGGGCATGCCGTGGTTGCTGCGGGACGACGAGGTGCTCGCGCCGGTCACCGTCGCCGACCGCTTCGGCGAGCGCCTGCGCGGGCTGCTGGGGCGCGCCGGCCACGACGGTGCCCTCCTCCTGACCCGGACCCGATCGGTCCACACGCTCGGGATGCGCTTCCCCATCGGCGTCGCCCACTGCGACCGGGACCTGCGCGTCGTGGCGGTGCGGGCCGAGGTGCCGCCGTGGCGGGTGACGCGCCCCGTGCGGGGTGCGACGTGCGTGGTCGAAGCCGAAGCCGGGCGCTTCGCCGCGTGGCGGCTGCAGCCCGGTGACCGGCTGCGGCTCGCCGGATCCGCCGGCGCCGGGGCGGTGCCCGGCGACGAGGGCGGGACCGAGCAAGGGCCCGGCCGTGGCGCGGGCGGTCCACGGTGAGCCTCGCCGGCGCGGCCGCCGTAGGCCGTGCTGTCACCGACGAGGAGCGGCCCCGGTGAGCCGCGCCGACGCCGGCGGCGTCCTCGTGCTCGTCGCCACGCCGATCGGCAACCTCGGTGACCTCGCGCCGCGCGCGGTGGACGAGCTGGCTCGCGCCGGCACGATCGTGTGCGAGGACACCCGCCGCACGGGGCGGCTGCTCGCCCACGCCGGCGTCCGCGACGCCCGGCTCCTGGCCGTCCACGAGCACAACGAGGCCTCGCAGGTGCCGGTGGTCCTGGCCCGGCTGGCGGCGGGGGAGCGGGTCGCGGTGGTGACCGACGCCGGCACCCCCGGTGTGTCCGACCCCGGGGAGCGGCTCGTGCGCGCCGCCATCGACGCCGGGCACCGCGTCGAGGTGGTGCCCGGGCCGTCGGCGGCCATCGCCGCCCTCGTCGTCAGCGGCCTCCCCACCGGCCGGTTCTGCGTCGAGGGCTTCCTGCCGCGCACCGGCCCCGAGCGCACCGCCCGGCTTTCGGCGCTCGCGGGCGAGGAGCGCACGACCGTGCTGTTCGAGGCCCCCCACCGCCTCGACCGCACGCTCGCGGACCTGGCCACGGCGTGCGGCGCCGACCGGCGCGTGGTGATCGCCCGGGAGCTCACCAAGCTCTACGAGGACGTGTGGCGGGGCACGCTCGGCGACGCCCTCGCCGTCGAGGCCGACCACGGGCCCCGGGGCGAGCACGTCATCGTCCTGGAGGGGGCGGCGCCCGCTGCGCCCCCGACCGACGACGACGTGGAGGCCGCCGTCCAGACCGAGCTCGCGGCCGGCGCCTCCGCCCGTGACGCCGCCGCCGCCGTCGCTGCCGCCCTCGGCGTCCCCCGCCGCCGCGCCTACGCGGTCGCCACCCGCCTCCGCCGCCGCGACTGATCCGCCCGCCCGCCCAACCGCCCCCGACCCCGCCTCCCTCGTCGTCCTCGAGGCCCAGCGCGCCGGGTTCCGGGTCGCTGCGCCTCGAGCTCGCGGGCCTGGTCGTTCTCGAGGCCCAGCGCGCCGGGTTCCGGGTCGCTGCGCCTCGAGCTCGCGGGAAAGGCGGTCAGGGGGCCGGAGGTCGCTCGGTACAGTGGCCGGCGTGCCGGCCTTCTACGTCACGACGCCGATCTACTACGTGAACGACAAGCCGCACATCGGCCACGCCTACACCACGGTCATCGCCGACGCGCTCGCCCGCTGGCACCGCCTGATCGGCGACGACGTGTTCTTCCTCACCGGCACCGACGAGCACGGCCTCAAGGTCCAGCGCGTCGCCGAGGAGCGGGGCATCACCCCCCAGGAGCAGGCCGACACCACGAGCGAGCGCTTCCGCGAGGCCTGGGCCGGCCTCGACATCACCAACGACGACTTCATCCGCACCACCGAGCCCCGGCACCACAAGGCCGTGCAACGGCTGCTCCAGGCCGTGTACGACAACGGCCACATCGAGCTCGCGACCTACGAGGGCCTCTACTGCGTCGGGTGCGAGGCGTACTACACCGACGACGAGCTCGAGGACGGCAACTGCCCGATCCACCAGCGTCCGGCCGAGCTGTTCAAGGAGGACAACTACTTCTTCAAGCTCAGCCGGTTCGAGCAGCCGCTGCTCGACTGGTTCGAGGCGCACCCCGACGCCATCCAACCCGAATCGAAGCGCAACGAGGCGCTGGGCCTGATCCGCCAGGGGCTGCGCGACGTGTCGATCACCCGCACCTCGCTCGACTGGGGCGTGCCCGTGCCCTGGGACCCCGACCACGTCTTCTACGTCTGGTACGACGCCCTCATCAACTACGCCACGGCCATCGGCTACGGCGAGGACCCCGAGCGCTTCGCCAGGTGGTGGCCCGCGGTCAACCACCTCATCGGCAAGGACATCATCCGCTTCCACTGCGTGTACTGGCCGGCCATGCTGCTCGCCGCCGGGATCGACCCGCCCCGGCACGTGTGGGTCCACGGCTACCTGCTGGTGAAGGGCGCCAAGATGTCCAAGACGGCGTTCAACCAGATCGCGCCCGGCGACCTCGCCGAGGAGTTCGGCGTCGACGGCGTGCGCTACCACCTGCTGCGCGACAACGCCTTCGGGCCCGACGGCGACTTCTCCTACGAAGGGATGGTCGCCCGCTACAACGCCGACCTGGCGAACAACCTCGGCAACCTGCTGTCGCGCGTCAGCACGGTCGTGGGCTCGAAGTGCGGCGGCGTCGGGCCCGCGCCGCGCCCCGACAGCCCGCTCGCGCCGGTCGCCGCCGAGTGCTACGAGGCCGCGGCGGCGGCGTGGCAGCGGGTGCAGCCCGCCGAGGCCCTGGAGGCGACGTGGCGGCTCATCCGCGAGGCCAACGCCCACCTCGAGGCCAACGAGCCGTGGAAGGCCGAGCCCGGCCCGGCGGTCGACGCCGTGCTCGGTGACGCCCTCGAGGTGCTGCGCATCGTGGCGATCCTGGCCCACCCCGCGGTGCCCCGGGCGTGCACGGAGGTGTGGCGGCGGATCGGCCTGCACGGCGCGCCCGCCGACCAGCGGCTGCCGGGCGCCGCCCGCTGGGGCGGCTACCCGGGCGGGTTCCGGGTGGAGAAGGGCGCGCCGCTCTTCCCGCGCATCAAGGAGCCCTGACCGTCCCCGTCTGGACCGACAGCCACTGCCACCTGCCGTACCGTGGCCTGGAGGACCCCGGTGCGGCGATCGCCGCCGCCCGTGACGCGGGCGTGACCCGCATCGTCACGGTCGGCACCGACCTGGCCCAGTCGCGCGCCGCTCTCGACGTCGCCCGCGGCCACGAGGGCGTGTGGGCGACGGCCGGGCTGCACCCCCACGAGGCGCGCCACGCCGGCACGCTCGAGCGCATCGCCGAGCTGCTCGACGCGCCCGAGGTGGTGGCCGTGGGGGAGTGCGGCCTCGACTTCCACTACGACCACTCGCCCCGCGACGCCCAGCGCGCCGCCTTCGCCGCCCAGATCGCCTGGGCCCACGAGCGCGACCTGGCGCTGGTGATCCACACCCGCGAGGCGTGGGACGAGACCTTCGCCGTGCTCAGCGAAGCCGGCGTCCCGGAGCGCACGGTGTTCCACTGCTTCACCGGCGGACCCGAGGAGGCCCGCCGCGCGCTCGATCTGGGCGCCCACCTGTCGTTCTCGGGCATCGTGACGTTCACAGCCGCCGACGACGTGCGGGCCGCCGCCGCCTTCTGCCCGCTCGACCGGCTGCTGGTCGAGACCGACGCTCCCTACCTGGCGCCGGTCCCGCACCGGGGTCGCACCAACGAACCCGCCCACGTGGTGCTGGTGGGCGCCGCCGTCGCCGCCGTGAAGGGCGTCGACGTCGAGGACGTGGCGGCCGCCACCACCGCCAACGCCGCGGCCGTGTTCCGGCTGCCGGAGGCCGGCCCGTGACCCTGACCCGCCGCCAGGCGGTGGAGCTGCTCGAGCGCCACGGCCTGCGGCCCAGCAAGGCGCTGGGGCAGCACTTCGTCGTCGACCCCAACACCGTGCGGCGCATCGCCCGCCTCGCCGGGGTCGGGCCCGGCGACCGGGTGGTCGAGGTGGGGCCGGGCCTCGGGTCGCTCACCCTCGCCCTCGCCGGCACCGGCGCGGCGGTCACCGCGGTGGAGCTCGACCGGCGCCTGCTGCCCGTGCTGCGCGAGGTGGTGGAGCCGGCGGGTGTGCGCGTGGTGCAGGGCGACGCCCTGACCCTCGACTGGGAGGCGGTGCTCGACGGTGACGGCTGGGTGCTGGTCGCCAACCTCCCCTACAACGTGGCCTCGCCGCTGGTGGCCGACCTGCTCGACGGCGTGCCCGCCATCGCCCGCATGCTCGTCATGGTGCAGCGCGAGGTCGGTGAGCGCCTCGCCGCCCGGCCGGGCTCGGACGGCTACGGCGCGCTGTCCGTGAAGGTGGCGTACTGGGCCGAGGCCGCGGTCGCCGGCCGGGTGCCGGCGTCGGTGTTCGTGCCCCCGCCCCGGGTCGAGTCCGTGCTCGTGCGGATCGACCGTCGCGCCACCCCGGCCGTGGACCCCGCCGTGGTGCCCGCCGGCGAGCTGTTCACGCTGGTCCGGGCCGGGTTCGCCCAGCGCCGCAAGATGCTCCGCCGCTCGCTGGCGGGCACGGTCGCACCCGAGGCCTTCGCGGCGGCCGGCGTCCGTCCCGAGGCCCGGCCCGAGGAGCTGGCGGTCGAGGACTGGGGGCGCCTCGCCGCCGCTCGGGCGCGGGGCCGGCCCGTGAGCGCCCGCGCCGGGCGCCGCAGCGGCCGGCACCTCGACGGAGGCGGTGGGGCGTGAGCCCGGTCGAGGTGGTGGCGCCGGCCAAGCTCACGCTGCAGCTGCGCGTGACGGGCGTGCGGGCCGACGGCTACCACCTGATCGACGCCGAGATGGTGACGCTCCAGCTCGCTGACTGGCTGGTGATCGACGCCGGCGGCGACGGGCTCGACGTGGAGGCGCCGGCGGGATGGGACGTGCCGGCCGGTCCCGAGAACCTGGTGCGGCGGGCCCTCGCCGCCGTGGGCCGCACGGCGCACGTGCGACTCACCAAGCGCATCCCCCCCGGCGGGGGCCTCGGGGGCGGCTCGGCCGACGCCGCCGCCGTGCTGCGCTGGGCGGGCTGCCACGACCGGACGCTCGCGGCCTCGCTCGGTGCCGACGTGCCGTTCTGCCTCGTCGGTGGCCGGGCCCGGGTCACGGGCGCCGGCGAGGTCGTCGAGCCGCTCCCTTTCGTCGACCGCACCTACACGCTGCTCACGCCGCCGCTGCACGTGTCGACGCCGGCCGTGTACGCCGCCTGGGATCGCCTCGGCGGACCGACCGCCGACGGGCCCAACGACCTGGAACCCGCCGCCCTCACCGTCGAGCCCCGGCTTGCCGAGTGGCGGGACCGGCTCGGCCACGCCACCGGCCGCACCCCGGTGCTGGCCGGCAGCGGGTCGACGTGGTTCGTCGAGGGGGCGTTCCCCGGCGATGGCCGGGTGGTGACGCGAACCGACCGCCCTCGCTGAGGCGGGGCGGCCGGTCGGGGTGGCGGGGACGCCCGCAGGCGCCCACCGCGTCGCTACTTCTTGGCGCGGCGCTGGAAGCGCGTGCGGCGGAGCATCTTGCGGTGCTTCTTCTTGCGCATGCGCTTGCGGCGCTTCTTGATCAGCGAACCCATGAGGGTGCCGAGGGTAGCGGGGACCGGCCCGCCCGTGCGACTCGCGGCCCCGACCGTCAGGACAGGTGCGCCACCGTGTGGTGCAGACCGTCGAGGACCCGGTTCGCGAGCAGCTCGGCGACGAGCTCGCCGCGGCTCGTCACGCCGGCCTTCTCGAAGATCGCCTTCACGTGGTCGCGCACCGTGTGAGCCGAGATGATGAGCTCGGCGGCGATCTCCTTGCTCGACAGCCCCCGGCACAGCAGCAGGGCGATCTCGGTCTCGCGCCCGGTCAGCCCGTAGGACTCGAGCAGGATGTGCACCAGGTCGTCGGGCCGGGCGGGCTCGACCGTGACGGCCACGGCGCCGACCTCGCCCTCGATGGGCGCGACGTGGAGGCGCAGCCAGCGACCGCTCTGTCCGCGCACCCGGGTGGTGAGCGACGTCGTGGTCCGGCTCCAGCGCGCCTTGCGGGCGGCGACCTGCACCAGGCCGGGCAGCCCGGGCTCGTCGATGCCGTTGGTCCGCAGGTCGTCCAGCACCTTGCGCCCGCCCTCGGTGATGGCGGTGACGGCGCCGGACGCGTCGAGCACGATCACCACCGGTGCCTGGCTCGTCGCCGCCTCGAACAGCCTGCCCAGCGCCCGGCGCAGCACGGTGGTCGCAACCGGCACCAGGGCGCGGACATCGGCGAGCTCGCCGGGAGTGAAGGGACCCTGGTCGGCGGGACGCACGAACGCGCCCGTCGCCAGGGCGGTCGTGCCCGAGCGGAAGACCACGCGCAGCTCGTCACCACCGCCGATTCCCGCGTACAGGTTCCGGTACCGGGGGCTGCGGTCCAGGTCGCCGTCGACGGCATCGTGCAGCGTGGCGACCTGCTCGACGCTGCGGGCCAGGTCGGTGAACTTGTTGAAGTCGGCGTCGAGCAGCTCGTTGTCCCAGTACGGGGCGCACGCGTGGGGTGAGAACCCCTCGACGATCCCGCCCGACGGCAGCAGCGTCTGGGGGTCGGTCGTGAGGAGCGCGCACCAGGAGAACCCGGCCACGTCGTGGAAGGCGTGCACGACCTGCTCGCAGATGGCAGCCACGGGAGCGCTGGCGCCATCGGCCGCCAGCAGCCGGTCCCTCGCCCGCTCCACCGCCCTGACGCCCACGGCGAGAGGGTACGGCAGGCGCGACCCGCCGTCACCCCTACAGATGCGGGGGGCGGCACCCCCCGTTTGCGGATGGACTCCACCGCTTGGGGGGATGGTCGGCGGGCCCGCCGGTCCGTACGGTCCCCGACGTGGCATTCGAACCCGTGACCCCCATCCACATGCCGCCCCTCGAGGTGGCCCCTGGGACCTTCCTGCTCCGCAGCGTCCAACCGGCGTTCGGGGCGCCGCTGTCCGTGCACCTCAACTCGCTGCTCATCCGCGGCGCCGAGCCCGTGCTCGTCGACACGAGCACGCCGGCGAACCGCGACGCCTGGCTCGCCGACGTGGGCAGCCTGATCGACCCGGCCGACGTGCGGTGGATCTTCATCTCCCACGACGACGTCGACCACACCGGGAACCTCCACCACGTCCTCGAGCTGTGCCCGCAGGCGACGGTCGTCACCAACTGGGCGCTGACCGAGCGCATGGCGAACGCCATCGACGTCCCGCCCCATCGCATGCGGTGGATCGACGACGACGGCGCTCTGGACGTGGGTGACCGCGTGCTGCGCGCCATGCGCCCGCCCGTGTACGACAGCCCCACCACCCGGGGCCTGTACGACCCGACCACCGGCGTGTACTGGGGCTCCGACGCCTTCGCCACGCCGATGCCCGCCGAGCCCGTCGAGCACGTGGCCGACGTGCCGCCGCCCATGTGGGAGGAGGGCATGGCCATGTTCCACCATCACGCGCTGGCGCCGTGGCTCGCGATCGTCGACCGCGATGCCTACGCCGCCCAGGTCGGCCGGCTGCGCGAGCTCGACCTGCGGGTGCTCACCTCGGCCCACACGCCCGTGATCACCGGCGACAGCGTGGCCACCGCCCTCGACCACCTGGCCGCCCTGCCCGACGTGACGCCGCCACCGCACCCCGACCAGGCCGCGCTCGAAGCCGCCCTCGCGGGCGCTGGTTGACGGTGGCACGGGGGCGACCTGCCGGCCGCGGCGGGCCAGGCCTGCTCCGGCAGGCGGACCGATCGGCCCGCCCGGCCGAGCGTCAGCCGCGGCACCAGGGAAGGCCCAGGTCGACCTCGACGTCGGCGCGCCGGTCGGCGGCACCGGCCAGCTCGTCGAGGGTCCACGTCCCTCACCGTCCTTCTTGACGGCGTTGACGAGCGACCACGGCTTGAAGAGGTGCACCTCACCACCCGGACGAAGAAGACCCGGCCGGCGATCCGGCAGTCCGCCGTGGCCAGGTAGGCCACGAAGGGCGAGATGTTCGCCGGGTCACTCGGATCCCACCCCTCGGTCGGCTGGGCCCGCTCCGCCGCTCCCGGCACGGTCATCGTCAGGCGGGTGCGGGCCGCCGGTGCGATGGCGTTGGCGCGCACACCGTAGCGTCCGAGCTCCGCCTGCAGGATCGTGGTGAACGAGGCGATGCCGCTCTTGGCCGCGCCGTAGTTGGTCTGTCCGGCGTTGCCGAAGAGCCCCGAGGTGGGGGCTCGTGTTCACGATCGAGGCCTTCACCGGCTCGCCGGCCTTGGCGCCCTCGCGGGCGAAGAGCAGGGCGTGCTCGCGTCCGATGCCCCGTCCCGCGCCCGTGATGAAAGCCACCCGGCCGTCCAGTGCTCCCATCCTGTGCTCCCCTCACGCAGGAACTTCGATTGGCGAACGATCACAGGGCAGCGCCCGTCCGCCGGCGACGGGGTGTGCCGGTAGCCTCGGTCCGATCCTTCGGGGGTCGTCCAATCGGCAGGACACGGGACTTTGGATCCCGGAACGGAGGTTCGATCCCTCCCCCCCGAGCGAGGCGCTAGACAAAGACCATGCGATCGCGTCCGCTGTCGGCCGTGGTGCTCGCCGCGGGGGAGGGCACCCGGATGCGCTCGGAGCGCCCCAAGCCGCTGCACCGGCTGTGCGGCCGGGCGATGCTGCTGCACATCCTCGACGCCGTCGCCGAGCTCGAGGTCGACCGCGCCGTCGTGGTCGTCGGCCACGGCGCCGAGCGGGTCACCAAGACCCTCCAGGAGCAGGGCCCCGAGGGCCTCACGCTCGAGTTCGTCGAGCAGCGCGTCCAGCGGGGCACCGGCGACGCCGCCATGGTCGCCCTCACCGCCTTCTCGCCCGAGGAGCTCGACGAGGGGGACGTCCTCGTGCTGCCCGGCGACACCCCGCTGCTCCAGGGCTCGACCCTCGCGGCGCTGGTGGAGACCCACGAGACCGCCGACGCCGCCGCCACCCTGCTCACGGCCGTCCTCGACGACCCCACCGGCTACGGGCGGGTGGTGCGGGGCCGCGACGGCGGGGTCCGCGGCATCGTCGAGGAGGGCGACGCCACCGACGAGGAGCGGGCGATCGACGAGGTCGCCACGTCGATCTACTGCTTCCGGCGCAGCGTGCTGGCCCCGTCTCTGCGCCGCCTCAGCCCCGAGAACAGCCAGGGCGAGTACTACCTGACCGACGTCGTCGGGGTCCTCCACGACGCCGGCTACCCGGTCCTGTCGGTGGCGGCGGGCGATCCCGGCGAGACGGTGGGCGTCAACGACCGGGCGCAGCTGGCCCGGGCCGAGGCCGAGCTGCGCCGGCGCACCAACCGCCGCTGGATGGAGGCGGGGGTCACGATGGTCGACCCCGACCGGACCTACCTCGACACGTCGGTGCGGCTGGCGCCCGACGTCACGATCTTCCCGGGCACGACCCTGGCGGGCGCCACGGTGGTGGCGGCCGGTGCCGAGCTCGGGCCCGACACGCGCCTCGTGGACTGCGCCGTCGGCGAGGGCGCCGTCGTCGCCCACACGGTCGGCGACCGGGCGTCCATCGGTGCCGGCGCCGTCGTCGGACCCTTCGCCCACCTCCCGCCGGGCAGCCAGGTCGCGGCGGGCCTCACCACCGGTCCGTTCTACACTGCACCCGAGGGCTGATCCGAGGGGTGACTGCGTGACCACGACCACGGCCGGCGGCGCGATGGACTTCGTGCCCAGGAAGAAGCTGCGTCTGTACTCGGGGCGCATCCACGAGGCCCTGGCCGAGGAGATCGCCGCCGAGCTCGGCGTGGCCCTGGGCGAGACCAACCTGGTCGACTTCGCCAACGGCGAGATCCGCTGCAAGTTCGGCGAGTCGGTGCGGGGCGCCGACGTGTTCATCGTCCAGACCCACGCCGGCGCGGGCGACCGGTCCGTGAACGACGCCCTGATCGAGCAGCTCATCATGATCGACGCCGCCAAGCGGGGGTCGGCCAAGCGCATCACGGCCGTCTGCCCCTTCTACGGCTACTCCCGCCAGGACCGCAAGGGCGAGGGCCGCGAGCCCATCACCGCCAAGCTCGTCGCCGACATGCTCACCGCCGCCGGCGCCGACCGGCTCGTCAGCGTCGACCTGCACTCCGGTCAGATCCAGGGGTTCTTCGACGGGCCCGTCGATCACCTGGTGGGCATGCCCGTGCTCGAGCTCTGGGCGCGCGAGCACCTGCCCGAGGACCTGGTGGTCGTGGCGCCCGACGCCGGCCGGGTGAAGGTGGCCGAGCGCTTCGCCCAGCACCTGAGCGCGGATCTCGCCATCGTGCACAAGCGGCACCTGCCGGGCGCCACCAACGTGGTGGAGGCCCGTGACGTCGTCGGTGAGGTCACCGGCCGCACCTGCGTGCTGATCGACGACATGATCGACACCGCGGGCACGATCTGCGCCGCCGCCGAGCAGCTGGTGAAGCACGGGGCCGAGGCCGTGCACGCCCTGGCCACCCACGGCGTGCTGTCCGACCCCGCCATCGACCGCCTCAAGAACTCGGTCATCGACCGGGTCGTGATCACCAACACGATCCCGTTGCCCTCCGAGAAGCAGATCGACCAGATCGAGGTCCTCTCCATCGCCGGCATCGTGGCCGACGCCATCCGGGCGGTGTTCGAGGACACCTCGGTGTCCGACATCTTCGGCGGCGAGAACCAGGCCTGACCCCGGCCGGGCGGGCGCCGCCCGCGGTTGGTGGGGCGTCGGGGTTGGCACCTACACTGGTCCGTCGTCCTCCAGCCGAACCGCCCGTAGGAGCGCGCCCGCGATGGAAGAGCTCACCCTCACCGCCGACCCGAACCGCGTCACCGGTTCGCGCGCGTCGAACCGCCTGCGGGCGTCGGGTCACGTCCCCGCCGTCGTGTACGGCCGGGGCATCGACCCGCTGCCGGTGTCCGTGCCGCGCCGGGCGCTGCGGGCGGCGCTCACGACCGAGGCCGGCACCAACGCCCTGATCAACCTCCGGGTGGGGGGCGACAGCCACCTCACGCTGGTGCGCGACCTGCAGCGCGACCCGATCCGCAACGAGGTCGTGCACGTCGACTTCGTGCTCGTCGACCGCGACAAGCCCGTCACCGTCGAGGTGCCCATCGTGCTCACGGGCGACGCCGAGCAGGTCACCCGCGAGCAGGGCGTGGTCGAGCAGGCGTTGCACGCGCTGACCGTTCAGGCCCGGCCCACCGACATCCCCAACGAGATCACGGCCGACGTCTCCGAGCTCACCATCGGCGACTCGATCCGCGTGGGCGACCTGAAGCTGCCGCCGGGCGTCACCACCGAGGTCGACCCCGAGGACCCCGTCGCCGTCGCCCAGGTCAGCCGGGCCGCCATCGAGGCCGAGCAGCTCGAGGAGGCCGAGGCCGAGGCCGCGGCGCTCGAGGAGCTGGCCGAGGCGGGCGTCGAGCCGGGCGAGGAGCTGCCCGACGCGGACGCCGGCGACGCCGAGGAGCAGGCGGCCGAGTAGCCGCCTGCGACCGTCGCAGTGGGGCTGTTCGACCGCAGCCGCGAGCGCCGGGGAACCCCGGCCGACCTGCTGGTCGTGGGGCTGGGCAACCCGGGCGAGGAGTACGCCCGCAGCCGGCACAACGTGGGGGCCGAGGTCGTCGAGACGCTCGCCCGCCGCCACGGCGTGACCCTGGCGAGGGAGAAGGAGCGCGCCCTCGCCGGCGTCGGGACGATCGCCGGGGCCCGGGTGGCGCTGGCGGTGCCGTTGACCTACATGAACCTGTCGGGTGAGGCCGTCAGCCGGCTCGTGCGCCGGTTCGGGATCGACGAGCCCGAGCGCGTGGTGATCGTGCACGACGAGCTCGACCTGCCCGTCGGCCGGCTCAAGGTGAAGCAGGGCGGGGGGCTGGCCGGCCACAACGGCCTGAAGTCGATCCGCCAGCACCTGGGCACCGACGCCTTCGCCCGGGTCCGCATCGGCGTGGGCAAGCCGCCCTCACGCGAGGCCGGCGCCGACCACGTCCTCAAGCGCCCGCCCAAAGCGGTGCGCACCGAGCTCGACGTGGTGGTCGAGGAGGCGGCAGACGCCGTCGAGGCGATCGTCGCCGACGGCATCGCCGCCGCCATGACCCGCTTCAACGCCGGCGGTCGCTGACACCGGAGCGCGGCGCCGGCACGCCCGCCGGCTGGACCAGCCCCACCTGGACGGCGAGGCTGGCGGGCGCGACGAGGGTGGCCCCAGGGGCCGGTCCCCGGCGGGGTTCGACGCCGGCCCCGCAGCGCCGGCACAGCACCGACGACAGGTAGGCGGTCGCCCGCAGCGCCGCGGGCTCGGCGGGCCTGTCGAGGTGGCGCAGCCCGTCGAGCGACCGGGCGACGGCGGGAGGTGGGGTGGGGACGGCCGGCGGACCGGCCGTCCCCACCCCGGCGGGCGGACCCTCGGGGGCGGCGGTGAGGGTCCTGCCCGCGTCCGGGCCGCCACCGGCGGGCCGCCGTGCTGGCGGCGCCGCGGCCGGGGGCGACGGTGCGGGCGCCGGCGGGGGCGCCGGCGATGCGGACGGCGCCGGGGGCGGCGGTGGTGGGGCCTGCGTGGTGGGGGGCGGGGCGGCCTGCTGGCCGCCGGTGCCGTTGGGGTCGGGGTGGTCCATGAGCGGCACCGCGGCGTAGAGGCGGCCGTGGCCGGCGGCGACGCCGCTGCCCGCCCACTGGAACCCGCGGTCGAGCACGAGGGCACGGTGCGAGGGCGAGCCCATGATGGCGTCGGCCAGGCCCTGCACGGTCTCAGCCGAGGCGACGGCCTCGCCGAGCCGGCGCCAGCCCGCCGGCGCGTGGGCCGACACGTTGCCGTGCCAGATCCGCCCGGCGGCGGCCATGTCGGCGGCGTGCCGGCGGGCGTAGCCGTGGATGTCGCCCTGCAGCTGCAGGGGGGCGAGCCCGGCGGCGCTGCGGTGACGGTTGAGGGCGGCAAGCAGCTCGTGCTCGGGGCTCGCCCCCGCCGGCCCGGCGGTGAGGACGAGCGACGCGGCGAGGACGGCGATCGTGGCGAGAGCGGCGGTGAGCACCCCACCGGCCCGGACGGGCACGGCGGAGCCACGGCGATGCGGCATGGAGGGAGACCTCAGGCGATGTCGTGGACCCAGCTGACGGCCGCTGTTGTAACACATCCGCGCGGTGGGCGTAACCATTCCGCAACGTGCGCCGCCGTCACCCCCGGTGGGTAGCCTCGGTGCCGTGAACCACCCCGGCACCGGGGCGGGCGTCGCGGCGCGCCCGGCCCCCACGGCGAGTGCGCCCGTGACCCTACGCCAGCTCCCACCCCTGCTGCGGGACGAGCCCGCCCTGGCGGCCGTCGCCGGCGCCTCGGCCGCCACCCTCGCCGTGCCCGAAGCCGCCCGCCCGATCACCCTGGCCGGCCTGGCCCACCTGTCGGCGCGCCGTCCCCTCCTCGTCGTGACCCCGACCACCACGGCGGCCGAGCAGGTCGCCCGGGACCTCGAGGCCTACCTGGGTCCTGACGCCGTCGAGCGCTTCCCCGCCTGGGAGACCCTGCCGTTCGAGCGGGTCAGCCCGGGCGTGGAGACGATGGGCCGGCGCCTGCGGGTCCTCTGGCGGCTCCGGACGCCCGGGCGTGCCCCCCACGTGGTCGTGGCTCCGGTGCGGGCGCTGATCCAACGGCTCGGACCCCACGTGGAGGACGTCGAGCCCGTCGTGGTCGCCCCGGGCGCCACCCTCGACGCCGGCGACCTCATCGAGCGGCTCGTCGCCGCCGGGTACCGCCGTGAGTACCAGGTCGAGGCCCGGGGCGAGGTCGCCGTCCGGGGATCGATCGTCGACGTCTACCCCTCCACCGCGGACGCGCCGGTGCGCATCGACCTGTGGGGCGACGAGGTCGACCGCCTCACCACCTTCGCCGTGTCCGACCAGCGGTCCCGGGACGACGTCGAGCGCGTCGAGATCTTCCCCTGCCGCGAGCTGCTGCCCACGCCCGAGGTCCGCGAGCGCGCCGCCGCGCTCGTGGCGGCCGAGCCCTGGGGGCGCGAGCAGTGGGAGCGCCTGGCCGAGGGCCAGGTCTTCGACGGCATGGAGTCGTGGTTGCCGTGGCTCGTCGCCGACGACCACGTGCTCGTCGAGCTGCTGCCCCCCGACGCCCTGGTCCTGCTGGTCGAGCCCCGGCGGATGCGCGACCGGGCCGCCGACCTCCTGGCCGAGGAGGCCGACCTCGCCGCCACGCTCGCCACCACCTGGGGTGCGGCTGCTGCGGGCGGCGAGTCCGCTGACCTGCCCCGGCTGCACGTCGAGCTCGACCGCCTGCTCGCCCGCACCGCGGCACCCGTGTGGTCCGTCGCCAACGCGCCCGAGGGCCCCGGCGTGGCCGCAGTCGCCGCTCGCGCCTGGCCACCCGTCGTCGGCGACGGCGGCCGCCTCGTCGACCAGGTGCGCGACCTGCTCGCCCAGCAGTACCGGGTCGTGGTGGCGGCCGACGGCGCGGGCACGGCGGCGCGCATCGCCACGTCGTTCCGGGACGGCGGGGTCGCCGCCAGCGTGCACGAGAACGGGACCGGTGACCTCACCCGGCCGGGGCTGCACGTCGTCGTGGAGCCGCTCGAGCGAGGGTTCATCCTCGAGCGGGTGCGCCTCGCCGTGCTGGTGGAGGGGGAGCTCACCGGCCGCCGGCGCGCCCACCGGCCGGCCCGGCCCCGGCGCACCGACGCCCGGCGGTTCTTCGAGGACCTCGAGCCCGGCGACTACGTCGTGCACCACACCCACGGCGTCGCCCGCTACGGCGGCATGGTCACGCGGGCGATCGGGGGCGCCGAGCGCGACTACCTGCTGCTCGAGTACCGGGGTGGCGACAAGCTCTACGTGCCGAGCGACCAGATCGACCTCGTCCGCCACTACACCGGCGGCGACACGCCGACCGTGCACCGCATGGGCGGCGCCGACTGGCAGAAGGCGAAGAGCCGGGTGCGCAAGGCCGTGCGCGAGATCGCCCAGGAGCTCGTGCTCCTCTACCAGAAGCGGATCACCACGCCCGGCCACGCCTTCTCCGAGGACACGCCCTGGCAGCGTGAGCTCGAGGAGGCCTTCCCCTACCGGGAGACGCCCGACCAGGCCAAGGCCATCGCGGACGTGAAGGCCGACATGGAGTCCCCGGTGCCCATGGACCGCCTCGTCTGCGGGGACGTGGGCTTCGGCAAGACCGAGGTCGCCATCCGGGCCGTGTTCAAAGCGGTGCAGGACGGCCGTCAGGCCGCCGTGCTCGTGCCCACCACCCTGCTCGCCCAGCAGCACTTCCAGACCTTCGGCGAGCGGCTCGCCGGCTTCCCCGTGCGCGTCGAGGTGCTCAGCCGGTTCCTGACGCCCGCCCAGCAGCGCGCCGTGGTCGACGGGGTTCGCACCGGCGAGGTCGACGTGGTCATCGGGACCCACCGCCTGCTGTCCGAGGACGTCAGCTTCGCCCGGCTCGGCCTGCTCGTGGTCGACGAGGAGCAGCGCTTCGGCGTCAACCACAAGGAGCGCATCAAGAAGCTGCGGGCCGACGTCGACGTGCTGACCCTGTCGGCCACCCCGGTGCCCCGCACGATGGAGATGAGCCTCACCGGCATCCGCGACCTCACCCTCCTGCACACCCCGCCCGCCGAGCGCCAGCCCATCCTCACCTACGTGGGCGAGTACGACGAGCGGGCCGTGGCCGAGGCCATACGCCGCGAGCTGCTGCGGGAGGGGCAGGTGTTCTTCGTGCACAACCGCGTCGCCGACATCGAGCAGGTCGCGGCCGGCGTGCGCGAGCTCGTCCCCGAGGCGCGGGTCGCGGTGGCCCACGGGCAGATGGACGAGGGCACGCTCGAGCGCGTCGTGCTCGACTTCTGGGAGGGCCGTCACGACGTGCTCGTGTGCACGACGATCATCGAGTCGGGCATCGACATGCCCACCGTGAACACGCTGGTCGTCGACCGCGCCGACCTGCTGGGGCTGGGCCAGCTCCACCAGCTGCGGGGGCGCGTGGGCCGGGCCGGGCAGCGGGCCTACGCCTACCTGTTCCACCCGCGCGACCGCGTCCTGTCCGAGGAGGCCTACGAGCGGCTCAAGACCATCGGCGAGGCCACCGAGCTCGGGTCGGGGTTCCGCATCGCCATGCGCGACCTCGAGATCCGCGGCGCCGGCAACCTGCTGGGCGAGGACCAGTCCGGCCACATCGCCGCGGTCGGCTACGACCTGTACTGCCAGATGGTCACCGAGGCCGTGGCCGAGCTGAAGGGCGAGCCCGTGCCCGAGCCCGCCGAGGTCAAGCTCGACCTGCCCCTCGACGCCCATCTTCCAGCGGACTACGTCGCCCGCGAGGACGTGCGCCTCGACGCCTACCGCCGCCTGGCGGGCGTCACCACGCCCGCCGAGGCCGACGACATCCGCAGCGAGTGGGAGGACCGCTTCGGGCCGGTCCCGCCGCCCGCCGAGGCCCTGCTGCGCGTCGCCCGGCTGCGGGCCGAGTGCCACCGCACCGGCGTGCGCGAGATCACCGTGACGCCCAACCGGGCCCGTCCCGGCCTGCTGGCCCGCATCTCACCGCTGCGGCTGCGGGCCAGCGCCGCCGTCCGGCTGAAGCGCCTCGCGCCGAGCGCCGTGGTCAAGGAGGAGGCGGCCCAGGTGGTCGTCCCGCTGGCCAGAGACGTCAACCCGGCCGAGGCGCTCATCACCCTGCTCGGGCAACTGGTCCCCGCCGAGGACCCGTCGGTAGCATCGGTCCCCTCGTGAGCACCTCCCGCCCGCCCTCTCGCGCCCGGCTGAGCCTCGCCGCCCTCGTGGGCGCCGTGGCGATCCTGGCGTCCGCCTGCGCCGCCATCACCGACCCGGCGGCCGCCACCGTCAACGGCGAGCGCATCAGCGACCGCCGGGTCCAAGACGAGCTGGCCGCCATCCGCAACAACGCCGCCTACCTGGCCGCGCTCGAGGGCCAGACGCCCGTGCGCGGCCAGTCGGACGGCACCTTCGACGCCGCCTTCGTCGCCCGCGTCGTGAGCCTGCAGATCTACTACCGCCTGATCGAGCAGGAGCTCGAGCGCCGGGACCTCGAGGTCACCGACGCCGACCTCGACGAGGTGCGCGAGCCCACGATCAGCGGCTCGGGCGGACCCGAGATCTTCGGCGAGTTCCCCGAGTGGTACCAGGACGAGCTGGTGCGCCGGCAGGCGCTGTTCATGGTGCTGAACGACAGCCTGGCCGAGGGCGTCGTCGGCGAGGGCGCGGCGCGGCGCTACTACGAGGAGCGCAGCGACGCCCTCGAGCAGGTCTGCACGAGCCACATCCTCGTCGAGACCGAAGTTGAGGCCGAGGCCGTCCTCGATCGGCTCCAGGCCGGCGAGGACTTCGCCGCCGTCGCCGAGGACGAGTCGCTCGACCCGGGGTCGGCAGCCCAGGGCGGCGAGCTCGGCTGCTTCGACCGCGACGCCCCGCTCGTGCCCGAGTTCCTCGCCGCCGCCTTCGAGCTCGACGGCGGCGAGCTGTCCGACCCCGTCGAGACCCAGTTCGGCTGGCACGTCATCCTCGTGACCGAGCGCCGCATGCCCACCTTCGAGGAGGTCGAGGCCGAGCTCGAGCAGCGCCTCCGGCGCGACGCTGAGGAGGCCTTCGGCCGCTGGCTGTCCGAGGCCACCAGCAAGGGCGACATCGACGTCAACCCCCGCTACGGCTCCTGGGTCGTGACCGAGGAGCTCGGCACCGGTTCGATGGGCCGGGTCCAGCCCCCCGAGGGCCCCGCACCGGCGCCGGTGCCGGCGCCCGACTCGCCCGGTCCCGGCGACCTCTGATGGCCGGCGGGTCGGGCCGGGTCACCGTCGTGGGGCTGGGGCCCGCCGGTCCCGACCTGCTCACCCGGGCCACCCTCGACGCCCTCGACCGGTACCCCGTCCGCTTCGTGCGCACCCGCCGGCACCCGGCGGCGGCCGCGCTCGGCGACGGCGCTTCCTCCTTCGACGGCGTCTACGACGCCGCCGACCGGCAGGCCGACGTCTACCCCCGAATCGTCGAGGTCCTCGTCGCCGCCGCACGCGAGCACGGCGCCGTGCTCTACGCCGTGCCCGGCTCGCCCCGGGTGGGCGAGCGCTCGGTCGAGCTGCTCGTGGCCGACGGCCGGGTGGAGGTCGAGGTGTTGCCTGCCCTGTCGTTCGCCGACCTGGCGTGGGTGCGCCTGGGCGTCGACCCCCTCGCCGCCGGCGTGCGGCTGGTCGACGGGCAGGAGTTCGCCGTGCAGGCCGCCGGGCACACCGGGGCGCTGCTGGCCAGCCACTGCCACACCCGGGACGTGCTGTCGGCGATCAAGCTGGCGGTGCCCGACGGCGCCGAACCCCGCACGGCGGTCGTCCTGCAGCGGCTCGGGCTGCCCGACGAGGCGATCACCGAGGTGGCCTGGGCCGACCTCGACCGCGCCGTCGAGCCCGACCACCTGACGTCGGTGTGGATCCCCGAGCTGGGAGCGCCGGTCGGCGCCGAGCTGGTGCGCTTCGCCGAGCTCGTCCGCACCCTGCGGGAGCGCTGCCCCTGGGACCGCGAGCAGACGCACCGCACGCTCACCCGCCACCTGCTCGAGGAGACCTACGAGGTGCTCGAGGCCATCGAGGCGCTCCCGCCCGGCGAGGAGGCCGGCCTGGCGGCGCCCGAGGCCGCGGGAGCGGCCCTCGGCCACCTGGAGGAGGAGCTCGGCGACCTGCTGTTCCAGGTCGTGTTCCACGCCACCATCGGCGCCGAGGCCGGCGCCTTCACGCTCGCCGACGTGGCGCGCGGCATCCACGACAAGCTCGTCCGCCGCCACCCCCACGTGTTCGGCGCCGTGGAGGTCGACAGCGCCGAGGGCGTCATGGCCAACTGGGAGCAGATCAAGAAGGCCGAGAAGGGTCACGCCAGCGTCATGGACGGCATCCCCGGCAACCTCCCGTCGCTGCTCTACGCCCACAAGGTGCAGCGCAAGGCGGCCTCGCTGGGGTTCGACTGGGACGACGCCGGCGGCGCCGCCGCCAAGGTCGCCGAGGAGCTCGCCGAGCTGACCGCGGCGCCGTCCGACGAGGAGCTCGGCGACCTGCTGTTCGCCGTGGTGAACGTGGCACGTCACCTCGGGATCGACCCCGAGGCGGCCCTGCGGGGCGCCACCGCCAAGTTCCGTGACCGGGTCGCCGCCGCCGAGCGGCTGGCCGAGGCCCGGGGGGTGGCGCTCACCGCCCTCGACCCGGCCGCCCTCGACGAGCTGTGGGAGGAGGTGAAGGCCGGTGGGTGACGAGCTGGGCTATGCGGGGCGCATCCTGCTCGCCCTGCTCCTGGGCGGGTTGATCGGCGTCGAGCGCGAAGCCTCGGGCCATCCCGCGGGCTTCCGCACCCACATCATGGTCGCCCTCGGAGCGGCGCTGTTCGGCATCGTCTCGGTCGACGGCTTCCACCGCTTCGTCACCGAGCGGGCTGAGACCAACGTGCAGGTCGACGTCACCCGGGTCGCCTCCCAGGTCGTGGTCGGCATCGGCTTCCTGGGGGCCGGCACGATCGTGCGCCACCGGGGGTCCGTGCGGGGCCTCACCACCGCCGCCAGCCTCTGGGTGACCTGCGCCGTCGGCCTCGCCGTGGGCGTGGCGGCCTACGGGCCAGCCGTCATCACCACCCTCGCCGTGCTGCTGTCGCTCGTGGTCCTGCGCTTCCCCGGAGCCTGGATCAGCGACCGCATCGCCGCCCGCACCCGCACCGTGTCGATCCAGGTGGCCGCGGGGTCGGACCCCGGCCAGGTCGCAGCCGCCCTCCACGAGCAGCCCCGCGTCCGGGTGCGCTCGCTGTCGATCCGCCAGTCCCGGGAGGGCACCGCCACCATCGAGGTCGACGTGCGCCCCCTCCCCGGCGCCGACCTCGACGCCGTGCTCGCCGACCTCTCCGAGCGCGACGACATCGACGAGATCGAGGTCTCCTGACCCGCCCGGCCTCGCCCCCCCGATCCGTTCTGGGTGGCGCAGGTTCCACCAGCGTGAGACCGGGCCCACCCAGAACGGGAGGTTCGGGGTGGCGGCGGCAGGTCAGGCCGGAGACGGATCACTTGACGCAGAACATGACAGGTGTAACTTCAACAACAGCCGCAACAGGAGTCACAGCAGTGTCGAGCATCGAGCACGTTGCCGCCCGGGAGGTCCTGGACTCCCGGGGGAACCCGACGGTGGAGGTCGAGGTCGTCCTCGCGACGGGCGCGCGCGGGCGCGCCATCGTCCCGTCGGGCGCGTCGACCGGGCGGTTCGAGGCGGTCGAGCTGCGGGACGGCGACGACGAGCGCTACGGCGGCAGGGGCGTGCTCGACGCCGTGGCCAACGTGAACGGCGAGATCCGCGACGCCGTCGTCGGCCTCGACGCCTTCGAGCAGCGGGTCGTCGACGCCGAGCTGGTCGCCCTCGACGGCAGCGAGAACAAGGACCGGCTCGGCGCCAACGCCCTGCTCGGCGTGTCGCTCGCCGTGGCCAAGGCGGCGGCCGACGAGCTCGAGCTGCCCCTGTTCCGCTGGGTGGGCGGGCCCAACGCCCACGTGCTGCCCGTGCCCATGATGAACGTGCTCAACGGCGGGGCCCACGCCGACAACAGCGTCGACTTGCAGGAGTTCATGGTGATGCCGGTCGGCGCAGCCTCCTACGCCGAGGCGCTGCGCTGGGGCGTGGAGGCCTACCACGCCCTGAAGGCGCTGCTGCACGAGCGGGGCCTGTCCACCGCCGTGGGCGATGAGGGCGGCTTCGCCCCCGACCTGGGCGCCAACGAGGACGCCATCGTCGTGCTGGTCGAGGCCATCGAGCGGGCGGGCTACACACCGGGCGACGACATCGCCATCGCCCTCGACCCCGCCATGAGCGAGGTGTACCGCGACGGCGCCTACCACCTGGAGGGCGAGGGCCGGACGCTGCGGGGCGACGAGCTCGTCGGGTTCTGGACCGACCTCGTCGACCGCTACCCGATCGTGTCGCTCGAGGACGCCTGCGACGAGGAGGACTGGGACGGCTGGGCGGCGCTCACCGCGGCGCTGGGCGACCGGGTGCAGCTCGTGGGCGACGACCTGTTCGTCACCAACGCCGAGCGCCTCGAGCGGGGGATCACCACGAACGTGGCCAACTCGATCCTCGTGAAGGTGAACCAGATCGGCACGCTGACCGAGGCGCTCGACACCGTCGCCCTCGCCACGCGGGCCGGCTACACGTGCGTCATGTCGCACCGGTCGGGGGAGACCGAGGACGCCACCATCGCCGACCTGGCGGTGGCCACCAACTGCGGCCAGATCAAGACCGGGGCGCCTGCCCGATCGGACCGGGTCGCCAAGTACAACCAGCTGCTGCGGATCGAGGACGACCTGGGCGAGGCCGCCGCGTTCTGGGGCCGGCGGGCGCTGCGCCTGGGCGGACCCGCGGGGCTGGCGGGGGAGTAGGGGGAGCACCGTGCGCCTGCGCTGGCTCGTGCCGCTGCTCGGATCGCTGCTGGCCGTGTCGATCCTGTTCCTCGCCGTGTTCCCGACGCGCACGTACCTGTCCCAGCGCGAGGCGATCCGCGTCGCCCACGAGCGGCTCGCCGTGCTCACCGAGCAGAGCGAGGCGCTCGAGGAGCGGGCTCGCCTGCTGCAGACCGACGAGGAGATCGAGCGCATCGCCCGCGAGCAGTACAACCTGGTCATGCCCGGCGAGGAGGCTTACGCCCTGCTGCCGGCGCCGGCGCCGTTGCCGCCCGTCGCGCCCGTGACCGACAGCGGCGCCGAGGACCCCGACGACCGGCCCGGCGGGCTGGTCGAGCGGGTCTGGGCCTTCGTCACCGGCGGCTGACCCGCCTCCGCCCAAGCCGCCCACGCTTTCTGGACCCTGTCCGCTCGCATGCGACGTCGAGCGTCCGGAAACGGCGAGGGTCAGCCGGCGACGCAGCGCTTGTGGGCCTCGGCGAGGCAGGTGCGCAGGATCGACTCGATCTCGTCGAGCTCGGCGTCGCCGGCGACCAGGGGCGGGGACAGCTGCACGACGGCGTCACCCCGGTCGTCCACGCGGGCGAGCAGGCCCGCCTCGGCCATGCGGGGCGCGAGGAACCCCCGCAGCAGCGCCTCGCGCTCGGCGGGGTCGGCGAACGGCTCGAGGGTGTCGGGGTCGCGCACGAGCTCGAGCGCCCAGAACCAGCCGGCGCCCCGCACGTCGCCCACGAGCGGGATGTCGCGCAGGCCCTCGAGGCGCTGGCGGAAGCCGTCCTCGTGGCGGCGGACGTGGCCGAGCACGTCCTCCTCGGCGAACAGCTCGAGGTTGCGAAGGCCCACGGCGCAGCTGACCGGGTGCCCGGCGAAGGTGAGGCCGTGGGCGAAGCTGGCCGTGCCCTCGAGGAACGGCTCGGCCAGCGCGTCGCGGCAGATCACCGCGCCCAGCGGCGAGTAGCCGCTCGTGAGGCCCTTGGCCGTGGTGATCATGTCGGGCAGGTAGTCGTAGCGCTCGCAGCCGAACATGTGACCCAGCCGGCCGTAGGCGCAGATCACCTCGTCGGAGACGAGCAGCACGCCGTGGCGGTCGCAGATCTCTCGCACCCGCTGGAAGTAGCCCGGCGCCGGGGTCAGGCAGCCACCGGCGTTCTGGACCGGCTCGAGGTACACCGCGGCGACGGTCTCGGGCCCCTCGAACGCGATCGCGTCCTCGATGGCATCCGCGCACTCGAGCGTGCAGGCCGCCGACCCGGCGCACAGCCGGCAGCGGAACCGGTTGGTGGTCGCCACGTGGGTGACGCCCGGCAGCAGCGGCTCGAACGGGGCGCGCAGGGCGGGGATGCCCGTGATCGACAGCGCCCCGAGCGTCGTGCCGTGGTAGGCGGTGCGGCGGGCGATCACCTTGTGGCGCCCGGGCTGGCCGGTCGCCCGGAACCACGCCCGGGCCAGCTTCCACGCCGACTCGACGGCCTCGGACCCGCCGGTGGTGAAGAACACCCGGTTCAGGTCGCCGGGCGCCAGCTCGGCCAGGTGGGCGGCGAGCCGGATGGCAGGCTCGTGGGCCTGGCTCCACACGGGGGCGTAGCCCAGGCGCTCGGCCTGCCGGGCGGCCGCCTCGGCCAGCTCGCGCCGGCCGTGCCCGAGCTGGACGGTGAACAACCCGGCCAGGCCGTCGAGGTAGCGGTTGCCGGCGTGGTCCCACACGTAGCAGCCCTCACCCCGGTCGATGATCCGCACGTCGGCCTCGGCGTAGGCCCCCAGCCGGGTGAAGTGCATCCACAGGTGCCGGCGGGCGGCCGCCTGCAGGTCGAGCTCGTCGTGTCCGGCCATGCCCCCAGCCTCCCACGCCGGCGTCCGCCCCGCGCCCTACGCTTCTGGGTGGCGCGGGTCTCACCCTGATGGGACAGGGGCCACCCAGAACGGTTTGTGTGCGTGTGTGGGCCGGGGTGGGGAGCAGCACGGACGGCGCGGCCGGGGCGCAGGTAGCGTGGGTGCATGGTGTTCGGTGCGAAGACGCAGATGCCCACCCCCGAGGAGGCCCTGCCGGGTCGCGACGAGCAGATGCCGGTTCCCGACGCCCACCTGGTGCTGGGCACGCCGCTCACCCCGCCGTTCCCCGACCGCAGCGAGCAGGCCGTGTTCGGCCTGGGCTGCTTCTGGGGCGCGGAGCGGGCGTTCTGGCAGCTCGACGGCGTGCACACCACGGCCGTGGGCTACGCCGGGGGCTACACCCCGAACCCCACCTACGAGGAGGTGTGCTCGGGGCGCACCGGCCACGCCGAGGTCGTGCTCGTGGTGTTCGACCCGCAGCGCACCTCCTACGACGAGCTGCTCCGGGTCTTCTGGGAGAGCCACGACCCCACCCAGGGCATGCGCCAGGGCAACGACGTCGGCACGCAGTACCGGTCGGCGATCTACACCACCTCACCCGCCCAGCAGCGGGCCGCCGAGGCGTCGCGGGACCGCTACCAGGAGGCGCTGCGGGCCGCCGGCCACGGCGACATCACCACCGAGATCGCGCCGGCCGGCCCGTTCTTCTACGCCGAGCCGTACCATCAGCAGTACCTCGCCCGGGTGCCGAACGGCTACTGCGGCCTGGGCGGCACCGGGGTGCGCTGCCCCACCGGCGTCGCCACCGCCTAGGTCGGCCGCACCGACCGGCATGACCCGCCGGCCCACCCTGCTGATCGCCGTCGCCCTCGCGCTCGGCGCCCTCGTGGTCGCCGCGCTCGTCGTGCGTCCCAGCGGCGGCGACGACCACCGGGCCGGCTCCGAGCTCGTGGCCGAGGCGGGCGGGCCGCGCCTCGCCATCACCCGCACGCCGGCGAGCTACCGCATCGTTCACCGCGTCGAGAGCGGCCCCGCCGACCGGCGGGTGGTGAGCACCGACGTGCTCGAGGTGCGCCGCCCCTTCGACAGCCGCCTCGAGACGCGCGACGGCGACACGGTCGAGGGCGCGCCCGTCTCGGTGCAGACCACGACGTTCGGCCGCATCGCCGCCGCCGGTGAGGCGGGTCAGCGATCGGTGCTCGCCCTGCCCCCGGGTGTCGCCGTGTCCGACCTGCGGGTCGACGCCGTGCTCGACGCCGCCGTCGAAGCCGGCGCCCTCCAGCCCCGGGAGCGCCGGCGGGTCGCCGGCCGCGACTGCCAGGTGTACCGGTCGGCCGAGCTGCTGTCGGCGGGATCGGTGCTCCGGCCGGTCGGCGAGCCCGCCCCCGCTGACGCGGGCGGTGGTGACTGGGCCGACTCCTGCATCGACGAGGCCGGGCTCGTGCTGGAGGAGGTGCTCGTCGCCGGCGGTCGTACCCTGTTGCGAAGGGTCGCCACGGCGGTGGACGAGGACGTCGAGCTCGCGGGCGACCGCTTCGCCGTCGGGGATCAGACGGTGCCGGTCGGCCAGGGAGGCGGCTCGGTGCAGCGCCTGGCCGAGGGCAGCCGGGCGCCGGGGGTCTTCTGGGAGCTCGACGCGCCACCTGCCGGCTGGCGGTACGGCGGCCGCTACGCGGTCGTGCCTCCCCAGACCGAGGCGTTCACCGACCCGCTGCGGCGGGGGGACCGCGTGGCGTCGGTCATGGACGTGCTCACCCGCGGCCCCGACCTGCTCGTCGTCGAGCAGGGCTCGACGTTGGGCGGCGGCGCGCCGTTCGACGACCGCGGCGGCGAGCAGCGAGCGGCGGGCCAGCTCGGGCGCGTCCAGGTCCTGCTGACGCCGTTCGGGCCGCTGGTGCGCACCCACCTGGGTGGCGGTGCCTTCGTGCGGGTCTACGGCACCGTCGAGCCCGGCGAGCTCGTGGCCCTGGCCCGCCGCCTGCGAGCCGTCGAGGGCGGCGAGCTCATACCCCTCGACGACCCGCAGGCCCGCGGCCGCTGACCGGCGGTCAGCGCGGCGGCGGGTACTCCGGCCAGCGGTCGGCCTCGGGCGGCTGGTCGTAGATCGTGACGGTGTTGGCCGGGTCGAAGGCGCGCGGCGGGCCGTCGGGCCACTGCCCCGGCAGGTAGCGCCGGCCCATCTCGACGAAGCGGTACAGGCCGATGCCGTCGTTGCCGATCTCGTCCTCACCCCGGGCCTGCGGGTCCCACCAGATCTCGGTCATGTCATCGAACGCGAGGTAGTTGTCCCACGGCCACACGTGGCGACCGAACGACATCTGGGGGCTGGTGATGCCCCCGACGCCGGACGGCGGAGCGTTGAACATCCCGTCGCGGAACGTGCCCGGGTTCAGGTTCGGCCCGGCCAGGTGCACGCCCCGGTAGAAGTTCTCCCACGGTCCCCGGATCACGCCGTAGGTCCCCTCGGCTTCGGGCCCACGGCCGAAGTGCCACTGCAGCAGGCGCATGGTCTCGCTCTGGGCCTCGGGCAGGCGGGCCGACAGCATCGACACGCCGAAGGCGTTGCGCCACTGGGCGGGGTCGTAGGTGCGGGCGAAGAAGCTCGTGTCGGTGAGCGCCGAGCCGGTGATGATCCACTCGGGGAAGTAGCGCTGCCGGGTGGCCTCCTGGGTGAAGAAGATCGGCCCGAAGGGGTCGCCGGCGAAGATGATCGAGGTCACGTTGTCCTGGATCATCCGCTGGATCAGCGGGCGAGCCTGCTGCTGGGTGGCGGCGATGTTGGGGAAGCCCTCGTAGGCGAGCCGGTTGGCGAGGCGCACGCCGTAGCGGGCCAGCTCGCGCTCGAAGAAGTCGATGCCCGCCTTGTACTCGCCGGCGGGGGTCTCGTAGTAGAGCAGGCCGAACCGCCGCTCCTGGGTGGCCAGCACGGGGTCGCCGGCGTGCTCGGCGGGGCGGCCGGCCAGGCGCTTGCCCACGTACTCGGCGCGGTGCACGTACGCCTCGGTCGAGGCCATCAGCGTGCTCCACACGAACGGCGCCCGCTGGTGGTAGAACTCGACGGGCAGCGACACCGTGCAGAAGCACATGATGCCCCGAGCCACGAGCTCGTCCACGTAGGCGTTGTTGGGGGCGTTGATCGAGGCGAACACCCCCGCGTCGATCACCCGGCGGGCATCGGCGCGCCCGACGGCGTCGTCCTCGGCGGGGCCGCTGCCGTCGATGTAGACGAGCTCGACGTCGCGCCCGTACTGCTCGTAGTGCGCCAGGTAGAACTCGCGGTACTGCTCGTGCTGGGCGATGACCTCCTCGCGGTCGTCGTCGGCGCCGGCGGCGGCGAGGATCGCATCGGCCGCCGGGTTGCCCTGGGCGAGGTACACGGCCACGCGGATCTTGTCGCCGGTGACGCCCTGGTAGGTGGCGCCTCCGTTGTCGCCCGTGTGGGCCGGCACGCACGGCGGGGCGTGGCGGGTGGGGATGGCGATCCGCCCGGTCGCCGGGTCGCAGTTCGCGACCATGCCGCCCTGGGCCGCCCGCTGGCGGACGGCCTCCTCGCCGTCCTGACCGGCGGCGCCGCCCCGCCCCCCGCCGCCGCGCGGTCCGGCGCCGGCGCCCGGCCCGGTCCGCGCCCGGTCGGGGTCGTCGGGTTCGCCGTCGCCGTCGAGGTCCCAGTCGCGGTCGCCGGTCACGACGTCGGATCCGGCCCCGCCGGGCCCGTCGCCCACGGTGCCGACGGCCTGCTCGTCGGGACCGGGCGTGCCCGGGGTGAAGGCGACCACGAGCAGCACGGCCGCCACCACCAGCAGGTAGGGCTGGTAGCGGCGCACCCCCCGCAGGACCGTCCCGAGGGAGACGTCGTCGATCTTGCTCATCAGCGAACCCCCTTGTCGGTGGTGGAACGGGCCCGCAGCGGCTGGCGTCGCCTGCGGGCCGTGCTGCTGGCGCTGCCGGTCGTACCGGCACGGGCCGGGGCCGGCGCCGGGCTGCCCGTTCGGTCCCCGGAGCGGAAGATGACGTCGTCGCTGGTGCCCAGGTAGGACGCCACGACCCGCGGGTGCTCGATCACCTCGCGGGGGTCGCCCTCGACGACGAGCTGGCCGAGCTCGAGCGCGAGCATCCGGTCCGAGATCGACGTGATGAGCGGCATGTCGTGCTCGATGACGAGCAGGCTGGCGCCGGTGTGGTCGCGGATGCGCTCGAGAAGGGGACCGAGCGCCTCGGTCTCGCGCTGGGCGATGCCCGACGACGGCTCGTCGAAGAGGATCACGTCGGGCTCGTGAGCGAGCACGCAGGCCAGGTCGACGATGCGCCGGCTGCCGGTCGACAGCTCGGACACGAACTTGTCGGCGAACGCCCCGAGGCCCATGAGCTCGATGAGCTCGTCCACCCGCTCGGTGATCCGGGCCTCGGCGTCGAGGACCGCCGGCAACCGCAGGGCGGCGGCGACGGGGTCGCGCACCTCGGCCCGGCGCTCGAGGGCCAGGGCGATGGTCTCGGCCACGCTCAGGGCGGGGAACAGGCGGGCGTCCTGGAACGAGCGGCCGAGGCCGAGCAGGGCCCGGCCGTGGGCCGTCAGCGGCGTGACGTCCTCGCCGTTCAGCAGGACGGTGCCGGCGTCGGGCACGAGGTAGCCGCTGATGAGGTCGAACAGCGTGGTCTTGCCCGCGCCGTTCGGTCCGATGATCCCGAGGATCTCGCCCCGTCCGAGCTCGAAGGTCACGTCGTGCACGGCGCGCACGCCGCCGAAGCTGCGACCGATGCCCCGCACCTGCAGCGGCGGGGGCGCGCCGTTGCTGTCGGCCGGGCTGCGGCGTGCCCGGGCGGGCACCGCTCGTGGCCCCCGCCCACCGCCGCGCCGGTCACCGTTGCCGTCGCCCCCGGCGTCACCACCGAGGACGGCGCCGGCGCCCTCGAGGAACACCGAGCGCAGGATGTCGGGGCGCTCCAGCAGCTCGCTGGTCGGGCCGTTGAAGCGGATCTCGCCCTTCTCCATGAAGTAGGCGGTCTCGGCGATCGTCAGCGCCACGTTCACGGACTGCTCGACGAGGATGATCGTGGTGCCCCGCTCCCGGATGGCCCGCACGATCCCGAGCAGCTGCTCCACGATGGTCGGGGCCAGCCCCAGCGACAGCTCGTCGATCATCAAGAGGCGGGGGCGGGCGATGAACGCCTGGCCGAGGGTGAGCATCTGCTGCTCGCCGCCCGAGAGGTTGCCGGCAGGCTGGTCCCAGCGCTCGCGCAGCACCGGGAAGTACTCGAGGACCTGCTCGGTCGCCTGCTTCAGGTAGTCGTGCTCGCGCTGGTAGAGCCACCCGGCGATCTTCAGGTTCTCGGCGACCGTCAGGCCCGGGAACACGCCCTTGCCGCCGGGCACCTGCACGACGCCGCGCGCCGCGATCTCGGGCGGGGTGGCGTAGGTCATGTCGGCCCCGTCGAACACCACGGCGCCCGCGGAGGGCTCGACCAGCCCGGAGATCGCCCGCAGCAGGGTGGACTTGCCGGCGCCGTTCGTGCCGAGCAGGGCCACGATCTCGCCCTCGTCGATCTCGAAGTTCACGCCGAACAGCACCTGCACCTGGCCGTAGCTGACGTCGAGGTCCCGCACCAGCAGGAGCTTCGACTCGCCGCGCAGCCGGGCGGCGCGCACCTCGGACTGGGCGACGGTGGAGGTGCGGACCTTGTGGATGTCGGCGTCGACGAAGGCGCCGGCGGAGGCGATGAGGGCGGCGCCGATGCCGAAGATCGGGACGAGGAACAGCACCGCGGTGCGGATGCCGACGTCGTCGGCGAGGCCGCCGATGATCGGCAGGATCGCCAGTCCGGGGATGACGTAGAGCGACCCGATGGCGAACCCGAGGGCCCGCGCCCGGGGCGGGATCGCCATCGACAGCACGGCGTAGATGCCCGGCACCACGACGGCGAGCGGCGCGGCGATCAGGATGTTGGCGGCGATCGCCAGCGGCAGGCTGGGTGCGAAGGCGAACAGGGTGATGGCCGCGGCGACGAGCACGCCCACCACGGCGATGAACTTGAGGACCAGGCCGGGGCTGCGGAGCGCCAAGCGGGTGGCGATCGGGATCCCGACGAAGACCCCAACGATCTGGAATGGCTCGGTGACCGCCGCGACCATGCCCCGCTGGAGCTCGTTGAGGCCGAACAGGTCGTCGTAGTAGACGGCGTACACGGCGCCCAGCCCCACGAAGGCGCCGGCCAGGAACGGCAGCGAGTACCAGATGCGGCGAAGCGTCCGGACCTGGTAGCAGATCCGCCACGCTTCGCCGAGGGAGGGCGCGGCCTCCTCGGTCTCGACGGCGTCGTCGGAGGCGCCCATGGCCCGCCGCTCGTGGCCTCCCCGGACCGGGTCGCGCAGCATGGCCAGCGCCAGGATGACGAGCACGGCCGTCGGCACCCAGAAGACGAGGAACGGCGCCCGCCAGGTGCCGATGGCCAGGGCCAGCCCGCCGCCGGCGAGCGGGCCGACGAACTGGCCGACGGACTCGGCCACCCGGTGGAAGCCGTACACCTTGGTGCGCACCTCGGGCGGGTAGTAGTCGGCGAGGAGCGAGTTGTGGGTGGGCCCGTTGACGGCGCGGCCCACGGCCGTGAAGGCCCGCACGACCACCAGCAGGGCGACGGCGGGAACCAGCCCGGTGAACAAGGTGAACGCGCCCCAGGTCGAGGCACCGAGCACGGCGATCCGCACCCGCGAGAACCTGTCGGCGAAATAGCCGATGAGCACCTGGCCGGCGAGGGCGGCCACGGCGACGAGGGCGATGACGGTGAAGATGCCCTCGTTGTCGAGCTCGAAGGCGTCGCGGATCTCGGGCACGAGGACGCCGAACGCCGAGCGGTCCAGCTCGTCGACGGCGTTGAGGCCGAACAGCAGCAGCAGCGGCGCCGCCGGGGCCCCGCCCGTGATGCCGGCCAGCCAGGACCGGCGCGCCGGGGTCGCGCGTGCGGTGTCGCTCACGGCGTTCCTCTCCCTGCGGTCGTGCCGACGGTCTCGTCGGGCGGGGCGAACGCGGCCTCCTCGACCGCGCGGGCGTCGACCTCCGGTGGTGGCCGGTCCGGGCCGGGGGCCTCGAGGGTGACGCCGGCGGTGCTCTCGGCGCGCATGTCGGCGACCAGGCTGGGCACGAGGATGCCGCGCCGCCGGGCGAGCTGGCGCAGCAGGCGATCGCGCAGGTCGTAGACGGCGCCGGCGAGGCCGCCGGGCATCACCAGGAGGATCAGGATGACCCCGACCGAGCTCGTGAGCAGCCCCAGCACGTTGCGGATCGTCTCGGGGAAGATCGCCCGGAAGTACTGGGTGCCCTCGATGAACACGACCCCGAGGATCCCGCCGGTGATCGAACCCAGCCCGCCGACGACCACCATGATGAAGATGGCGAAGCTGCGGCCCACGCCGTAGGGCTGGATGCCGAGCGCCTGCTGGTGGTGGACGAACAGGCCGCCCGCGAACGCCGCGAGGAACCCCGAGATGGCGAAGGCCGTGAGCTTGGCCGTGACCGGGCTCACGCCGTAGGACTGCGCCGCCCGCTCGTTCTCGCGCACGCCGATGAGCACCCGCCCCGTGCGGCTGCGGCGCAGGCCGTGGACGGCCGCCACGGCCAGCACGAGCGCGGCGAGGCACAGGTAGTAGAAGCGGGCCTCGGTGTCGAGCGCCACGCGCCCGAACAGCAGCGGGCGCTCGATGCGACCGGCGGGGAGCCAGTGGATGAACTCGCGGTCGAGCAGGTACGACGAGGTCATGAGGGCGAACGCGAGCGTGACCACGGCCAGGTACAGGCCCTGGATGCGCAGCGCCGGCAGGCCGATGGCCATGGCCGCCGCGGCCCCGGCCAGGCCCGCGGCGAGCACGGCCAGCGACAGCTCCCAGCCCTGCGCCGACGTCAGGTAGCCGGCCACGGCGGCGCCGATGCCGAAGAAGGCGATCTGGCCCAGGCTGACCTGGCCGGCCCAGCCCGTGAGGACCACGAGCGAGATGCCCACGATGGAGAGCAGCACGATCACCCCGGCCAGGTTCAGGCGCCCGTCGGGCAGCCAGAGGGGCAGCGAGACGGCGAACAGGCCCACGGCGCCGAGCAGCGCCCGGCGACCCCAGCGGACCTCGGGCAGGTGGGCGAGCTCGCGCGGCACGGGCCGCACGTCGCGTGCCGCCTGCCAGGCGGAGGTCTCGTCGCCGCGCGCCGTGCGCTTCCTGCGCTGGAGCAGGAGGGCGCCCAGGATGACGACGAACAGGATGGGGTCGACCAGCGCCGCCCGGCCGGTGTGGAACAGGATCGACGCCTCGAGGATGCCCAGGGCGATCGACGCGGCCAGGATGTGCGGCAGCTTCTCGAGGCGGCCGATCACCGCCGCGGCCAGGGTGCGCACGAGGATCGCCGGCCCGAGGAGCTGGCCGAAGGGCAGGCCGACGATGCCGGCCCGCAGGAAGACGGCGACGAAGGCGAGCACGGCGGCGAGGACCCACACGATCGTCTCGATGCGCTTCACCGGCACGCCCAGCAGCGACGCCCGGTCGGGGCTTTCGGCGCTCGCCCGCACGGCGATGCCGATGTTGGTGTACCGGAAGAAGGCGCCGAGCCCGACGATCAGCACGGGCACGGCCAGCATGGCGATCACGTCGTTGCCGTGGAAGACCGTGCGACCGATCGAGAACGAGAAGTCGAACGGCGACGGGAAGCTCTGCGGCGGTGTGCGGATGTCGAAGGCCTGGGGCAGCAGCGTGCCCAGCACGCCGAGCAGCAGGGCGAGACCGATCGTGACCACCGTGAGCACGAGGCGGGGGGAGTGGAAGAACCGCCGGATCAGGAGGAACTCGACCACCGCACCGAGCACCACCGCGGCGACCAGGCCGGCCGGCAGGGCGAGGAAGTAGGGCAGCCCCGGGCCGACGATCAGCAGCACCGCCAGCGCCGCGGGGAGGGCGCCGAGGTCGCCGGCGGCGAAGTTCACGATGCGGTTGGCCCGGTACACCAGGGCGACGCCGAAGGCGATGAGGGCGGTGAGCCCGCCGATCACCACGCCCTGGACGAGGACACCGATGGGAGCGGGCCACAGCCACTGCAGCACCCAGTAGCCGAACAGCGCGGCGGCGATGCCGGTGGCGGCGTTGCGGGCGCGCGGGTCGTCGACGGGTGACGTCCGCCCGCCCTCGACGGGCCTGCGCTCGGCTGTGTCGGTCACGACCCCGTGGACCCCCGAATCGAGATGCTGGGAAAAAATCGACCGCCGGGTCAGGACTTCTCGGTTCGGGCGTCGAATCCTCCCGCTATGAGCGGAATTTCACAGGTCACGCTCGGGGACGTCGGCCGCGGGCTGGTGCGCTACTGGCCCGTGGCCGCCACGGTCGTCGCCATCCTCGGCATCGTGGCGGTGTTCCCGGCTCCGGACCGTCCCGCTCGCGAGGCGGCGTTCGGCACGTGGCAAGGCGGCGCCCCGGGTGCCGACTGGAACGGCGAGGGCGACGTCGGAGGCGACGGCGGCGTGACGGCCCCGCCCGGCTTCGCCGCCGACGAACCGCAGGTGCCCGTGCTGCAGCCCGCCCCCCGCCCCGCCCCCGGGACGGGGCCGGCTCCGGGGCCGGTGGCGGCCCCGCCGCCGGCCGACCGTCCACCGCCGGCGGCGCCGCCCGCCGGGTTCACGCCCGGTGACGGCGAGGGCTCCGGCGGCACCCTGTCGGTGGCGGGGTACGGCTGGGCGGCCCGGACGGGCGGCACGCCGTTCGCCCACGTGGGCGTCCCCGAGGGCACCATGCCCGTGGGCAACCGCGTCGGGCAGGCCGACAAGGTCAGCTTCGTGCGGCTGTCCGGCGACGGCACGGTGCTCGAGCTGCTCGAGGACGCCGAGGGTGAGCGGGCGTTCAGCGGTGATCCCTCGGTCGTCCTCTGTCGCATCCTGGACCCGACCTGGCAGGAGGAGGAGGCGATGCCGTGGTCGGACGCGCCCCAGTGGGACGGCGACGACTGCGTCGCCGGGGTCCGCGACGCCGGCCGGTGGACGTTCGACCTGGCGCCGCTCGGAGAGCCCGCCGCCATGGCCGGCTGGGCGCTCGTGCCCGGGCCCGACGCCCCGGTGGACTTCCAGGTCGCCTTCGTGCCCGCGTGAGCCCGCCGCCCGTGCCGGCGCCCCGCGGGCGGCCGCTAGCCTGACCCGCCAGTCACGTCCGGCCGCGAGCAGACGGGGGTTGGCAGTGAGCGTCATGGGCACGCGGGTCGTCCGCACCGAGGACCCGAGGTTCCTCACCGGAGGCGGGACCTACGTCGCCGGCCTGCGGGTGCCGGAGCTCGAGGGGGCGCTGCACGCCACGTTCGTGCGCGCCACGATCGCCCACGCCCGAATCGCCTCGATCGACACCTCCGAGGCCGAGCGGGCGCACGGGGTCGTCGCCGTGGTCACCGGGGCCGACGTCGACCTCGAGCCCGCCCCACCGGAGACCCCGATCCTGAACCAGCAGATGCTGCGGCCGTGGCTCGCGGTTGACACCGTGCGCTACGTGGGCGAGCCGGTGGCGGTCGTGCTCACCGACACCGCCGCGCAGGGCGCCGACGCCGCCGAGCTCGTGTGGCCCGACTACGAGCCCCTGCCCGCCGTCGTCGACCCCGAGGCCGCCCTCGCCGGCGACACCCTCCTGTTCCCCGACGTGGGCACCAACGTGGCGCTCGAGCTCGCCTTCGGGCGCGACGAGGCGCTGTTCGAGGGCTGCGAGGTGGTCGTCAGCGAGCGGCTGGTCAACCAGCGGGTCGCGCCGTGCCCGCTCGAGGTGCGGGCCACGGCAGCGGCGTGGGGCGACGACGGCCGGCTCACGATCTGGACCTCCACCCAGAACGCCCAGGGCGCCCGCGACGCCGTGGTCGCCCGCCTCGGCCTCGACGAGGGCCAGGTCCGCGTCGTGGCGCCCGACGTCGGGGGCGGCTTCGGCGCCAAGATCGGCATCTACACCGAGGAGATCCTCCTCGGCTGGCTGGCGAAGCGGATGGGTCGCCCGGTGCGCTGGGTCGAGACCCGCACCGAGAGCATGCTCAACATGGGCCACGGCCGGGGCCAGGTGCAGCGCGTCACCATCGGCGGCCGGCGCGACGGCACCGTCGAGGCCTACCGGCTCGAGGTCCTGGCCGACGCCGGCGCCTACCCGAAGCTGGGCGCCGTCCTGCCCTACATGACGCGGCTCATGACGACGGGCACCTACGCCATCCCCCGCGCCGAGTGCGACACCCGCAGCGTCGTCACCAACACCACACCCACCATGGCCTACCGCGGAGCCGGACGGCCCGAGGCCGCCGCCGCCATCGAGCGGGCCATGGACCTGTTCGCCGCCGAGATCGGCATGGACCCCGCCGAGGTGCGGCGCCGCAACCTCGTCGCGCCCGACGCCTTCCCGTACACCACGCCGGTCGGCACCACCTACGACAGCGGCGACTACCGCACCGCCCTCGACACGGCGCTGGCCGCCGCCGGCTACGACGACCTGCGGGCCGAGCAGGCCCGCCGCCGCCAGGCGGGCGAGCGGGTGCAGCTCGGCATCGGCGTGTCCACCTACGTCGAGGTCACCGCCGGCCCCACCCCGAGCGGCGAGGACGCCCGGGTCGAGGTGCGGCCCGACGGCTCGGCCGTCGTCTACACGGGCACCTCCCCGCACGGGCAGGGCCACCACACCGCGTGGGCGATGATCGTGGCCGACCGCCTCGGCATCCCCCTGGACCGCATCGAGGTCATCCACGGCGACACCGACCTGGTGCCCAGGGGTGAGGGCACCATGGGCTCGCGCTCGCTGCAGCTCGGCGGCGTGGCCGTCCACGAGGCCGCCGGCAAGGTCGTCGACCGCGCCCGGGAGCTCGCCGCCGAGGTGCTCGAGGCCAACCCCGACGACCTCGTGCTCGACACCGACGCCGGGCACTGGCACGTGGCCGGCACCCCCACGGCGACGGCCACCTGGGCCGACGTCGCCGCGGCGGCGGGGGAGGACGGCCTCGCCGAGGACGCCCGGTTCGACGCCGCCAGCCCCACGTTCCCCTTCGGCGCCCACGTCGCCGTCGTCGCCGTCGACACCGAGACCGGCAAGGTCACGCTGGAGCGGATCGTCACGGTCGACGACGCCGGCCGCATCCTCAACCCCCTGCTCGTCGAGGGCCAGCGCCACGGCGGCATCGCCCAGGGCGTGGCCCAGGCGCTGTGGGAGGAGGTCCGCTACGACGGCGACGGCAACCCCGTCACCGCCAACCTGGCCGACTACGCCTTCCCGTCCGCCGCCGAGCTGCCGTCCTTCGAGGTCGTGCCCATGGAGACCCCCACGCCCGTCAACCCGCTGGGCGCCAAGGGCATCGGCGAGTCGGGCACGATCGGGGCCACGCCCGCGGTGCAGAGCGCGGTCGTCGACGCCCTGGCGCCCTTCGGCGTGCGCCACCTCGACATGCCGGCCACCCCCGAGCGCGTGTGGCGGGCGATCGTCAGGGCGGGCGAGCCGCCCACGCCCGCGAGCGGGCCGGCGGCGGCGGGCACCGGATCCGCCGAGTGACGGCGCCCATCGAGGCCGAGGGCCTCGTCCGGCGGTTCGGCGACCTCGTCGCCGTCGACGGCGTCGACCTCGAGGTGCAGCCCGCTGAGGTCTTCGGCTTCCTCGGGCCCAACGGGGCCGGCAAGTCGACGACGGTGCGCATGCTCACGACGCTGCTGAAGCCCACCGCCGGCCGGGCCCGCGTCGCCGGCTTCGACGTCGTGCGCGAGGCCGGCCGGGTGCGCCGGGCCATCGGCGTGGCCCTCCAGGACGCCGCCATCGACCCGCTGATGACCGGCACCGAGCTCCTGCGCCTCCAAGCCGTGCTCCACGGCATCCCCCGCCGGCACGCCGATCGCCGGGGCGCCGAGCTGCTCGAGCGGGTGGGCCTCACCGCCGCCGCCGACCGGCGCGTCGGCACCTACTCGGGGGGCATGCGCCGGCGCCTCGACCTGGCGCTCTCGCTCGTCCACGAGCCCGAGGTGCTGTTCCTCGACGAGCCCACCACCGGCCTCGACCCCATGAGCCGGGTGGCCCTGTGGGAGGAGGTGCGGGCCCTCAACCAGGAGCGGGGCACCACGGTGCTGCTCACCACCCAGTACCTGGAGGAAGCCGACCAGCTGGCCGGGCGCATCGCCATCATCGACTACGGCCGCATCGTCCGCCAAGGGGAGCCGCGGGCGCTCAAGTCCGAGGTGGGCGCACCCACGCTGCTGCTCGCCGTCGACGAGGCCCATCACGCCGCCGCCGTGGCGGCCCTGGCCGGCTTCGGCGAGGAGCGTCCCGCCGGCCCCGGCGAGGTCGCCATCGGCCTCGAGGGCGGCGCCGCCCGCGTTCCCGACGCCGTGCGGGCCCTCGACGCCGCCGGCATCAGCGTGAACCACATGGAGCTCAACCAGCCGAGCCTCGACGACGTGTTCGCCGAGGCGACGGGCCGCCGGCTCGAAGGCGCCGAGGAGCCGGCGGGCGGCGGCGGCACACCCGCCGCCACCGGCGGGTGAACCCGCCGTGACCACCGTGGCGCTCCTGCGGGCGCACCGCCGCCAGCCCCTCCTCCAGGCCCTGGTGCTGTCGCGCCGGTCGGTCGTCGCCCTGCTCCGGCAGCCCACGGTGTGGATCCCGTCGATGTTCTTCCCGCTCTTCTTCACCGCCCTCAACTCGGCGGCGTTCCAGCGGGCGACGAACCTGCCCGGCTTCCCGCCGTTCGACTCGTTCCTCGACTTCCTCGTGCCCGCCACGATCCTGCAGGGCGTGATCTTCGGGGCGATCAGCGCCGGCACCGAGATGGCCACCGACATCGAGAACGGCTTCTTCGACCGGCTGATCTCCTCGCCGGTGTCCCGGATCTCGATCCTCGTCGGCCGGCTGGCGGGCGCGGCGGCGCTGGGCGGCGCCCAGGCCGTGCTGTTCGTGCTCATCCTCCTGCCGTTCGGCGCCAGCATCGGCGGGGGCGCCGTGACGGTGGCGGTGCTCGTCGCCACGGCGATGCTGCTCGGCGTCGGCATCGGCGGGTTCGGCGTCGCCCTGGCGCTGCGCACCGGGTCGGCCGAGGCCGTGCAGGGCTCGTTCCCGCTTCTGTTCGTCACGCTGTTCCTGTCCTCGGCCTTCTTCCCCCGGGGCCTCATGACCGGCTGGTACCAGACCGTGGCCGGCGTCAACCCGGTGTCGTGGATGATCGAGGCGCAGCGGCGCCTGCTGCTCGAGGGCTTCGCCGCCACCGACGCCGCCGTGGCGGTCGCCGTCGCCGCCGGCATCGGCGTGGTGTCGGTCGGCGCCTCGCTCCTCGCCCTGCGCCGCCGGCTGGCGGAGGCACCCGCGTGACCGCCGCCCGCACCGCCTTCGACCACGGCGTCGCCGGGCGCCCCCTGGCGGTGGCGGCCGCGCTGGCGTGGCGCAACCTCGTCGGCATCCGCCGGGTGCCGGCCACGTTCGTGCCTGCCGTGGTCATGCCCGTGTTCTTCCTCATCGCGTTCAGCGGCCAGTACCGCGGCATCGTCGAGATCCCGGGGTTCGCCACCGACAACGTCCTCAGCTGGTACACGCCGATGGCGGTGCTCATGGGCGCCAGCTTCGCCGGGGTCGGCACCGCCTTCTCGGTGGCGCGCGACCTCGAGACCGGGTTCTTCGACCGCCTGCTCCTGTCGCCCGCCGCCCGGGGGGCGATCATGTGCGGATCGCTCCTGGCGGGCGCCGCCCGGGGGCTGATCACCTTCGCCCTCGTCACCGCGGTCGGCCTGGCGGGCGGGGCCGCCGTGCCCGGCGGCGTCCCCGGGCTCGTCTCGCTGCTCATCGCCGCGCTCGGCGTGGCGACCGTCGCCGGGCTGTGGGCCCTCGGGCTCGTCTACCGGATCAAGAGCCAGAGCGCCGGTCCCGTCGTCCAGGTCGGCATCTTCGTGGGCCTGTTCCTCACCACCGCCCAGGCGCCCCTCGAGGTCATCACCGGCTGGCTCCACCCGGTCGCCCGCCTCAACCCCGTCTCGCAGATCCTCGAGCTGGCCCGCCAGGGCTTCCTCGAGGGCGTCGCCTGGTCGTCCACCTGGCCCGGCCTGGCGGCCATCGGGGGGCTCGCGGCGGTCATGCTCGTGTTCGCCGTGCGGGGCATGCGCACCCTCACGCCCTAGCGAGCCGGTCGGGTCGGACCCGCGGCACGGCCCGTCCGGGCGCGGCATGATGGCGGGACCACAGCCGACACCGCGCACTGAGAGGGGTGGTGCACGTGAAGGTCGCCGTCACCGTCAACGGCACGAAGCAGGAGCACGAGGTCGAGCCCCGCACGCTCCTGGTCCACTACCTGCGGGAGGTGGTGGGCCTCACCGGCACCAACATCGGCTGCGACACCTCGTCGTGCGGCGCGTGCACCGTGCTGCTCGACGGCCAGTCGGTGAAGTCCTGCACCGTGCTCGCCGTCCAGGCCGACGGCGCCGAGATCACCACCATCGAGGGCCTGGCCAGCGACGGGCAGCTGCACCCCATGCAGGAGGCGTTCCGCCAGCATCACGGCCTGCAGTGCGGCTACTGCACGCCCGGCATGGTCATGGCGGCCGTGTCGCTCCTCGACGAGAACCCGGCTCCCACCGAGGCCGAGGTGCGGGAGGGCCTCGAAGGCAACCTGTGTCGCTGCACCGGCTACCACAACATCGTGAAGGCCGTGCTCGCCGCCGCCGAAGGAGCGGCGTCGTGACCGCCACCGAGACCCCCGCCGCCACCACGGTCCTCGGGTCCCGCCTGCTCCGCAAGGAGGATCCCGCCCTGCTCACCGGCGAGGGCCGCTACGTCGACGACCTCGTCGTGCCCGGCGCCCTGTGGCTGGGCCTGGTCCGCTCCACCGTCGCCCACGCCCGCGTGTCGGTCGACGTCGGTCCCGCCCTCGACGCGCCGGGCGTCGTCGCCGCCTTCACCGGAGACGACCTGCTCGACGCGTGGGCCGCGCCCCTGCCGTGCGCCTGGCCCGTCACCGAGGACATGAAGGCGCCCGAGCACCGCCCCGTCGCCGCCGGCACGGCCTGCTACGTCGGCGACATCGTCGCCGTCGTCGTGGCCGAGAGCCGGGCAGCGGCGCGCGACGCCGTCGAGGCCGTGCTCGTCGACTACGACGAGCTGCCCGCGGTCGTCGACCTCGAGGAGGCCGCCGAGGACCGGGTGCTGGTCCACGAGGACCTCGGCACCAACCGCTCCTACACCTGGGAGCTCACGCCCGACGCCGACGCCGTCGAGCGGGCCTTCGCCGAGGCCGCCCACACCGTGAGCGAGCGGTACGTGCAGCAGCGGCTCATCCCCGCGGCCATGGAGCCGCGAGGCGTGGTCGTCGTGCCCGCACCTCACGGCGGTGAGTACACCGTGTACTCCTCCACGCAGATCCCCCACATCCTCAAGGTGATGCTGGCGGCCACCACCGGCGTGCCCGAGCACAAGATCCGGGTCATCGCCCCCGCCGTGGGCGGTGGGTTCGGGTCCAAGCTCAACGTGTACGCCGAGGAGGTCCTCGCCCTCGCCCTCGCCCGCAAGCTGGGCCGGCCCGTGCGCTGGACCGAGGAGCGCAGCGAGGCGGCCGTCGCCACCATCCAGGGCCGCGGCCAGATCCAGCACATCGAGCTGGCCGCCGACGCCGCCGGCAAGGTCACCGCCGTGCGGGTGCGGCTGCTCGCCGACCTGGGCGCCTACCTGCAGCTCGTCACGCCCGGCATCCCGCTGCTCGGCGCGTTCCTGTACCACGGCGTCTACGACATCCCCGCCTACTCGTTCAGCTGCACCGGGGTGTTCACCACCAAGACCCCGACCGACGCGTACCGGGGCGCCGGCCGGCCCGAGGCCACCTACGCCATCGAGCGGGCCATGGACGCCCTGGCCGTCGAGGTGGGCGTCGACCCGGCCGAGATCCGCCGGCGAAACTTCATCCCCACCGACGCCTTCCCGTACAGCTCCGCGCCGGGCCTGGTGTTCGACAGCGGCGACTACGAGCCCGCCCTCGCCCGGGCGCTCGAGATGGTCGGCTACGAGGAGCTGCGGGCCGAGCAGGCGAGGCGGCGGGAGTCCGGGTCGACCGCGCACCTCGGCGTGGGGATCTCGTTCTACGTCGAGATGTGCGGCCTGGCGCCCTCGCGGGTCCTGGCCTCGCTGAACTTCGGCGCCGGCGGGTGGGAGGCCGCCACCGTGCGGGTGCTGCCCACCGGCATGGTCCAGGTGGTCACGGGCACCAGCCCCCACGGCCAGGGTCACGAGACGTCGTGGTCGATGATCGTCGCCGACCGGCTCGGCGTCGATCCCGACCACGTCGAGGTGCTCCACTCCGACACCGACGTGTCGCCCCACGGCCTCGACACCTACGGCTCCCGCTCGCTGGCGGTCGGCGGCACGGCCGTGTGGCACGCCTGCGAAAAGGTCGTGGCCAAGGCCCGCACCATCGCCGCCCACCAGCTCGAGGTCGCCGAAGAGGACCTCGAGTTCAGCGGCGGGCAGTTCCAGGTGCGGGGCAGCCCCGACCGGGCCATGCCCATCCAGGCCGTGGCGTTCCAGGCGTTCCTCGCCCACGACCTGCCCGAGGGCATGGAGCCCGGGCTCAGCGCCCAGGTGGTGTGGGACCCGCCCAACTTCACGTTCCCGTTCGGCGCCCACATCGCCGTCGTCGAGGTCGACGAGGAGACCGGCCGGGTCCAGCTGCTCCGCTACGTCGCCGTCGACGACTGCGGCAACCAGGTGAACCCGCTGATCGTCGAGGGCCAGGTGCACGGCGGCATCCTCCAGGGCGTCGCCCAGGCCCTGTGGGAGGAGGCCGCCTACGACGGCGACGGCAACCTGCGGTCGGCCACGCTCGCCGACTACCTCGTCCCCTCGGCGGCCGAGGCCCCGTCCTACGAGCTCGACCACACGGTCACGCCGAGCCCCACCAACCCCATGGGCGTGAAGGGCGTCGGCGAGGCCGGCACCATCGGCGCCGCGCCGGCGGTGATGAACGCCATCGTCGACGCCCTCTCGCCCTTGGGCGTCACCGACATCGACATGCCCGCCAGCCCCCACCGCGTGTGGTCGGCGATCCGGGCCGCGAAGGAGGCGCAGCAGTGATCCCCGCCAAGTTCGACTACGTGCGGGCCGGCTCGGCCGCCGAGGCGATCGCCGCCCTCGGCGAGCACGGCGACGAAGCCAAGCTCCTCGCCGGCGGGCACTCGCTCCTGCCGCTCATGAAGCTGCGGCTCGCCACACCCGCCGTGCTCGTCGACGTCGGGCGCCTCGACGACCTGCGCTACATCCGCGACGCCGGCGACCAGATCGCCATCGGAGCGCTCACCCGGCACCACGACCTCGAGACCAGCGACCTGCTGGCCGAGCAGTGCCCGATGCTCCGCCACGTGGCCCACCTGGTGGGCGACCCGCAGGTGCGCCACCGGGGCACGATCGGCGGCAGCCTGGCCCACGCCGACCCGGCCTCGGACCTGCCCGCCGCCGTGCTCGCCCTGGGCGGCACGCTGGTGGCGCGGGGCCCGGACGGCGAGCGCGAGATCGCGGCGACCGAGTTCTTCACCGGCTTCCTCGAGAGCGCCCTCGCCGGCGACGAGCTCCTCACCGAGATCCGCGTGCCCAAGGTGCCCGGTGCGGGCTGGTCGTACCAGAAGTTCAACCGGCGGGCCCAGGACTGGGCGATCGTCGGCGTGGCTGCCGTCCGCAACGGCACCACCGGCGTGGCGCTGGTGAACATGGGCACCACCCCGCTGCGGGCCACCGCCGTCGAGGAGGCGCTGGCCGGCGGGGCGTCGGCCGCGGAGGCCGCCGAGCGGGCCGACGAGGGCACCGAGCCCACCGCCGACCTCAACGCCAGCGAGGAGTACCGCCGCCACCTCGCCCGGGTCCTCACCCGGCGCGCCCTCGAGGAAGCCGGCGCCTAGGCCGGCGTCACTGCAGGCCGAGGTAGCTGCCGCCGTCGACGGGCACGGCGGCGCCGGTGACGAACCGGGCCTGCTCGGAGCACAGGAAGGCGACGACGGCGCCGAAGTCGTCGGGATCGCCGACCGACCGTGACGGCACGCCTCGCGCCGCCTGCTCGACGTCCCCCCCGTAGAGCTGCCGCAGCCGGTCGGTGGCGTGCAGGCCGGGCTGCACCGAGTTCACGGTGACGCCGTCGGCCGCCACCTCCAGCGCCAGCGTCTTGAGGAACGCCGTGGCCCCGGCCCGGGCCGTGTTCGACAGGATGATCGTGCCGATCGGCTGGCGCACCGACACCGAGGTGATGGCGACCACCCGCCCCCACCGCTGCTCCCGCATGGCGGGCACCGCCTCACGGCACATGGCCACGACCGACAGCAGGTTGAGGGCGAGGGCGTCGGGATAGGCCTCGACCGGGGTGGAGGCGAACGTGCCGGGCGGTGGCCCGCCGGCGTTGGTCACCAGGATGTCGAGCCCGCCCAGGGCCTCGCGCGCCTCGGCCACGAACCGGGCCGCCTGGTCGGTGTCGGCCACGTCGGCGACGAGCGGGACGGCGCCGCCGGCGACGCCCGCCGCCGCCTCGTCGATGCGGCCCCGGTCACGGGAGCACATCGCCACCCGCACGCCCTCGGCCGCGAGTGCCCGGGCCGTGGCCAGCCCCAGCCCCGTGGAGGCGGCGGCCACCGCCGCCCGCTTGCCGCGCAGTCCCAGATCCACGGGCCGCAACCTAGCGGGCCTACCCTTGGGTCGTGCCCGGCGCGCAGGTCCGCACCCCCGAGTCCGTCGAGGAGGTGCGCACCGCGCTGGCCGACCACGACTACCTGGCCGACGAGGGCCTGGCCACGGCCGTGTTCCTGGCCCTGACCCTGCAGCGGCCGCTGCTGCTCGAGGGGGAGGCCGGCGTCGGCAAGACCGAGGTGGCCAAGGTGCTCGCCCGCTGGACCGGCGGCGAGCTGCTGCGCCTCCAGTGCTACGAGGGCATCGACGTCTCGCAGGCCGTCTACGAGTGGGACTGGTCGCGCCAGCTCCTCCACCTCCGCACCGCCGAGGCGACGGGGGCGGTCGCCGCCGGCACCGACGCCCTCGAGGACGAGCTGTGGTCCGAGCGGTTCCTCGTGCGCCGGCCGCTGCTCGCCGCCATCGACCACCGCGAGGGCCCGCCGCCCGTGCTGCTCGTCGACGAGGTCGACCGGGCCGACGACGAGTTCGAGGCGTTCCTGCTCGAGATCCTCTCCGACTACAGCGTGACCGTCCCCGAGCTGGGCACGTTCCGGGCGGCCGTGCCGCCGATCGTGGTCATCACGTCGAACCGCACCCGCGACGTCCACGACGCCCTGAAGCGCCGCTGCCTCTACCACTGGGTCGAGCACCCCGACTTCGAGCGCGAGGTCGCCGTCGTGCGGCTGCGGGTTCCCGCCGCCGGCGAGACCCTGGCGCGGCAGGTCGCCGCCATGGTCGAGCAGGTCCGGGAGCTGGGGCTCTACAAGCCGCCGGGCGTGGCCGAGTCGATCGACTGGGCCCAGGCCCTCGCCGCCCTCGGCCGCACCGAGCTCGACGCCGCCGCCGTGCAGGCCACGCTCGGGACCGTGCTCAAGTACCGCGAGGACCAGGAGCGGGTGCGAGGCCGGGGCGTCGACGAGCTCGTGCGCGCCGCCGTCAGCCGTGCCACCTGACGGCGCGGCCCTCGCCGTGGCCTTCGCGGGGGTGCTGCGGGGCACCGGCGTGGACGTTCCGGTCGGCAGCGTCGTGGCCTTCTCCGAGGCCCTGGCGGCGACCGGGGTGGCGAACCGCGACCACGTCTACTGGGCCGGCCGGGCGACGCTGGTCCACCGGCCCGAGGATGCCCCGGCCTACGACGCCGCCTTCGCGGCGTTCTGGGAGCGCCGCCCGCAGACGCTGGCCCTCGGATCCCGGCCCGAGCCCGTGCGGGTCACGCTCGCCATCGACGACGCCCTCGGCGACGACGCCGGCAGCGGCTCGGAGCCCGAACCGGCCGGGCCCACGCTCACCGTCCGGTACAGCCCGGCCGAGGTCCTGCGCCACAAGGACTTCGCCGCCTACAGCCCCGGGGAGCTCGCCGAGGCGCGCCGCCTCATGGCCGACCTGCGGCTGGGGGGAGCGCTCCGCCGCTCGCGCCGCCGCCGGCCCGCTCGCCGGGGGGCGCACGGCCGCCCCGATCTGCGGCGCACGCTGCGCCGGGCGCTGCGGGCGGGCGGCGAGCCGGTACGGCCGAGCCGCAGCGCCCCGGGCGAGCGGGCCCGGCGCGTCGTGCTGCTGGTCGACATCAGCGGTTCGATGGAGCCCTACGCCCGGGCCCTCCTGCGCTTCGCCCACGCCGCCGTCGTCGGCCGGACCCGGGTCGAGGTGTTCACCCTCGGCACCCGGCTCACGCGTCTCACCCGCGAGCTGTCGTCTCGCGACCCCGACGCCGCGCTCGCCGCCGCCGGGGCCGCGGCGACGGACTGGTCGGGCGGCACCCGACTGGGGGAGGCCCTGCGCCGCTTCAACGACGAGTGGGGCGTGCGGGGCATGGCCCGGGGGGCGGTCGTGGTGATCCTCAGCGACGGGTGGGACCGGGGCGAGCCCGAGCACCTCGCCGAGCAGATGCGCCGCCTGGCGCGCGTGGCGCACCGCGTGGTGTGGGTCAACCCGCTGAAGGCCAGCCCCGGCTACCAGCCCCTCGCCCGGGGCATGGCCGCGGCGCTGCCCTACGTCGACGACTTCGTCGAGGGCCACTCGCTCGACTCGCTCGAGCGGCTGGCCCGCGTCATCGCCCGCTCGCGCCGGTACCCTCACGGGGCGTGAAGGAGATCCTCGACGATCTCGACCGGTGGCGCGCCGGCGGCAAGCGGGTCGCCCTCGCCCGAGTGGTCGACGTCGAGGGGTCGGGGCCGCGGCTGCCGGGCGCGGCGATGGCCGTGAACGAGGACGGTGAGGTCGCCGGGTCGGTGTCGGGCGGGTGCGTGGAGGGAGCGGTCGTCACCGAGGCCCTGGCGATCCTCGCCGGCGAGGCCGAGCCCCGCATCGTCACGTTCGGCTACAGCGACGACGAGGCCTTCGCCGTGGGCCTCACGTGTGGCGGCACGATCCACCTGTTCATCGAGCCGCTCGACTGGTAGCGGGGCGGCGCCCCGACCCTCACGAACCGGCGGCGGCGCGAATGGCGCGCCACACGCGCTCGGGGGTGGCAGGCATGTCGACATGGCGCACGCCGAGGTCGGCGAGGGCGTCGACCACGGCGTTCTGCACGGCGGGGGTGGCCCCGACCGTGCCCGACTCGCCGATGCCCTTGGCGCCCAGCTCGTTCAGCGGCGTGGGTGTCTCCATCGGGACGCGCTCGAAGGCGGGCAGCTCGACTGCGGTGGGGAAGGCGTACTCGGCGAGCGTCGAGGTCAGCGGGTTGCCGTCGGCGTCGTAGACGAACTCCTCCCACAGGGCCTGGGCCGCGCCCTGGGCCAGGCCGCCGTGGATCTGGCCGGCGGCCAGCAGCGGGTTGAGGATCGTGCCCGCGTCGTCCACGGCCACCAGCCGGGTGAGCTCGACGTGGCCGGTGTCGGTGTCCACCTCGACGACCGCCAGGTGGGCGCCGAACGGGAACGTGGCACCGGCCGACTCGAACGTGGCCTGCTCGCGCAGACCGTCCTCGCCGGCCGCGGCCGCCACCTCGGCCCACGTCCGGCTCACGGCGGGCGTGCCCGCGACGTGGAACGTGCCCTGGTCGCGGTCGATCACGACGTCGTCGGGCGCGGCCTCGAGCAGGTCGGCGGCGATCTGGCGGGCCCGATCGGCGACGGCGCCGGCGGCGTGACTGATGGCGACACCGCCGATCTGCAGGGACCGGGACCCGCCGGTGACCGTGCCCGTCGGGAAGAAGTCGCTGTCGCCGTGCTCGACCTCGATGCGCTCGAGGGGGATGCCGAGGCGGTCGCTGATCAGCATCGCCCAGGCGGTGGCGTGGCCCTGGCCGTAGGGCGTCGTGCCCGTGCGGGCCAGCACGCTGCCGTCGGGGCGGACCTCGACCGAGCCGTGCTCCTCGCTGCCGCCGCCGGCGGTGATCTCCACGTAGATCGACAGGCCGATGCCCAGGCGCCGGCGGTCGCCCGCTCTGCGCCGTCGCTGCTGCTCGGCCCGAAGCTCGTCGTAGCCGGCCGCTTCGAGCAGGCGGTCGAGGGCGCCCTCGTAGTCGCCGCTGTCGTAGGTGGTGCCGACCGCCGTCTTGTAGGGGAAGGCGCCGGCCGGCACGAGGTTGCGGCGGCGCACCTCGGCTGGATCCATGCCGATCTCGGCGGCGAACAGGTCCATCGCCCGCTCGACGGCAGCGGCGGCCTCGGGCCGGCCCGCACCCCGGTAGGCCACCGTGGGCGCGGTGTTGGTCGCCACCGAGCGCGACTCGAACTCCACCTTGGGGAAGGCGTACACGCCGCTCAACATGGTGCGGGTCATCCAGGGCAGCACGGCGCCGATGCGGGGGTAGGCGCCGGCGTCCTGCAGGACGTGCAGCCGGTAGCGCTCGACGGTGCCGTCGCGCCGCCCGCCGATCGTGACGTCCTGGATCTGGGCGCGGCCGTGACCCAGGGCCAGCATCGACTCGGTTCGGTTCTCGATCCAGCGCACGGGCCGGCCCACCGCCCGGGCGACCCAGCCCACCAAGAGCTCCTCGGGCGATGCCGAGCCCTTCGCGCCGAACCCGCCGCCGACGTCGGGCACGATCACGCGCACCTGCTCGGGTGACAGGCCGAGCGCCTTGGCGGCGGCGTCGCGGGCCGGGTGGCTGCCCTGGGTCGAGAGCCACAGCGTGAGCCGGCCGTCGTCACCCCACTCGGCTGCCGCCGCCCGTCCCTCCAGCGGGCACGCCGCCACCCGGCAGTTGACGATCCGCTCGGTGACGACCACCTCGCAGTCGTCGAAGTCAACCGTGTGGCGCCCGGCGGGCAGGCGGAACGCCACGTTGGTGCCGGCATCCGCGTGGACGAGGACCTCGTCCTCGAGCGCCTCGACCGGGTCGATGACGGCGGGGAGCGGGTCGTAGTCGACCCAGACGAGCTCGGCGGCGTCCTCGGCCGCAGCGGCGGTCTCGGCCACGACCACGGCGACGGGCTCACCGACGAAGCGCACGACGTCCGCGGCGAGCCAGGGGCGGACCATGCGCTGGTCGAGGATCTCCATGTCCGGCGGCGCCGGTTCGAGGTCGACGTCGGCGGCGGTGAAGACGGCGAGCACCCCGGGCGCGGACCGGGCCTCGCTGGCGTCGACGCCGGCGATGCGGGCGTGGGCGATCGTGGAGCGCACGAAGGCGGCGGCAGCCGCCCCGGGCAGCTCGAGGTTGGCGACGAAGCGCCCGGCGCCGGTGAGGAACCGGGGGTCCTCGATGCGGGGGACGGCATGACCGAGGATGCTCACGGCACCGCACCCTACGCGCCGGCGGCGCGCGAGGATCGTGGCGTGCTCTACGAGGCGCTGCGCGACGCCCTGCGGGCCGAGCGGCCCGTCGCCCTCGCCACGGTCGTCGCAGGAGCGTCGCCGGGCGCCAAGCTGCTGGTCGAGCCCGGCGCCGAGCCGCTCGGGTCACTCGGTGATCCCGACCTCGACCGGGTGGTGGCGCGCGACGCGCTCGCCGAGCTCGAAGCCGGGCGCACCGGTGTCCGCCACTACGGCCCGCAGGGTCAGGCCCGCATGGACGACGTCGCGGTGTTCGTCGAGTCGTTCGCCCCGCCGCCGCAGATGCTCGTGTTCGGCGCCGTCGACTTCACCGCCGCGCTCGTGCGCGTGGCCAAGGTGCTCGGCTACCGCGTGACGGTGTGCGACGCCCGCGAGGTGTTCGCCACTGCGCGCCGGTTCCCCGAGGCCGACGAGGTGCGGGTGGACTGGCCCGACCGGCTGCTCGCCGAGGTCGGCCCGCAGCTGGGCCCGCGTGACGCCGTCTGCGTGCTCACGCACGACCACAAGTTCGACGTCCCGGCCATCGTGGGCGCCCTGGCCACCGACGTGGGGTACCTCGGGGCGATGGGCTCGCGCCGGACGCACGCCGAGCGGGTGGAGCGCCTGCGGGAGGCGGGGGTGGACGACGCCGGGCTGGCCCGGGTGATGGCGCCGATCGGGCTCGACATCGGCGCCCGCACGCCCGAGGAGACGGCGGTGTCGATCGTCGCTGAGATCATCGCCCTGCGCAGCGGCAAGGGGGGCGCCGTGCCGTCGCTGCGCGACACCGACGGGCCCATCCACGCCCGCTCCGGCCCGGCCCCGGCGTGAGCACGGCCCCGCCCCTGTCGCTTTCCGGACGCGGGATGCTCGCATGGGGCGCGCGGGGTCCGGAAAGTCGCGGCGCGCCGGTGCTGCCAGCGCTTTCCGGACGCGGGATGCTCGCATGGGGCGCCCGGGGTCCGGAAAGTCAGAGCGCGGCGTGAGCGTGGCGGCGGTTGTGCTGGCGGCCGGGGGAGGCGCCCGGTTCGCCGGGACGACACCGAAGCTGCTGGCGCCGTTCCGGGGCCGGCCGCTCGTGTGGTGGGCGGTGCGCCAGGCCCTCGACGCCGGCCTCGACGAGACCGTCGTCGTCACCGGCGCCGTCGACGTGGCCGGCGTCGTGCCCGAGGGCGCCCGCCTGATCGCCAACCCTCGATGGGCCGAGGGTCAGGCCACGTCGCTGGCCGTCGCCGTCGACGACGCCGCCGCCCACGGGTACGAGGCGATCGTCGTCGGACTGGGTGATCAGCCGCTCGTCCCGGCTGCCGCGTGGCGGGCGGTGGCGGCGAGCCGCGCCCCGGTCGCGGTCGCGACCTATGCGTCCGGTCCCCGCAACCCGGTGCGGCTCGCCCGCTCGGTGTGGGCCGAGTTGCCGCGCGAGGGCGACGAGGGCGCCCGGGTGCTCATGCGCCGGAGGCCGGAGCTGGTCGAGCGGGTAGCGTGCCAGGGCGACCCCGTCGACATCGACACCGCGGAGGATCTCGAGCGATGGAGCTGACCAACGACTTCACCGTGCCGGTGCCCGTCGAGCAGGCGTGGGAGGTCCTCACCGACATCGAGCGCATCGCCCCCTGCATGCCCGGCGCCCAGCTGCAAGAGGTCGAGGGTGAGGAGTACCGCGGCATCGTGAAGGTGAAGGTCGGTCCCATCACCGCCCAGTACAAGGGCGCCGCCACCTTCGTCGAGCGCGACGACGTCGCTCACAAGGCGGTGCTGCGCGCCGAGGGGCGGGACACCCGCGGTCAAGGCAACGCCTCGGCGACCATCACCGCCACCCTCGAGCCCGCCGGCGGCGGCACCAAGGTGCGGGTGCACACCGACCTGACCGTCACCGGCAAGGTCGCCCAGTTCGGCCGCGGCGTGCTCGCCGACGTGAGCGCCAAGCTGCTCGGGCAGTTCGTTGCGTGCCTCGAGCAGGACGTGCTCGCCTCTGGACCCGCCGGTGCCGAAGCGCCCGGCGCCGGGCCGCCGCGTCCCGGCGACCGCGCTGCGGCCGAGGCGGCCGGCCAGGAAGCCGGAGGCGACGGGGGCACCGCCGACGCCGCCGCCGCCGCAGATGCGACCCCGTCCGCCCCCGGCGCCACCGAAGCCCCGACGTCCGCCACGACCGCCACCGCCACGGGTACCGCTGGAGCGCCGGCGGCCCCCACCGACGGTCCCACCGGCCACGGCGCCACGGGCACCCCCGCGTCGGCCGCCGCCACGACGCCCCCTGCCGGCGGCACCGCCGCCACCGCGCCAGCGCCCGAGGCCAGCGCCACGGCCGCCGGGCCTGGGGTGCGGCGCATCGACAGCCCCGAGGCGACGCCCGTCGACCTCCTCGAGAGCGCCGGCATCCCAGTCGCCAAGCGCGCCGCGCCCATCGCCATCGCCGTGCTGGTGGTCCTCCTGCTGCTCCGCCGCCGCCGCCGTCGCCGTCACCGCCGCCGCTCGTGACCGCTCCGACCTCCTTCCACTCCACCCGCGCCCCCGCGCGTTTTATCGATTCACCCACCGAATCGTTCACCGAATCGTTCACCGAATCGGTCGTCGAATCGGTCGTCGAATCGGTCGTCGAATCGGTCGCCGAATCGGTCAACGAATCGATAAAACGCGCCGGGGAGGGGGTCTGGGGGTGCGTGCCGGAGCGGGGGGAGGACAGGCGGGGGTGAGCCAGCCGGCGGGGGCGACCCTCGCTGAGCGGGCCGTGGTCGCCCGGCTGCTGGGGCGGACGCCGCGGGGGGCGTTCGAGGTCGTCGTGCGGAGCGACCGGGGGGAACCGGTCGTGATCCGCAACGCCCCCCTCCTCGATGACGGGACGCCGATGCCGACCCGCTACTGGCTGGTGGGGGTCGCCGAGCGTGAGGCCGTGAGCCGGCTGGAGTCGGCCGGCGGGGTGGCGGCGGCCGAGGCGGCCGTCGACCCCGCCGAGCTCGCCGCCGCCCACGCCCGCTACGCCGCCGAGCGCGACGCCGCCCTGCCGCCCGGGCACGTCGGGCCCCGCCCGTCCGGTGGGGTGGGCGGGACCCGGCGAGGGGTCAAGTGCCTGCACGCCCACTACGCCTGGCACCTCGCCGGTGGCGACGACCCGGTCGGGCGCTGGGTGCACGACCGCCTCACCCGGCGTGGCGCCGCCGCCGGCGACCGCCGAAGCGGAGGAGGACGGGACGGTGCCTGACGCCGTCGCGGCCGTCGACTGCGGCACGAACTCGACCCGGCTGCTCGTGAAGGACGCCGCCGGCCGGACGGTCGAGCGCCTCATGACGATCACGCGCCTGGGTGAGGGCGTGGACGCCACCGGTGACCTGGCGCCGGGCGCAGTCGAGCGCACGCTCGACGCCCTGCGACGCTACCGCGACGTCATGGACCGCCACGGCGTGGGGCGGGTGCGGGCCACGGCGACCTCCGCTGTGCGTGACGCCGCCCACCCCGGCCGGTTCCTCGACCGCGCCGCCGAGCTGCTCGGCGCCGAGCTCGAGACGCTCACCGGCGCCGAGGAGGCCCGCCTCTCGTTCATCGGCGCGGTCTCCGAGCTCGATCCCGCCGACGGGCCGTTCCTGGTCGTGGACATCGGGGGCGGCTCGACGGAGTTCGCCGTCGGCACCGGCGAGCCCGACGGGGTGCTGTCGGTCGACATGGGCTGCGTGCGGCTGACCGAGCGATTCCTGCACGGCGACCCGCCCAGCCCCGAGGAGCTGAGCGCCGCCCTCTCGGTGGTCGAGGCGCACCTCGAGGACGTCGCCCGCGAGATCCCCCAGTCGCTCGACGTGGCCCGCATGGTCGGGCTGGCGGGCACCGTCACCACCGTCGCCGCCGTCGAGATCGGCCTCCCTGAGTACGACCGCGACGCCATCCACCACTTCCGGCTGACGCGCGCCGCGGCCGAGGACGTGTTCCGCACCCTCGCCACCGAGGCCCGCGCCGACCGCATCCACAACCCCGGCCTCGAGGAGGCGCGCGCCGACGTCATCGTCGGCGGCTGCTGCATCCTCGTGGGCATCCTGCGGTACTTCGACCTCGACGAGTGCCTCGTGTCGGAAGCCGACATCCTCGACGGGCTCGCTCTGTCCCTCCTGCCCGGCTAGAGAAGATCCTCAGCCCAAGGGGCGTTCTGCCGATACTGTCCAGCAATGGCGATGACGCTCGCCTCGAAGGGGAAGAAGGCATGGGAGGCGCTGGACGCCCCCTGGCGCCTCGCGCTCGAGCTGGCCTGGGAGGCCTACCGGAGCGGCACGATGCCCGAGGCCGCCGTCGTCGTGGACGGCCGGAACCGCATCGTCGGTCGGGCCCGCAACCACGTGTTCGACGACAACGGCACGGTGGGTCTCAGCCGCAGCGTGCTGAGCCACGCGGTGGTCAACGCCCTCGCTTCCCTCGACGCCTACGAGCGGCACGAGGACCTGACCGTCTACGCCACCCTCGAGCCCTGCGCGCTCTGCCTCGGCGCTGCCTCGGCGGCCACCGTCGGCGCCGTCCGCTTCGCCGCACCGGACGCCTACAGCGGCTCGGCGGGCCTTACCGTGCTCAGCCCCCACGCCCTTCGCCGCCCCCTCGTGGTCGAGGGCCCGCTGCCCGGGCCCTTCGGGGTGCTCGCAGGCGTCCTCAACCTCGAGCTGTACCTGCGGGTGAACCCCGACGGTCACGTCGTGGCCGCCCACCGCCAGTACGATCCCGAGCTGCTCGCCCGGGCCGAGGCCGTGCGCGACAGCGGCCTGCTCACCGCCGCCAAGGCGAAGTCGCTGCCGTTGGCGGGCGTGGTCCACCGCCTCTGGAAGCACCTGGTCTGACCGTGCTGCGCCCGCCGCTCGCCCGCCGGGCGCCGGCGCGGCGCCGACGGGCTCAGCCGGCAGCGGGCTGCAGGCGGACGGTTTCGGTGGTCTCGCCCTTGTGGACGCGGATGGCCAGCTGGCCGTTGGCCAGGCTGGCCTCGGCGGCGCCCCCGTAGCCGGCGGGCAGGTCGAGCTCGCGCTCGTAGCCGCCGTAGTCCCACTCGTGGAGCAGGTAGTCGCGCGGGGCGGCGCTGCGGAGGTGCGCCCACAACCGCAGCTGGCCCGGCCGCAGCTCGATCTGCACGTCCTCGGCCTGCACCGCCGGAAGGGGTGCGACCACCACCAGCGACTCGGAGGTCTCGTAGACGTTCACGGGCACCCGCTGGGGGCGCATCGTCGCCTCGGCGGCCTCCGTCGCCTCGACGACCTCGCGGTGCGTGGGCTGCTGGCTGGTCATGGCCGCGAACGTACCCGCGCCCGCCAGAATGCACCCCGTGAACGCCCCCCAACCGCCGGGCGTCGACGCCCGCGGTGCGGCTGCGCTCCGGTGGTCCCCCCTGTTGCCCGTCGCCGCCTCCTTCGCGCTGTTCGGCCTGTTCTGGGGCGGGTTCGCCGTGGCGGTGGCCGACCTGCAGGTCGACCTCGGCCGCTCGCACGGCGGCCTCGGCACCCTCCTGTCGCTCGCTCTCGCCGGGGCTGCCGTCGCCAACGCCGTCGGCGGCGCCCTCACCGAGCGCTGGGGCACGTCAACCGTGCTCAGCCGCGCGCTCGGCACGTGGGCGGTGCTGCTCGTCGTGGCGGCCCTCAGCGGGCACCCGCTGGCCCTGGCCGTCGCGCTCGTGGTGGTCGTGACCCTCGGCGGGCTCGTCGACACGGCCATGAACGTCGCCGCCACCGCCCGGCTGGCCCGCCGGCCCGGGGCCCTCGTGCGGTTCCATGCCCTGTTCAACACCGGGGCGGCCGCCGGCGCCGGCGGGATGGGACTGGCGGTGGCCGCCGGGGCGTCGTGGCGCTGGTGGTGGGTGGGCGTGGCCGTCGCCGCCGTGCCGGTGGCGGTCTGGGCGGCCCGCACCGCCCTGCCGGCCACCGGTGCCGGGGGCCGGGTGCCGCTGCACGGCGCCGTCACGCTGCTCCGGCGACGGGGCCTGCTGCTGGTGGCGCTGGCGTTCGCCGCCGGGTCGATGGTGGAGGGCGGCATCGACCTGTGGGGCGTCCTGTTCCTGCGCACGCACTTCGCCGAGGGCCTGGCGCTGGGTGCGACGAGCGCGGCGTTCGCCTACACGGTCGCCGCGCTCACGCGGGTGGTGCTGGGTCCGGTGGCGTCGCGGCGCGGGGCGGGCCGGGGCGTGGCGGCCGGCGCCACCGCGGCGGCGGCCGGCTTCGTGCTCCTCGCGGTCAGCCCGGGCCCGGTGACCGCCGGCGCCGGGCTCGTGCTCGCCGCCGGCGGCATCTCGCTGTGCTGGCCGCTGCTGCTCGCCCACGCGAGCCAGGGTGCGTCCCGTCCCGCGGCCGTCGTCGGCGGGATGCTGTCGATCGGCTACCTCGGCTTCGTCGTCGGGCCCGTGCTCATCGGCTGGGTGTCCGCCGCCGGCGGGCTCGTCGCCGGGCTCGTGCTGCTCGCCGGGGCCTCGGCGTTCGTGGCGACCAGCCCGCTGCTGTCGGGGCGCCGGGCGCCGGCCTCCTCGCTCGCCCCCGAGCGTTGACCCGCGCCGCGGCGGCGCCGGGCGGCCGTCGGTAGCATGCGCCGCATGCCCCGGACCGACCGCGTGTTGATGGGCCCCGGCCCGTCGAACCCCTACCCCGAGGTCGCCGAGGCCTTCGCCCGGCCGGTGCTCGGCCACCTCGACCCCGAGTTCATCGACGTCCTCGACGACACCTGCGAGCGGCTCCGGCAGGTCTTCCGCACCAAGAACCAGCTCACGATCCCGGTCAGCGGGACGGGCTCTGCGGGCATGGAGGCGGCGTTCGTCAACTGGGTCGAGCCCGGCTCCCCCGTCGTTGTGGGGGTGAACGGCCTGTTCGGCGAGCGCATGTGCGACGTGGCCGCCCGCTGTGGCGCCGAGGTCGTGCGCGTCGAGGCGCCGTGGGGTCGGGCCCTCGACCCGCAGGCCGTGCTCGACGCCCACCCCGCACCGGCGATCATCGCCGTGGTCCACGCCGAGACCTCCACCGGCGTCCGCAACGACATCGAGCCCCTCGGGGCCGGCAAGGGCGACGCCCTCCTGCTGGTCGACTGCGTCACGTCGCTCGCGGGCATCCCCGTCGAGACCGACGGTTGGGGCGTCGACATCGCCTACAGCGGCACCCAGAAGTGCCTCGGGGTCCCGCCCGGGCTGGCGCCACTCACCGTCAGCGAGCGGGCCCGCGAGCGCATCGTGGAGCGTCCCCGCTCCTGGTACCTCGACCTGAACATGATCGCCCGCTACGCCGGCGCCACCGGCGCCCGCACCTACCACCACACGGCGCCCGTCTCGATGGTGTACGCCCTGCACGCCGGGCTCGGGGCGGTGCTGGCCGAAGGTCTCGACGAGGTCTGGCACCGCCACGCCGAGTGCGGGCGGCTCCTGCAGGACGGTTTGCAGAAGCTGGGCCTCGAGCTGTTCGCCGAGGAGGGCCACCGCCTGCCCGAGCTCACCACGGTGTGGGTACCCGACGACGTGCTGCCGCCCGGCCTCGACGAAGCCGGCGTGCGCCGCACCCTGCTCGAGCGGCACGGGATCGAGATCGGCGGCGGCCTGGGCGAGTACGCCGGCCGGACGTGGCGCATCGGCTGCATGGGGCACACCGCCCGCCCCCGCAACGTCGCCCTGCTGCTCGCCGCCCTGGCCGAGGTGCTCGGGCGGTGACCACCCCCACCTGGGGGTGGCAGCCGGCGCCCGACTTCGCCGCCGGCACCAACGTCGGGCGGTTCATGGCCGCTCACGGCATCGAATCCTTCGACGACCTGCTGGCGCGCAGCATCGAAGATCCCGAGTGGTTCTGGGACGCCGTGGTCGCCCACCTCGGCATCCCCTTCGACACCCCCTACACGCGGGTGCTCGACACCAGCGCCGGCATCCCCTGGGCCCGGTGGTTCACCGGGGGCCGGCTCAACATGGCGACCGCTTGCTGCGACCGCCACGCTGCGGCCCGGCCCGGCGACCTCGCCGTGGTGTGGGAGGGCGAGGACGGCGCCGTGCGGAGGTGGACGTGGGCCGAGCTGCGGGCCCAGGCCGACGGCCTCGCCGCCCTCCTGGCCGAGCGGGGTGTGGGGGAGGGTGACCCCGTCGGGGTCTACTGCCCCATGCTGCCCGAGACCGTCGCCGCTCTGCTCGGCGTGGCCAAGCTGGGCGCCGTGTTCCTCCCGCTGTTCAGCGGGTTCGCGGCCGAGGCCGTCGCCGTGCGGCTCGAGGACGCCGGGGCCGTGGCGCTCGTGACCGCCGATGGCTTCCACCGAAGGGGTTCGGTCGTGCCCATGGCAGCCACGGCCCGCCTGGCGGCGGCGTCGGTGCCGGGGTTGCACACGCTGGTGGTGATCCCCCGCCTCGGCGACGGCGCCCGATCTGGTGACGCCCGGGAGGTGGCGTGGCCGGGTCCGGCCGCCGAGCCCGTCGCCGCCCGCAGCGTCGACAGCGAGCACCGCCTGTTCGTCGCCTACACCTCGGGCACCACCGGGCGGCCGAAGGGGGCCGTGCACGTCCACGGGGGCTGGACCGTGAAGGTGGCCGAGGAGGCGGCCTTCCAGACCGACTGCACCCCCGACGACACCCTGTTCTGGTTCACCGACATGGGCTGGATCATGGGCCCCTGGGAGGTCACCGGCGCCCTGGCCAACGGCGCCACCCTCGCCCTGTACGAAGGTGCGCCCGACCACCCCGGCCCTGACCGGCTGTGGGCGTTCCTCGAACGCCACCGGGTGAGCATCCTCGGCATCAGCCCCACCCTGGTGCGGGCCCTCATGCCCCACGGCGACGGGCCGGTGCGGGCCCACGACCTGTCGGCCCTGCGCGTGCTCGGCTCCACGGGCGAGCCGTGGAACGAGGCGCCCTGGCGCTGGTACTTCGAGGTGGTCGGCGGCGGCCGGTGCCCGGTCATCAACATCTCCGGCGGCACCGAGGTGGGGGCGTGCTTCCTGGCCCCCCACCCCGTGCAGGAGATCCGACCGATGTCGCTCGGCGGGCCCGCCCTCGGCATGGCCGTCGACGTGTTCGACGCCGACGGCCGGCCCGTGCGGGGCGAGGTCGGTGAGCTCGTGTGCACCAAGCCGTGGCCAGGCATGACCCGCGGGTTGCACGGCGACCCCGAGCGCTACCTCGAGACGTACTGGAGCCGCTGGCCCGACGTCTGGGTGCACGGGGACTGGGCGTCGGTCGTCGACGGGCAGTGGTACCTGCACGGCCGCAGCGACGACACGATCAACGTGGCCGGCAAGCGCATCGGACCGGCCGAGGTGGAGACCGTGCTCGTCAACCACGACGCCGTGGTCGAGGCCGCCGTGGTCGGCGTGCCCGACGAGGTGAAGGGCGAGGCCCTGTGGTGCTTCGTCGTGCCCGCACCGGGCGCCGACCCCGGCGACCGGCTGGCCGGCGAGCTGGCCGACCTCGTCGCCGAGCGCCTCGGCCGGGCGTTCCGCCCGGCGTCGGTGCGCTTCACCCCGGCGCTGCCGAAGACGCGCAACGCCAAGGTCCTGCGCCGGGCCATCCGCGCCGCCGTCGTGGGCGACGACCCCGGCGACCTGTCGGCCCTCGAGGACCCGGCTGCCGTCGAGGCGGTCCGGGTGGCGGCGGGGCGCTGACGTGCGCCAGGAGCGCCGGCACCCCTGGCCCGAGCCGGGACCCCGTCCCGGGAGGGGCAGCGAGCTGCTGCGCGGCCGGCGCGTCACGCTGCGCCCCTTGCAGCCCGCCGACTTCGAGCAGTGGCGCGACGTGCGGGTGCGCAGCCGCGACTGGCTGGTGCCGTGGGAGCCGCGGCGTCCGCCCGGCGCGCCCGACGTGGCGACCGACCGGCAGGCCTTCGCCGCCCGCTGCCGCGCACGCGATCGCGAGCGCCAGCTCGGCACCGGCTACGGCTACGGGATCTTCGTGGGCCCCCGGTTCGCCGGGGAGATCAACATCAACTCCGTGCAGCGGGGCCCGCTCCAGAGCGCGTACGTGGGGTACTGGATCGACGAGGCCCAGGCCGGCCACGGCTACGCCCCCGAGGCCGTCGTGGTGATCTGCCGCTTCGCCTTCGAGGAGCTCGGCCTGCACCGGCTCCAGATCGCCATCATCCCCCGCAACCACGCCAGCCGGCGGGTCGTCGAGAAGCTGCGGATCCGCGAGGAGGGTCTGGCCCAGCGCTACCTCGAGATCAACGGCGTGTGGGAGGACCACATCCGCTACGCCATCACCGTCGAGGAGTGGCAGGAGCGCCGCGGCGAGCTCCTCGCCGAGTGGGTCTACCCCGATCCCGAGCGGTGAGCGCGCCCGCGGGCCGGGCCGGCTCGTCGTGACCCGCCGCTTTCGGGCGCCCGGCAGGGTGAACCTGATCGGCAGCCACGTCGACGTGCACGAGGGGCTGGTCCTCCCGATGGCCCTGCACCTCGCGACCGAGGTGACGGGTGAGGCCGGGGGTGACCGCGTGCGGCTCATGAGCGGCGGCGAGCCCGGCGTGGTCGACCTCCCCGCCGACGGGTCGGGGGGGCCGGGGCCCGGCGGCGGCCCGGGGTGGGGCCGGTACGTGGCCGGCGTCGTCCGCGGGCTCGCGGAGCTCGACCGGCCACCGGTCGGCTTCGCGGGCGCCGTCACGTCGACCGTGCCGGCGGGCGCCGGCCTCTCGAGCTCGGCCGCGCTCACGGTGGCCGTCGCCACAGCCCTCTGCACCGTCGCCGGCCTGCGGGTCCCGCCCCTCGAGCTGGCTCTCCTCTGCCAGCGGGCCGAGGTCGACGCCGGCGTGCCCGTGGGCCTGATGGACCCCGCGGTGGCCATCCTGGGCAGCCCCACGGGGGCGCTGCTGCTTGACTGCCGGTCGCTCGAGCACCGCCCGGTCCCGATCCCCGGGACGCACCGTGTGGTCGTGGCCGACTCGGGGGTGCGCCGCCGGCTCGGCGACGGCAGATACGCCGAGCGCCGGGAGGACGTCGAGCGGGGTCTCGGCATCCTGCGCCGGGACGACCCGGCGCTGCGGTCGCTGCGCGACGCCCAGCCCGGTCAGGTCGACGCCCTGGCCCCGGTGGACCCCGTCGCCCACCGGCGCTGCCGGCACGTGGTGACCGAGATCGCCCGGGTCCGCGGGGTCGTGGCGGCGCTCGACGCCGGGGACGTGGTCACCGCCGGCGCGCTCCTCACCGAGAGCCACCGCTCCGACGTCGAGGACTACGAGGCCAGCCACCCCGCAGTCGACGACCTGGTCGCGGCCCTGGTGGCGCTGCCGGGGGTCGCGGGCGCCCGCATGACGGGCGGCGGCTTCGGTGGGGTGGTGGTGGCGCTCGTGGCCGCCGAGCACGCCGGCGGGGTGGTCCGGGCCGTGGCGCCGCGGCCCGCCTTCGTGGCCCGGCCATCGCCCGGGGCCGGCGAGGTCACCTGAGCGCGCCCTTCAGCCTGAAGCCGGGCCCGAAGGCAGGGGCACCAGGTCGTCGCAGCGGACGGGCGCCCCGGTCTCGATCGAGCGGTTGGCGGCGGCGCCCAGCGCGACCGAGGCGGCGCCGTCGACCGCGGACGCCGCCCGCCCGAACGGGTCGGGCGCGGGGCCGGGGGCGCCAGCGAGTACGACAGCAGCGCGCCGCGCTTGTAGCGGGCGGTGAGGGCCATGGTGTCCTCCACGGTGATGCCGTCACCGAGCACGTTGCGGTCGCGCAGGTAGCCGGTCTCGGCCTCGGCGTCGAGGTACAGGCCCCGTAGGAACCGGTGGCTGTCGAGCGACAGGGCGAAGGGGTCGCCCGCCGCGGCGGCGACCCCGGTGTAGCGGTCGTAGTCGCGCGCCTCGCCCCGGGCCTCGGCGTTGGCGCGGCCGTAGAAGCGCAGGGCGCCGAAGGCGTGCACCGTGTCGGGGTACGAGCCGAGCCACCAGTTGACCAGGTCGAAGTGGTGGCTGGCCTTGTGCACCAGCAGGCCACCGGACTGCTCCTTCTCCCGGTGCCAGCGCCGGAAGTAGTCGGCGCCGTGGCGGGTGTCGAGCATCCACTGGAAGTCGACGAGGGTGGGCTCGCCGACCGCGCCGCCCGCCACGAGCTCGCGCAGCTTCGTGAAGGCCGGGATGTAGCGGTAGTTGAAGCACACGCGCACCGACCGGCCGGTCCGCTCGGCGGTCTCGAGGATCACCCGCGCCGACTCGGCTGTGGTGGTCATGGGCTTCTCGGTGAGCACGTCGCAGCCGAGCTCGAGCGCCCGGACGATGTAGCGGTGGTGGGTGGCGTCGACGCTGGTGACGATCACGACCTGCGCGCCCGTCTCGCGCACCATCCGGTCGAACCCGGCCTCGTCGTAGGCCGGGGCCCGAACGCCGTACTTGTGGTCGAGCCGGCTGTTGTGGAACGCCATGCGGGTCGCGCTCACGTCGCAGAGCCCCACCAGCTCGTGATGGTCCGCGTAGGTGCCGCACACGGCGTCGAGGTACATCGTGGCTACGCGCTCCGGCTCCCACGAGCGCGTAGCGGGTGCGGCCGTCGCGCGCCGGACGGGTGCCGTCCACCCCGAGATCCTGCCAGGCGCGGCGGGCCGGGGCTCAGCGGCTGCTGATCTTCTTTCGGAGGGCGGCGATGCGCTCGGCGAACCAGGGCTGGCGCACGGACCACACCTGCGGGTCGAGCTCGCGCTCGACCGCCTGCGGGTGCTCGTCGATGGCGGCCATGGCCGCCATCGTGCGCTTCACCTCGGCGGCGAGCTCGCGCGGCCCCGACGCCGCCCGGGCGCCCAGGCCCACGGCCTCGTCGAGCAGGGCGTCGTCGTCGACGCAGCGCCACGCCAGCCCGGCGCGCTCGGCCGCCTCGCCGTCGAGGACCTGGCCGAACAGCACCATCGCCGCCGCCGCCTGGGGGCCCACGGCGTTGCGGAGCATCCAGGTGTGACCGCCGCCGGGGTGCAGGCCCAGGTCGAGAAACCGGGTGTCGAACCTCGCTCGGCGGGCCGCGAGCCGTACGTCGCACACCAGCGCCAGGTTCATCCCCGCGCCGACGGCCGCGCCGTTCACCGCCGCGATCGTCGGCAGGGGCGAGCGCCCCACCCGCAGGAAGCCCTCGTAGATCGCCTTCAGGCTGTCCCTGGTGGCCTCGCCCAGGTTGCCGAGGTCGGCCCCGGCGCAGAAGGCGGGCGGGGCGCCGGTGACGACCACCGCGCCGATGGACTCGTCGGCCTCGAGCCGGTCGAACGTGGCGGAGATCTCGCCGACCATGTCGAGGTTGAGGGCGTTGCGCCGGTCGGGGTCGTCGAGGGTGACGACGGCGACGCCGTCGCGGGTCTCGGTGCGGACCTGGCTCACGGGGCGGGCTCCTCCCTGACGACGGCGGGCGAGTGGCGGAAGAACGCCTCGACGTCGCGCTGGTAGCGGTACTGGGGCTCGTGGTCGCCGACGGTGCCCCGCAGGCGGACCGCCTGGGCGAATCGCTCGACGGCGCCCGCCGAGGTGAACTCGTACCGGAAGCCGGCTCGCTTCAGCCGTCGGTTGTCGATGCCCCGCCCGTACTTGAGCAGGTCGATCGTCTCGGGGGGCAGCTCGCAGATGCGGAGCGTCTTCATCGGGGCGGTGGCGACGCCGGTCAGGTAGGGCGGCAGGAAGAACTGGCGCTTGCCGCAGATGGCCGCCACCTCGCTCCACGGCAGCAGGCCGTCGCCGGCGACGTTGTAGAGGCCTGGGACCTCGTGGTCGAGCACGAACAGGATCGAGCGGATCACGTCCTCGGTGGCCACGAACTGAAAGCGCGGATCGAAGCCCAGCACCGCCGGGACCAGCGGCAGCTCCAGGGCTCGGCTGAGCGGGGTGGTCAGCTCGGGGCCGAGGACGTTCGAGAAGCGCAGCAGGGTGACGAGCACGTGCGGGTTGTCCTCGGCGAAGTCCCGCAGGTAGCCCTCGACCTCGAGCAGGGACTGCTCCACCCTCGTGCGGGGCGGCTTGCTGCGGGGGGTCTGCTCGCGGAACCAGACGGGATCCTCGGGCTGGGCGCCGTAGACCAGCGACGAGGACTTCACCACGACGGTGCGCACGGTGCTGCCCGCCGCCCCGGCGGCCGCCAGCAGGTTCATCGTGCCGATGACGTTGATCTCGTGCATCTTGCGGCTGCTCATCATCGTGGAGTCCACGACGAGGAACGTGTGGATGACCGTGTCGATGTGGGCGGCGCGCACGATGCGGGCGAGGATCGAGTAGCTCTCGTCGGCGCGGACGTACTCGGTGCGCTCCAAGGGCACGCTGGGCTCGTAGCTGTCGAGCCCCACGATCACCTCGACGGACGGGTCGCGCTCGAGGGCCTGAGCCACCCGCCCGCCCCAGAACGTGCCCAGCCCGGTGACGAGGACGCGCCGGCCCATCAGCCGAACCACACGCTCTCGCGGGTGCGGAGCATGTCGAAGAGCGCCTCCTGGATCTGCTGGCGGATCGCCTCGGCCTCGTCCATCACCCGGCTCTTGGAGTAGCGGGGAAGGTCGGGCTCGATGTCGAAGTGCACGGGGTCGAGCACCCGCAGCTTGAACTTGGCGGGCAGGTAGAGGATCGAGCCGAGCAGCGGGCCGAACAGCAGGTGGTTGGCGGTGATCGGGGCGTAGGGGAGGCCGAACGCCTTGGCCAGCTGGGGGATGTTCAGCAGGATCGGCATCGACTCCTCGGCGCCGACCACGGCGATGGGCACGACCGGCACCCCGGCGCGCATGGCGATCTCGACGAACCCGCCCCGCCCGAAGCGCCGCAGCCGGTAGCGCTGCGAGTAGTGCTTGGCCGGTCCCTTGCTCCCCTCGGGGAAGACGAGCACCAGCTGGTGCTGCTCCCGCAGCAGCCGGTAGGCGTTGTCGGGGTGGGCGGTCACCCCCCCGACCCGTGACCACATGGTGCCGACGAACGGCAGGCTCTTGAAGAGGTTGTCGGCCAAGCCGTACACGGGGCGCTGCAGCTCGGTCTCGATGCCGTGCATGATGACGGGCGCGTCGGACGGGATCGCCGCCGCGTGGTTGGCGACGAGCAGGGCGCCGCCGTCGGTCGGGATCTTGTCGAGGCCCTCCCACTCGGCCCGGAACAGGTGGCGGTAGACGGGGTCGTAGAGCTGGCGGGCGAGCGCGCGCATGCGCTCGGAGCGGCCCCACTCGTCGACGTCGGACCGGCGGGGGTCGGTGGGGACGGCGGCGTCGTCGGTGACCCGGGGGAGGTGCACGAGCGCGCCGTGCTCGGCCGTGTCCAGGTCGACGGGCGGCTCGGGGGCGGGCATCGGCGTCGATGCTAGACGGCCGGCCCCTGCGGGTTCCCGGTCGGGCAGGGCTACGGCAGGTCGAGGTCGTCGCCGTCGGGCCCGCCCCACCGCCGGGCCCCGTCGCAGCCGTGGCGGGCCGGGCACCAGCCGCACGCCGGGTTCGGCGTCACCGCGGGCGACCGGAGCCCCAGGCGCAACTCGACCAGCTTGCGGACCCCGTCGAGGGTGCGACGGATGGCCGCCTCGAGGACGTGCTCGGTGACGTCCTCGGCCCGGTGGTCGCCCGACGCCAGGTAGTAGGTGGCGAGGCGGAACGGGGGCACCCCGACGACCATCGTCTCGAGCAGGGCGTAGAAGCGCAGGTCGTCGAGGTGGGTGGCGTGGGGCGCCCCGGCCTTGAGGTCGACGACGAGCTTGCCGGCCTCGGTTCCCCGGGCGCCTCCGAGCGTGAGGTCGACCTTGCCGGCGAGCTGGACGCGGCCGTCGCACAGCTCGGCGCGCAGGCGCGCCTCGGTGACCGGGCGCCACGCCTTGCTGAGCGGTGGCCACAGCTCGGTGAAGCGGGCGACGAGGTCGTTCACCTCGGCCCGCAGCTCGGCCCGGGCCACGTCGTCGAGGTCGCGGAGGAACGCAGCCAGGTCCCCGGCGTCGTCGGCGAGCCGCTCGACGGCCCGGTCGGTGAGCTCGAGGGGCGTCGGGGAGCCCTTGACGTGCACCGACAGCTCGATGGCCTTGTGGGCCACGACCCCCCGGGCGGCGGGGATCGTCCACACGAACGGCTCGGCGGCGACGGCGACGTGGTGGGCCTCGCACGCGTGGACCCGGGCGAGGACGCCCTTGTTCACGAAGAGCGGCTCGGGCCCGACGTCGGCGGTGAGCGGGGCCAGGGCCTGCTGGAGCCGGGTGCGCACCTCGTGGCGCAGCTCGGGGTCCACGACGGGCCGGGGCCGGCCCGCGGCGCGCAGGCGGTCGAGCACGTCCTGCTGGGCGGGCGTGAGCGCGACCTCCACCGGCACCACTGTTACACCCACGTGCGACACTCGGGTCGATGGACACGCCGGCCACGCTCCGCTTCGCCACCATGGCCCGCCTCCTGGCCGACGAGTGCCGCCGCCACGGGGTGCAGGCCCCCGACTTCCGCAGCCCCCCGGGCCTGCTGGGCGCCGACCGCACCGTGCGCCACCGTCCCGGGGGCCAGCCCGCCGTCGTGTCCGTGCGGCTCCGTTCCCGCCCGTTCGCCGCGGTCGTGGCCGACATGGTCGAGGGCGTCGTGGCCGCCAACCGGCTCAGCGGCCCGCAGGCCTCCCGGCTGCGGGCCGCGCTGTGGTCGGTCGCCGCCGGTGCGCTGACCGCCGCCGCCTGACAGGCTGGGGGCGCCGGCCGGTGGGGGCGGCGGGGGTCGAACCCGCACTGACGGGATTTTAAGTCCCGTGTCTCTGCCGATTGGACTACACCCCCGACCCCTGCAGCGTACGGTCACCGCCCCGTGAGCGACCACCCACCCGACCCCCCGCCGTCCCGCCCCTGGACGCCTCCGGACGCCCCGCCGGGCCCCCGGGCGCCGGGCGGCCGCGGCCCGGGCGGACCCCCCGACGTCGCCGGCGCCGAGGGCCTTCCCGCCGGGCCTGCCGGCGGTGGCCGGCGGGCGGCCGCGGTCCTCGCCGTCGTCGCGGCCGCCCTCCTCGTGCTCGGGCTGGTGCTGGCGCTGGTCCTCGCGGCGGGCGACGGCACCGACCCGGGCACGCCGCCGGCCACCGACACCCCCACCGAGGCGACCGAGCCGCCCGATCCGCCACCCGGCGCCGACCCCGGCGATGGCCTCGACGCGGTGGTGACCGAGCTCTCGGCGTTCGTGGAAGCCGAGCGCGAGCTCGAGTTCCTCCGTCCTGTCCCCGTCGCGCTGCTCGAGGGCGACGCCTTCCGGGCGCGGCTGCTCGAGGGCTTCGAGGACAACGTCGAGGACCTGCGGCGCACGGGCCGGGTGCTGCGGGCGCTGCGGCTCATCGGGCCCGACGTGGACCTGCCCGGGGTGCTCGAGCGCTTCCTCGGCGAGGCCGCCCTCGGCTTCTACGACGCCGAGGCCGGCGAGCTGGTCGTCCGGGCCGCCGACCCCACGCCCTTCGCCCGCATCGTCCTCGTGCACGAGCTCGTCCACGCCCTCGACGACCAGCACTTCGGCCTCGACCGCGACGAGCTCGACGAGGCCGACGACGAGTCCGCCTACGCCTTCTCGGCGCTCGTCGAGGGCACGGCCATGACGATCGAGCAGCGCTACCGCCGGTCCCTCGGGAGCGACGAGCGGCGGGCCGCCGAGCGCGAGGAGCGCGCGATGCAGGCCGGCATCGACCTGGAGGGCGTCCCCCAAGTCGTGCCCGACATCCTGATGTTCCCGTACTTCGCCGGCCCCGAGTTCGTCGCCGCCCTCCTGCGCGCCGGCGGCTGGGCGCTCGTCGACCAGGCCTTCACCCGCCCGCCCACGACGTCGACGGAGATCCTCGACCCGCGACGCTGGCTGGAGGGCTGGGAGCCCGTCGACGTGCCCGCCCCGCCCGCCGACGGCGAGGTCCTCGACGAGGGCGTGATCGGGCGGTGGTCGCTCGTGCTGGTGCTCGGTGAGGCCATCGGCGCCGCCGACGCGTTCGCCGCGGCCGCCGGCTGGGCGGGCGACTGGTCGGTGGTGTGGGACGACGGCGACGCCACCTGCCTGCGCGCCGCCTTCGCGACCGACTCCGCCCGGGCGCGCGCCGCGCTGGGCGACGCACTCGAGCGGTGGGCCGCCTGGCACGGCACGGCCCGGGTCGCCGCCGACGGCGACCTGATCGTCACCACCGCGTGCGGGTGACCGCTGCGCCTTCGCGCCGGTTGCTAGGGTCGATCCGCCGGCCCGATCGGCGGTGGCCGGCAGATCCCCACACCCGAGACGAGGACGAGACCGACATGCGACGTGGACCGAGAGGACTGGCTGGCCTGTGGGCCATCCTGCTGGCACTGGCCCTGGTCGCCGCGGCGTGCGGCACCGACGACGACGAGCCCCCGGCCGACGTGGGCCTGCCCGGCGACGAGGAGGAGGACGTCGGCGATCCCGTCTACGGCGGTCGCGTCGTCGTCGGTCTCGAGGCCGAGAGCAACAGCTTCCTGCCCGGCGAGGCGTCCCTCGCCAGCCCGGGCATCAACGTGGCCTACGCCATCTTCGACCCGCTCGTGAAGTACGACGAGGACGGCGAGCCCCGGCCCTACCTGGCCGAGTCGCTCGAGCCCAACGACGCCCTCGACGAGTGGACCCTGACGCTGCGGCCGGGCGTGGAGTTCCACGACGGCACCCCGCTCGACGCCGAGGCGCTGAAGTACAACTTCGACAACCTCCTCAACGTCGAGGGCGCGGTCACCGCCGGGGCGCTGCGCGACGTCGAGAGCATGGACGTCGTCGACGAGCTGACCGTCCGGTACAACCTCTCGGCCGGCAACGCCGCCTTCCCCGACCTGCTGACCGGCATGATCGGCATGCCGTTCTCGCCCGCCGCCCACCAGCAGTTCGGCGAGGACGCGGGGTCGAACCCGGTGGGCACGGGCCCGTTCGTGTTCCAGAGCTGGCAGCGCGACAACCAGCTCGTCGTGACCCGCAACGACAACTACTGGCAGGAGGGCCTGCCCTACCTCGACGAGATCGTCTTCAGGCCGATGCCCGACGAGGAGACCCGCGTGGCCAGCCTGCAGACCGGCGACATCGACGCCATGCAGAGCCTGCGCCAGAGCATCATCCGCCAGCTCCTCGACAACGACGACGTCCGCACGCACACCTTCGTCGGGAACAACGCGGGCGGCGCCATCTTCAACACCGAGCGCCCGCCGGTCGACGACTCCCGGGTGCGCCGGGCCCTGGCCTACGCCCTCGACCAGGACCAGCTGATCGAGGTCCTCGGCGGCACCGGCCTGTCGCCGGCCGCCACCCAGTGGTTCAGCCCCGACAGCCCCTGGTACTCCGAGCGGGTGGCCGAGGCCTGGCCCAACAACGACCCCGAGCGGGCCCGGGAGCTCATCGAGGAGTACGCCAACGACCCGAACCGCTCCGACGGCCAGGCGCCGGGCTCGCCGGTGCGGGTGGAGTTCAACACCCCGCCCGACCCGAGCCTCATCGAGATGGCCCAGACCTACCAGGCCTTCTGGAACGCCATCGGCGTCGACGTGCAGATCAACCAGTTCGAGCAGGCCGCCCACATCCAGAACGCCATCGCCGGCGATTTCATGATCAACATCTGGCGGATGGGCGAGCAGCTCGACCCGTACACGACGCTGCACAACTCGTTCGAGGACCCGGCGGTGATGCCGACGAACTTCACGAACTTCCACGACGAGGTGGTCGCCGAGAACCTGGCCATCCTGCGGGAGTCGACGGACTTCGACGAGCGCTACGCCGCGGTCGAGGCGATCATGATGCACTTCACCGAGCAGGTCCCCAACACCTGGACCGCCCACACGGTCACCGCCATCGGCGCCAACCCGGTCGTGCGCAACATCACCGGCTGGGAGTTCCCCGACGGCACCCGGGGTGACGGCATCCCCGCCGCCCAGGTGATGTGGGGCTTCGTGTTCCGCGAGGACGCCTAGCCTCCGCAGCAGCACCGATCGAACGCACCGGGCGCCGCCTGCGGGCGGCGCCCGGTCGCGTCCGGGACCGGCCCGGCCGTCAGGCGGGCCGGACAGGAAGGGTGCGCAGGCCCCGGAGCACGAAGTGCTCGCGGTACTCGGGCCGGTCGAGGTCGAAGTCCGGCTCGAGCCGGGGGAAGCGGGCGAGGAGCCGCTCGAGGACGATGCGGCCCTCGAGGCGGGCGAGCGGCGCGCCCAGGCAGTAGTGGATTCCGCCCCCGAACGCCAGGTGGTGGCGGGCCTCGGGACGGGTCACGTCGAACCGGTCGGGGTCGGGGAACTGCTCGGGGTCGCGGTTGGCAGCCGCGATGGCGGTCACGACGCCCTGGCCCCTGGCCACGGGCCGGCCCGCCACCTCGAGGCCGTCGACGGTGGCTGTGCGGGCGGTGACCTGCACGGGCGGGTCGAAGCGCAGGATCTCCTCGACGGCGCCCGGGATCAGGCCGGGATCGTCGAGCAGGCGCTGGTGCTGGTCGGGGTGGCGCAGCAGGGCGAGCACGCCGTTGCCGATGAGGTTCATCGTCGTCTCGTGGCCGGCGAGGAACAGCAGCATGCAGGTCGCGTACAGCTCCTGGGGGGTGAGCCGGTCGCCCTCCTCCTCCGCCGCGATCATGGCGCTCAGCAGATCGTCACGGGGGTTGGCCCGGTGGTCCTCGATCAGGCCGAAGAGGTACTGGAGCAAAGCGGCGCCGGCGGCCAGGCCCCGCTGGACGGCCTCGCCGTCGGCGTCGGCGAGGTCGAGCAGGCGGGTGGCGTCGGACGACCAGCCCTTGAACTGCTCGCGGTCCTCCGCGGGCACGCCGAGCAGCTCGCAGATCACGATCACCGGCAGCGGGTAGGCCAGGGCGTCCATCACGTCGAACGTGCCGGCGCCCGCCACCTCGTCGAGGAGGCCCTCCACCAGCTCGGCGATCCGGGGCGCCAGGGCGTCGACGGCGCGGGGCGTGAAGGCGCTGGCGACCAGCCGGCGCAGCCGGGTGTGGTCGGGCGGGTCGAGGAAGAGCATCACCGACACGCCGGCCTCGAGGATCGTGGCCGGCCCCGACCGGTTGCCGTCCTCGGCGTTGCGCCGTCCGAGCCCGTCGGCCCGGTGGCGCGGGTCGCTGCTGAAGCGGGGGTCGCGCAGCACGGCGTGGCAGTCGGCCCAGCGGGTGAGCACGAGCTCCCCGAGCTCGCCCCGGTGCACGGGGCCGGCCTCGCTCAGCTCGCGGTAGCGCGAGTAGGGGTCGCGCAGGAAGTCGGGGTCGCTGCGGTCCCAGAGCAGCTCACCGGTGTCGGTCACGGGTCCTGCCTCCTCGCTCGAAGAGCTCGACGATCTCGGGGTCGCGCTCGAGCACGCGACGGGGGTAGGCGATGGATGCCACCAGCAGGGCGATGCCCACGGGCCAGCCCACCGCGGCGCGCAGGGTCACGAAGGTGTTGGTCGACTGGGTGGCGAGCAGCCAGACCTGGAACGTGCCCGACGCGATCAGGAACGTGGCCCACGCGAGGGTGACGTTGCGGAAGACCCGGTGGAAGGTGGGGTGGCGGCGCACGGCCGCCGGGAACGGGTAGAAGGCCCGGGCGACGAGCCCGATGAGCGGGGTGCGGAACAGCACGCTGAGCAGGAAGGTGCCGCCGATCAGGAAGTTGTTGAGGATGGCGGGGCCGAAGTACACGGCGTCGGAGCGGGTGACGATGCCGGCGATCCCGCGCAGCAGGATGAACCCGACGACGATCGGCAGCACGAAGCCGATCCGCCGGCCCCGGCGCCGCCGGTACAGGGTCAAGCCGAGCGACCACGTCGTCACCGCGGCGATCGCCCACGCCAGGCCCCAGCGGGTGTTGGTGGCCAGGAACAGCCCGAGCGGGACGAGGGCGTCCGGGATGGCGCGTGAGCCGATCCGGTCGGCGATGATGCCCGCGGCGGTGGGGGCCGGCGCGCCGGGGCCGGCGGCCGGGTGGTCGTCCTCGGGTTCGAGGTGGGCGCGGGCCTCGGCGAGCTCCTCCTCGGTGATGTCGGGCCCGTACGGGTCGCCGGACAGCACGACCCGGTCGGAGCCGTACTTGCCGTCGAAGTGCCGGTGGAGCCCGGCGAAGGCCGAGAGCAGGTCGAGGTCGGGGGCGAGGAGCCGGGTCGAGCCGTTGAGGTAGAGCACGTCCTTGAAGAACAGGACCAGGCCCGGTGGCAGCTCGAGCTGGAGCTCGGCGAACACCCGCATGATGCGCGGCGCGCCGGCGCGCAGGTCGTCGACCGACAGCTGGTCACGCTGACGGTCCTGGGCCGCCATCATGCGGGCGATGAGGCGCCGCCGGTCGGTGCCGTCGGGCAGGGCTCCCATGGCGTCGAGGCCCCGGACCTGGCCCCGCACGTCGCGGGTCGCGATCCCGACGAGCAGCCGTTGCAGGCCGGCCCGCTGCTCGTCGTCGAGCCGGGCGCAGATCCCGAAGTCGATCAGCCCGAAGCGACCGTCGGGCAGGCAGACGACGTTGCCCGCGTGCAGGTCGCCGTGGAACCGCCCGAACACCGTCGCCCCCTCCACGAGCGAGCGGATGCCGGTGAGCAGCAGGGCGGCGGTGTCGATGCCCGCGGCGCGCATCTGGTCGAGGTCGTCGAACTTGTGACCCTCGAGGCGCTCCATGACCAGCACCCGCTCGGTCACGAGCCCGGGTACCGGCCGGGGCACCACCACGTCGTCCACCGCGGCCGCCTCGAGGTCGAGGCCGATGTCGAGCATGTTCTGGGCCTCGAGCCGGAAGTCGAGCTCCTCGAGGATCGTCGTGGCGAAGAGGCGCACGAGCCGGACGGGGTCGGCGACGGGGCCGTCGGGGAACGACCGGACCACGAGCGTGGCGATGGCGGGCATCGAGCGGATGTGGGCCTCGACCTGGCGGGCGATGCCGGGCCGCTGCACCTTGACGACCACGTCCGTGCCGTCGTGGAGCGTGGCGGCGTGCACCTGGGCGATGGAGGCGGCCGCCAGGGGTTCGCGCTCGACGTGGGCGAAGTGCTCCTCGAGGGGACCGAGCTCGGCCTCGATGGCCCGGCGCACCGTCCGCCAGGGCAGGCGGGGGCAACGGTCCCGGCAGGTGGCGAACTCGTCGACCAGCACGTCGGGGAACAGCCCCCGGCCCGAGGAGATGAACTGGCCGAGCTTCACGTACGAGGGGCCGAGGTGCTCGAATGCCCGGCGCAGGCGGTGGGCGGCGCCGGGCGCGAGCGGCCGGCGGGTGATGAGGGCCCAAGGGACGTGCACGAGCACGACCACGGCGCCCTCGAGCAGCAGGACGGCGAGCACCAACGCCAGCCGCCGCAGCCGGGCCAGCCGGTGGCCGGGCCCGATCAGGTCCTCGACCCGCTCCGGCACGGCGGCGCGCTCGGCGGGCAGCGAGCCGTCCCACTCGGCGGCCTGGAGGGCCAGGCCGGGTCGGCCGGCCAGGAACGCGCTGTCCTCGGGGCGCTCGCCCGCCTGGCGGGCCGCGACGCGCTCGAGCAGCGTGGTCGCCGGTGGACGGTCGGGTGCGGTCATGCCCTCTCCCCAGGTGGACTCGACGTGCCGGCCAGGTTATCGCATCCTGACTGCAAAAACATCAGCGAGCCGGCCGGCGCGGCGTGGGCCGGTTGGCGCCGACCGGGTCCGGTCAGAGGCGGGGCGGCGGGCCGGTGCGGGGGCGGGCGAAGCGGCCGAGACCGCCGGTGACCGGCGCGGCCGCCGCCACGGTCGCCGGTCCGGCTGCGGCGCCGAAGCGGCCGAGGCGCTGCGGGGCGGGCAGCGGCTGGCGGCTCGTGGCGACGGCGGCGGCCGCGCCCGCGAGCAGCACCAGCATGGCGAGCAGCGTGGGATCGCTCGCCCGGGCGACCGGTTCCTGCAGGGGCGGGCGCGACAACCGCTCGCGGGACGGGGCGATGGCGGTGAACTCCTGGTCCTCGTCGTCGAGGGCGGGCTCGAACGGGGCCGGTCCCGGCGACGGCAGGGGTGCCGGCGCCGTGAACCCGCCGCCTCCCACTGGGCCGCCGGGCGGCTCGGGGTCGGGCGGGCTGAACGCCTCGATGCTCGGCGTGTCGAAGCCGCCGCCGCTCGGCGGGGTGCCACCGATGGTGGTGAGGCTGGCGCTGGTCGGCGCCTCGAACACGAGCTCGAACGTCGACCCGTCGGCGCCCTCCGGCAGGCCCTCGACCTTCCCCGGTACGAGGACGACGTCGAGCAGGCCACCGACGAGCAGGGGCTCGAGCGCGAAGGTCCAGGTGGAGCCGTCGTCGGAGCGGACGCCCATCACCGAGCCCTGGGCGCAGGCGGCTGGGGGCGCGAAGTCCCACCGCCCACCGTGGGCGGGCGTCCAGGGCGAGCCGCTGAGGCACGCCGCCAGGCGGGCCTGTTCGCCGCCCCGGTCGCTCGCGACGCGCAGGGTCAGCACCGGGCCGGTCTCGCCGGGACCCAGCTCGTAGCGCACGGCGGCGCGCGCCACGGCGCCGTCGGGCGCCCCCGCCACCATCAGGCCGCCCTCGGGGACCTGCGGTGGCGTGGGCGCGTCCACGAGCAGGCCGGTCTGGGCGCGCCACCACCAGCCGGTGGCGACGAGCTCGGCCCCGCCCTCGGCCGCGGCGGGTCCGGGCAGGAGCGCCAGGGCCAGCCCCGCGGCCATGAGCCCGGTGAGCGGGCGCCGCCCAGGGCCGCCTCGGAGCCGCCCGGTCACCGCTCCCGTCCCGGTGCGACGAGGGGCGTGCGCCGGGTGCGGCGCCGGGCCGCCGCAGCCGGGG